>NZ_BJNM01000004.1 GCF_006539685.1 Gluconobacter oxydans
AAACACCTACGGGCATTATGGCGGTGATTTTGGACGGAGTGCCCTGACTGCGCTCTGTACCGGGCTGGTGAGCGGAAGCTGTTTCTATTTCTGTTTCCTGACTGCCGAGAAGGATGTGGGGATCAGTCCTTTCTGGACGACAGCTCTGTGCCATGTCCTGTTCAACGGTACGGTTCTGGGGGTGTTTGGGCTGGCTTATGTTCTGGGGTTCTTGTCCTGAAGAGAGACTGACTCTTCAGGACACGACCGGCTTCAGGCTTTGGTTTTGTTGCGGGATCCGGCGGGGCGGCCTCTGGGCTTCTTTTCAGTAGCTTTTTCCGCTGCTTTCTCTTTGGCGGCCTTTGCCTTTTTCGCGGCTGTGCGTTCGGCTTTTGGCGGTGGCAGGCTGGCGGCGAGCATGGCCTGCGTAACCTTGGTGGCCGTGACCTTGCGCGGCTGTCTTGCGCCCGGTGCGTCCAGCAGCGGGGCGAGGAAGCGGCCGGTATGGCTGGCCTTGCACGCGGCGATGTCTTCCGGCGTTCCGGCTGCGACAACCTGACCGCCGCCGTCCCCGCCTTCGGGGCCGATGTCGATCAGCCAGTCGGCCGTCTTGATGACTTCCAGATTGTGCTCAATCACCAGAACCGTGTTGCCCTGATCGACGAGGGTGTGGAGTACTTCAAGCAGCTTGCGGACGTCTTCGGTGTGCAGCCCGGTCGTGGGTTCGTCGAGAATATAGACCGTGCGGCCAGTGGCGCGCTTGGCCAGTTCCTTGGACAGTTTGACGCGCTGGGCCTCACCGCCCGAGAGCGTGGTGGCCTGCTGGCCGAGGGCGACATAGCCCAGCCCGACCTGTTGCAGGATGGCGAGACGGTCTCGGATCTTGGGGGCGGCCTGAAAGAACGGCAGGGCCTCGTCCACGGTCATGGACAGCACGTCCGCGATGGACTTGCCGCGGAACTTTACATCCAGCGTTTCGCGGTTGTAGCGCGCGCCCTTGCAGGTGTCGCAGGTCACGTACACATCCGGCAGGAAGTGCATCTCGATCTTGAGAACGCCGTCGCCCTGACAGGCTTCGCAGCGACCGCCCTTCACGTTGAAGGAGAAGCGGCCCGGTTTGTAGCCGCGTGCCTTGGACTCGGGCAGTTCGGCGAACCAGTCGCGGATCGGAGCGAACAGATCCGTATAGGTCGCAGGGTTCGAGCGTGGCGTGCGGCCGATCGGGGACTGGTCGATCTCGATGATCTTGTCGAGATTGTCCACGCCTTCCAGACGGTCATAGGGCAGCGGCGTCTGGCTCGATTTCATGAGCTGGCGGGACAGCGCCTTGTAGAGCGTGTCGATGACCAGCGTGGATTTACCACCACCCGAAACACCCGTGACGGCGATGAAGGTACCGAGCGGGAAATCGACCGTCAGATCCTTGAGGTTGTTCCCGCGTGCGCCGTGCAGGGTCAGCATGCCGCTGGGCTTGCGGCGTTCGGTCGGGACGGGAATGACCTTGCGGCCTGACAGATAGGCGCCGGTGATGCTGTTGGGATTTTTGGCGACCTCTGCCGGGGTGCCGACGGCAATGACTTCGCCGCCGAGCTTGCCCGCGCCCGGTCCCATGTCGATCAGGTAGTCGGCGGCGCGGATGGCGTCCTCGTCATGTTCGACGACGATGACGGTGTTGCCGAGGCGCTTGAGGCGGTCGAGCGTACCAAGCAGGCGTTCGTTATCGCGCTGATGCAGGCCGATGGAGGGTTCGTCCAGCACATACAGCACGCCCGTCAGGCCCGAACCGATCTGCGAGGCCAGACGGATACGCTGGCTCTCGCCGCCGGACAGGGTCGCGGAACCACGCGACAGGGTAAGGTAGTCCAGCCCGACATCATCGAGGAAGTGCAGCCGGTCCGTGATTTCACGCAGGATGCGTCGGGCGATCTCGGCGCGCTGGGGCGTGAGGGTGGCTTCCACGGTGGAAAACCAGTCGAGCGCCTTGCGGATGGGCATGTCCGAAGCTTCGGCGATGTTGAGGTCCTTGACCTTCACGCACAGGGCTTCGGGCTTGAGGCGTGCGCCGTGGCAGGCATGGCAAGGCTTTTCGGACTGGTAGCGGGAGAGCTCTTCGCGCACCCACATGCTGTCCGTCTGGGCCATGCGGCGGCGCAGGTTCTTCAATACGCCTTCGAACGGCTTGGTGATGATATGGACTTTCCCGCCATCGCTGTAGGGAATGTCGATCGGCTCTTTCGAACCGTTGATGATGAGATCCTGCGTCGCGGGCTGAAGCTCGCTCCAGGGTGTGTTCATGTTGTCGCCGCAATGGCGGGCGAGGGCGGCGAGCGTCTGGTCGTACCAGTCCGTGCTTGCACCCTTCCACGGGGCGATGGCGCCTTCGGCCAGCGTCAGGCTGTCATCCGGGACGATCAGGTTCGCGTCGAAATGGGTTTCGGTGCCGATGCCGTCACAGACCGGGCAGGCGCCCATCGGCGCGTTGAAGGAGAACAGGCGCGGCTCGATCTCCTCGATCGTAAAGCCGGAAACGGGACAGGCGAAGCGGGACGAGAACACGACATGCGCCGGGGCTTCTTTTTCGCCCGCACGTTTGACTTCCTCGGCGTACGCCAGACCGTCGGAGAGTTCGAGCGCGGTCTCGAAACTGTCGGCCAGGCGGGATTCAATCCCTTCCTTGACGACAATCCGGTCCACCACGACTTCGACGGTATGACGCGTCTTGCGGTTCAGTTCCGGGGCTTCGGCGATTTCATACAGTTCGCCGTCGATCTTCACGCGGGTGAAGCCCTTGCGCGTCAGCTCGGCGAGTTCGCGCTTGCAGTCGCCTTTGCGGTCCCTCACGACGGGTGCGAGCAGCATCAGGCGCATGCCGTCCGGCATGGCCATGACGCGGTCCACCATCTGGCTGACGGTCTGCGCCTCGATCGGCAGGCCGGTCGCGGGGGAATAGGGAATGCCGACACGCGCCCAGAGCAGACGCATGTAATCGTGGATTTCCGTGATCGTCCCCACGGTTGAGCGGGGGTTCTTGGAGGTGGTTTTCTGCTCGATCGAGATGGCCGGAGAAAGACCTTCGATGGAATCCACATCCGGCTTGCCCATCAGTTCGAGGAACTGGCGGGCATAGGCGGAGAGGCTTTCCACATAGCGCCGCTGGCCTTCGGCATAGATCGTGTCGAAGGCCAGGGAGGATTTTCCGGAGCCCGAGAGACCCGTGATGATCGTCAGGGAATCACGGGGGATCGTGGCATCGATATTCTTGAGATTATGGGCGCGGGCCCCACGGACGCGGATCGAATGATTGTCTGGAAAGCTCACGGAGACCCCGGAATATGGAGAAAAGGTAGTTGTGAGATCAAACGCGCTTGAATGGCGTCGGATTGTTCCCCATTAGATGGGGACTTACGCACGTATGAAAAGAACAATTCGAGAAAATTGGTTGGGACGGGAATGGCAGGCAGCGTCAACAAGGTGATTCTGGTCGGAAATCTGGGCAAGGATCCGGAAGTCCGCAACACGCAGTCGGGGGCGAAGATCGTCAACCTGACTGTTGCGACGTCCGACACCTGGAACGACAAGCAGTCGGGTGAGCGCAAGGAGCGCACCGAGTGGCATCGCGTGGTGATCTTCAACGAGCGCACGGCCGATGTTGCCGAGCGTTATCTGCGCAAGGGCCGCAAGGTCTACATCGAGGGCGAACTCCGCACCCGCAAATGGACCGACCAGTCCGGCCAGGAAAAATACACGACCGAAGTCGTGATCGACCGTTTCCGCGGTGATCTGGTGCTGATCGACAGCAATCGCGGCGGTGGCGGCGATGATGGCGGTTTTGACAACGGCGGTGGCTATGGCGGTGGTGGCGGCTTCGGCAGCGGAAGCCGAGGCGGCTCGGGTGGTTTCGGCGGTGGCTCCCGCGGGAACACGGGCGGTGCTTCCGGTGGAAACCGCTCGGGTGGCAGCAATGGCGGCTGGGATGCCCCGCCGGACAACGATCTGGACGACGAAATCCCGTTCTGATCCGGTCAGGAAAACCGGGTAGCAGATAAAAAAATGGCGGATGTCAGCCGACATCCGCCATGCGTAGCATTTTCCGTCAGCCCGTGGGCCGGGTCTTAAAAGACCGCGCGGTCCGGAATACTGGCCGGGTCCGGCGTCATCACAGCAACCGTGTTGGCAAAATGGCTCCGGCCGTCGGTTCCATTGGCAACACCGCCTGAGCAGGCGGACAGGGCAAGAGCGCAGGACAGTAATACTGCGTCGAATACCAGAGCTTTCTTTCTGATCATCATTGTTATTCTTCCTTTTCTGATCGTGACGACCATACGATTCTGAAAAAGGAGAGTGAAATCTTATGTTTCTATCTGTTCATAAGTACCACTTATGAACGGGGGTATGATGCGTTCGTCCGGGAAAAGGCAATAAAAAAGGCCGGTGCATTCCTGCACCGGCCTTTCCGTGTTCCTGCTTTTTAGCGGGACTCAGGCCTCGACATAAGCCTTGAGAATGGTGTCGGGGTCCTTGACCACGCCACCTGCGCCCGAACCGCGCTTGATCTGGTCCACGTATTCCATGCCTTCGATCACTTTGCCGACGATCGTGTACTGACCGTTCAGATGCGGGCTGTCGGCGAACATGATGAAGAACTGGCTGTTGGCGGAGTGGGGTGCCATCGTGCGGGCCATGCCCACCGTGCCGCGCTCGAACTTGGCCTTGTCCGTGAATTCGGCCTTGAGGTCCGGATAGGAGCTGCCGCTCGTGCCGGTTCCCGTCGGATCGCCACCCTGGGCCATGAAGCCCTCGATCACGCGATGGAATGCCACGCCGTTATAGAACCCTTCGGTGGCCAGGAGCTTGAGGCGCTCGCACGCCAACGGAGCCAGGTCAGGGCGCAGCTCGATGACGACCTTGCCAGTCTTGAGCTCGAAAACCAGCTTGTTGCCGTCGGGCACTGCAGTATCGGACATCTTGGAACCTTCCAGAAATCATTGAAGGTTCTTATGTCGGCCCTCGGCCCAGTTTCGACAAGACGATACGTGCAACATCTTCGCTGACGAAGGGAGAAATATCGCCCCCCAGCCGTGCGATTTCCTTCACGATCCTGCTGGCCGTGCTGCGATGTTCTTCAGAAGACAGCAGGAAGACCGTCTCGATTTCCGGTGCCAGACGACGCAGTGCGCCGGAAAGCTGGCTTTCATAGTCGAAATCACCGCCCGACCGCAGCCCTCGGACAACAGTTCCTGCCCCGGCCTGCCGAACGGCATCAACCAGCAGCGTATCAAAACCGACGACCTCGATCCGGTCTGCATGAGGAAGCCTTGCCACCTCATGCCGAAGAGCTGCAAGCCGTGCTTCCAGATCTAGAAGCGGCTGCTTGCCTTCATTGACCGCCACGCCAACCAGCAGGCGGTCGAACAAGGCAGAAGCCCGGTGGATGATGTCCAGATGCCCGAACGTTACCGGATCGAACGTGCCGGGATAGAACCCGACACGTGGATCCGTGCGCGCCTCAGGCGTCAGGTGCAGCATCGTCACCAGCGGCAGGCGCTTCTGGAGCGGCCTCGGAGGCACCGGCCTCGCCAATCACCTTGGCACCGGCTTCGGAGCCTTCGTCGGTATCGCCCTCTTCCGTGTCGTCTTCGAGAACGGGGAAGACGCAGATGACGGTCTCGGTATCATTCAGGCGGAACAGCGTAACACCGCTGGCCTGACGGGACATGACACGGACCTGCGACACCGGCAGGCGGATCAGGCGGCCCGTATCCGTCACCAGCATGACGTCCGTTCCATCGAGCGTCGGCAGGGTGCCCACCACTTCCTTGCCGCGACGGTTTGCGGAGAAGGTCATGTTGGTGATGCCCTGACCGCCACGGCCCGAGACACGGTAATCATAGGCCGAAGAGCGCCGGCCGAAGCCGCCATCCGTCACGGTCAGGAGGATTTCCTCCTGCTGCTCCAGCTCTTCGAAACGCTCCTGCGTCAGATCACCCGTGATCTCGACCGTTTCCTCATCACCAGAAACGGTTTCGTCCTCGGCGCTGTCGTCCAGGGCGGCATTTTCGGCGCGGCGCTTGGCATTGGCCATGCGCAGATAGGCTGCACGTTCCTCGACGCTCGCATCCACGTGATTGAGGATGCACAGCGAGATGACCGCATCGCCCTCGCCCAGACGGATGCCGCGCACGCCTGTGCTGCCACGACCGGCAAACACGCGCAGCGTCTCGTCCGTGATCTGGAAGCGGATGCAGCGTGCATTCTTCGTCGCTAGGAACACGTCCTGACCTTCACGGCAGGTTGCCACGCCGATGAGGGAGTCGCCTTCATCCAGCTTCATGGCAATCAGGCCGGAAGCGCGGATGTTGCGGAAATCGCTCAGGCGGTTGCGACGCACATTACCGCTGGCCGTGGCGAAGGCGAGGTGCAGGTCTTCCCACAGCTCCTCATCCTGCGGCAGCGGCAGAACGGCTGTGATGGAGTCTGTTCCCAGTTCCGGCAGCAGGTTGACCAGCGCACGGCCCTTGGCGGTCGGCGCGGCTTCCGGCAGGTGCCAGACCTTCATCCGGTAGGCTTTGCCGCCCGAGGAGAAGAACATCACCCACTGATGTGTGTGCGCATTGAAGCTGCGGACGATGATATCGTCCCCACGGCGTCCGGAGGCCGTGCGGCCACGGCCGCCACGGTTCTGGGAGCGGAAGACCTCCAGCGGCGTGCGCTTGATGAAGCCGTCGCGCGTGATGGTGACGACCATCTGGCCTGGCTCGATCAGGCTCTCATCGGTCTGGTCACCGAGTGCGTCGGAAATTTCTGTCACGCGCGGTGTGGCGACTTCCGCACGGGCGGCCAGAAGCTCTTCGCGCATGACTTCCATCCGGCGCGGGCGGCTCTCGATGATCGCCAGCAGTTCGCCGATTTTCTGCGCGACTTCGCCCAGTTCGCCCTGGATCTTCTCGCGCTCCAGCCCCGTGAGGCGCTGCAGGCGCAGTTCCAGAATGCCACGGGCCTGGGCTTCCGTCAGGCGGACCTTGCCATCGATGATGACATTGCCTTCGTCGTGGATCAGCTCCAGCAGCGGGACGACTTCCGAAGCGTCCCATTCGCGGGCCATCAGCGATTCACGCGCCGTGGCGGCGTCCGGAGCCGCGCGGATCAGCGCGATGACCTCGTCGATATTGGCAACGGCCAGAACCAGACCGACCAGCAGATGCCCGCGGTCACGGGCCTTGTTCAGATCGAAGCGGGCGCGGCGCAGGATGACTTCCTCGCGGAAGCGCAGGAAGGCTTCCAGGATGTCTTTCAGCCCCATCGTCCGAGGCTTGCCGTCGTCGAGCGCCAGCATGTTGGCGCTGAAGGACGTCTGGAGCTGCGTGAAGCGGTAGAGCTGGTTCAGCACCACATCCGGGGTCGCATCGCGCTTGAGTTCGATGACAACGCGCATACCCGAACGGTCGGACTCGTCGCGGATGTCGGAAATGCCTTCGATTTCCTTGGACCGCACCAGATCGGCGATCTTTTCCTGCAACGTGGCCTTGTTCACCTGATACGGGATCTCGGTGATGATGATGGCCTGACGGTCCTTGCGGATCTCCTCGATTTCAGCGCGGGCGCGTACCGGGATGGAGCCGCGACCCGTCTCATAGGCGCGACGGATGCCGCTGCGGCCCATAATGATGCCGCCCGTCGGGAAATCCGGACCCGGGATGATCTGCATCAGCTCGTCGAGTTCGATGGCCGGATTGGCAATCATGGCCAGCGTGGCGTCGATGACCTCACCCGGATTATGCGTCGGGATGTTGGTTGCCATGCCGACGGCAATACCGGCTGCACCATTGACGAGCAGGTTCGGGAAGACGGCCGGAAGGACCTTCGGCTCGTTCTCGCTCTCGTCATAGTTCGGCTGGAAATCGACGGTATCGCGCTCAATGTCATCCAGCAGGAAGGACGACGCCTTGGCCAGACGGGCCTCGGTGTAACGCATGGCCGCCGGACTATCACCGTCCACCGAACCGAAATTGCCCTGACCGTCGATCAGCTTGACGCGCATCGACCAGTGCTGCGCCATCCGGACCATGGCGTCATAGATCGAGCTGTCACCATGCGGATGGTATTTACCCATCACGTCACCGACGGCACGCGCCGATTTGCGGTAGGGCTTGTCGGCCGTGAAGCCGCTTTCGCGCATGGCGTAGAGAATACGGCGATGGACCGGCTTCAGACCGTCCCGCACATCCGGCAGCGCACGCGATACGATCACGGACATCGCATAGGCCAGATAGGAGGAGCGCATTTCCTCCTCGATCGTCACAGGAAGACGGCCGGAAGGGGTCAGATCAGTCGGCTCGGTCAGCTCGGTCAAGACAGGTCACCACGCTAGAATTCAGTTGCCCGAGCATACCGCATGCGTCGCCGACACGCCACACCCGGCTCCCGCAGGAAGCGTCTGTGTCGTGGATGGTTCCTGTTCCCTCAAGCTTCCCTCAGGCGGCAGGAAATGTCACGCGCACGAAAGATTCACAAATCCACGCAAGAATGCGGGTCTTAGTTTGTATATTATTAACTTGCGCAATTTATTTGAAACCGTTAGCAATTCCCAAACACGCTCCGGCGAGTCTCTGCCGGAAATCTTTTTGGAAGATCTCATCATGGCCGATACGACCAACGGAACCGACGACGTCACCTACAACAGCAGCGAAACCAGCTTTCACCAGCACGACTATGCCTGGGACTGGAATGGCTCCGCGATGGGTGGCGACTGGTCCGATCCGAGCAACTGGGTTCTGAAAAACAACGGCAATCCGGTGGACACGAACGGCGAGTCCTTCAGTAACGATGCTATCCCCCAAAGCGAGCAGAATGCTGATGTTAATGTTGGCTACTCGGGCAACGCTACGCCGAACGTGGTCGTCTCCAACGCTGTACTTTACAACCAGATCCGTAGCCTCAGCGTCTGGCAGAACAGCACCCTGAAGATTACTGCGCAGGGCGGAAATGGAAACGTTTTCGCAACGGCTGGTCTGGAAAACCACGGCACGATTATCATCGATACCCCGTCGAAGGTCGAACTCGGTGGCGTGCCGACGGGTGATGGCACCCTGACGATCATGAACAACGACGGGAACGTGACGTTTGATGACGCATATCTGAACAACGGTACGCTGAATCTGATCAACTCGACCCTCGGCAGCGTGGACGCTCCCGTTACCGTCTCCGGCGGTACGATCAACCTTCAGCAGAACAGCACGCTCGTTGCAGACCTGTATGGTGAAGGCTCCACGCTCAATGTCGATCCGGCAAGCGTCAACACCATCTATGTCAACGACCGCAACTCCAACAACAGCGGTTCCGTACAGGGCACCGTCATCAACGGTGTGTCCGAAAACACCCATTTCGGCATTCTGAGCGGCTCTTCCAAGCCGACCGCCGCCACCTACACCGAGAACTCCGACGGGTCCTACACCCTGACGATCAATCTCGATAACGGTCGTTCCATCACCTACCCGACGGTTCATGTCGCAGACGGCTTCACGCCTGCTGCCCAGGCCACGATCGTCCAGGACGGATCGAACGGCTGGCTGGTTGAAGATGCCGGTACGAGCACGGCTTCGGCGTCTTATGCTACAAGCGATCTGCACCAGCAGATGGCTTCGACGGCCGCTGCTGCAGCCAGCGCCGGTGGTGACACCTCCCAGTACAGCACCAACGCCGTCAGCTATCACAATCACGATGCCGCATGGCGCTGGACCGGTCCCGCCACCGGCGGTGACTGGTACGATCCGAAGAACTGGACGCTGTATAACAGCAAGAACCAGCCCGTTGACACGACAGGTAATTCCTACAACGGCGACGCCATTCCGCAGAGCGAGCAGAATGCCGACGTCAATGTTGGCTATACCGGCAACACCACGTCGTTCACCGTTGTCGCCAACGCACCGTCCTACAACCAGATCCGCAGCCTCAGCGTCTGGCAGAACAGCACGCTGGAAATCACGGCAAATGGCGGTAACAACTACAACGGCTATGTCTTTGCCACGGCAGGCTTCGAAAACGACGGCACGATCCTGATCAACACCCCGTCGAAGGTTGAACTCGGCGGCGTCACGATGAACCGTGACGACGGTACGATCACGATCATGAACAACGACAACAACGTCGTGTTCGATACCAACAACGTCAATAACGGCGGCACGATCAACCTGATCAACGCCACGCTGGGCTCGGCGACCAACCCGCTCTGGATCAGTGGCGGCACGGTCAACCTGTCGCAGGACAGCAGCCTGTTCCTGGATCCGAGCGAAAGCATCAACACCATCAATGTTGATCCTTCGACGGTAAATACGGTTTATGTCGAAGCCAACGGCTTCCTGCATAACAACTCGGCCAACAACCAGAACATCGTCATCAACGGTGTGTCCGCCAACACGCATTTCGGTATCTCCGGTGTCACATCCGCTCCGACGGCTGCCACCTACACGCCGAATGACGATGGCTCCTACACCCTGACGATCACGCTGGCTGACGGTCGCGAGCTGACCTATGGCAACATCCATACGGCTGACGGTTTCACACCTGCTGCCACGGCATCCATCGTCCAGGACGGCACCAATGGCTGGATTGTCGAAGATGCCGGCGTCACGACCTGCTTCCTCGCTGGCAGCATGATCCGCACGCCGGAAGGTGATGTCGCTGTCGAGAGCCTGCGTCTGGGCAGCACGGTTCTGGCCTTCGTGAACGGCGAAGCCGTGGAGCGGACCGTGACTTGGGCTGGACGTGCGCACATGCTTGCCAAGGCTGGTCTGAGCGATGCCGAAGCCGGTTATCCGGTCCGCATCCTGAAGGACGCGCTCGCCGAGGGCGTGCCTTACAAGGACATGCTGGTCACCCCGGAACACTGCCTGTTCCTGAACGGTGGTTTCGTGCCGGCGCGTATGCTCGTGAACGGTCGTTCCGTGATCTATGACCGCTCCCTTCCGTCCTACGACTACTTCCACGTGGAAACGGCCGAGCACTCCGTCATCATGGCGGACGGCATGCTGACGGAAAGCTATCTCGACACTGGCAACCGTCATTCCTTCCGCCAGAACGGTACCGTCGTTTCGCTCGGTGGCCGTGCACGCAACTGGAACGATGATGCGGCAGCCCCGCTGGTTGTCAGCCGCGAAGTGGTCGAGCCGATCTTCCGTGAGATCGAGGCCCGCGCCATCGCAGCCGGTCTTGAAAACACCATCGAGGCTCCGGCCCTGACCGAAGATGCCGGTCTGCACCTCGTCACCAGCACGGGTCAGACCATCCATCAGGTCCGGACGGCCAATGGCCGCGCGATGTTCATGATCCCGTCCGATGTGACGGAAGTGCGCCTCGTGTCCCGTACCTTCCGTCCGAGCGAAACGGTCGGACCGTTCGTGGATGACCGCCGTCAGCTCGGCGTTCTGGTTGGTGAAGTCACGCTGTTCGACTCGGGCAACACAATCCGCATCGATCAGCATCTGACCGATGCCGGCCTGGCAGGCTGGGACGTTCAGGACGATGCGGCCGCCCGCTGGACCAACGGCAACGCTGTGCTGTCCCTGACGGCCCGCCAGCCGAACAGTCTCGGTATGCTGGCCATTCAGGTTCTGGCCGCAGGTCCGTACGTGCTGGTTTCCGAAGGTGAAGCCGAAACGGCTCACACCGCCTGAGACCAGACGGTCTGAAACGGAAAAAGCCTCATCCCTTCGGGGATGAGGCTTTTTTTTGTCCATTCTCCCCGTGTGGGTGTAGGGCAAGGCCCCAACGGAAAAAGGCGCCCCTGTATGGGACGCCTTTTCTTGTAGGATAGTCTGAAAACGGGCTCAGAAGTTGGCGTTGATCCGTCCGTAGTAGTAACCGCCGGTGATGGGCACCTGCAGCGAGAACTGATCGTAGATCTGGGCGCCGCGGGAGTTGTTGACCTGCTGGACGCGACGGGGGCGGACGTTGAAGATGTTGTTCGCGCCGATCGCCAGATGCCAGTTGCTGTTGAAGCGGTAGCCGACTTCGATATCCGTCAGCCAGCGCGGCGTATTCTTGAACTGCGCAAAGCAGCTGTTGGAATAGGCCAGGCTTCCACCGCTCGGGCAGGGGAGCGTCTTGTCCGTCCAGTCATAGTAGGTCAGCATGGACGTGGTTTCGCCATACCGTGTCTGGCGGACGTTGAAGTCCCATTTTCCGACCGTATATAGCGCGTTCAGGATGATCTTGCTGCGCGGATAGGCGGTCGTGATGTAGGCGATGTTCTGCGCATTCAGCAGCGGATTGCCGTTGGTGTCGGTACCGTTGTGGTGCAGGCGCGTGCGGTTCAGGTCCAGCGCCATGCTGAGGTTCAGGTTACCGGCATTGTGGAAGCGGATCATGTAGTCCGCCTTGATATCCAGACCCTGCGTGCGGGTGCTGGCGCCGTTGGTCATGTAGTACGCGGATACGTTGTCGGCCGTGATGCTGTTAAGCGGCAGGGAGTATCCCATGGCCTCGATGGCCTCGATGGCGGACTCGCCCTTGACGGTGCCACCACCCACGATGCGGTCACGCAGATTGATCTGGTAGACATCCGCTTCGACGTGGAAGTTCTTCACCGGCTCCACGACGATACCGCCGCTGGCACTGACGGAACGTTCCGGCTTCAGGGCGCTTGCCCCTAGGACGCGGGCGGCCGTTGAGCTGACGGGCAGCAGGCCGGAAGCGCCGGTCGGATCCACGTTCATGGCGCTGTAGTGCTGCTCGGCCAGCGTCGGCGCACGGAAGCCGGTGCTGATGGTGCCACGAAGCGCAATCTTGCTCGTCACGTCATAACGGGTCGAGACCTTGCCGTTCTCCGTGTTGCCGACATCGGTGTAGTGCTCGAAGCGGCCGGCGAAATCGAGATCCCAGTGCTTGAGGGGGTGGAAGTCGCCATCGACATAGGCCGCCCAGATGTCGCGGCTCCAGTTGCCGGCGCTGTTGGGACCGAGACCGGCATAGCCCTGCGTCCCGCCCAGTTCATAGGATGGCGGAGTACCGGCCTTGATCTGATAGGTTTCGAGGCGATGCTCGCCACCAAAGGCCAGCGTCATCGGAACGGTATGGGCGATGTTGAACTGGCGGCGGAAGTCCAGATTGTTGGTCCACTGCGCCATGCGATAGGTCTCGGCGCGCGTGGAGCTGGGCGACCAGCCGCAGCCATCGGTCGAATAATAGGACGAGGTCGGATCGGTCGAGCAGGTGCTGGCGAGCATGCCTGTATTGGCGGTGTTCTTGTTGCCGATCTTGTTGCCGTCAGCACCATAAGTGGTGCTCAGGTCCCAGTCGAAACCAAAGAAATTGTCGCCTTTGAGGCCGAGCGTGGCGGCGTAATCGTTTTCTTCCGATGTTTCGAGCGGGGAGAAGCCAGCCGGGTACATGGTCGGCGCGATCGCCGGGGTCCGGTAGTTTTCGTACGCTTCGCCATGGCGGTGCATGTAGGTGATGAGGCCGTAGAAATTCACGCCTTCGGTAATGGTCTTGCCGAAATCGATGGCGAGGCTTTCGCGGGTTTCTTCGGGCGTGCTCATGATCTTGTTGGAATCAGCGGGCACGTTCATCGCGTTCGGAACGACACCGTTATAATATCCGGTCGTGGTGGCGTTGTTGGGCCAGCTTCCGATCAGGCGGTGGTCGCGTGCGCCGACGACCATGTGGTCGGTGTGGTAGACTTCGCCGCTGATGTGCAGGTAGCCGTCATTGCCCCATTTTACGCCACCATCGGCGTCCACCTTGTACTGCCAGCCGTCGCCGTTATAGGCGTTCGCACCGGTCTGCACCGAAGTGTGCATGCCGTGAGCCTGCTTCTTGGTGATGATATTCACCACGCCCGCAATGGCGTCGGAGCCGTACATCGCGGCGGCACCGTCTTCCAGCACTTCGATATGGTCGATGGCGCTGGCGGGGATCGTGTTCAGATCAGCACCCGTGGAGCCGAACTGCGGGCCGGCATCGGCCGTGATGTTGGCCGTGTTGTGGCGGCGCTTGCCGTCTACCAGGACCAGGACTTCGTTCGGCCCAAGGCCGCGCATCTGGATGGAAGACGTCAGGGCGGAAGAATCCGCGCCCATGGCCTGCACGTTGATGGAGGCATAGGTCCGGGTCAGGGCATCCGCGACGTTCATCATGCCGGAATGGCGCAGTGTTGCAGCCGAAATCACGCTGACGGGGGACGAGCTTTCACGGGCCTTGCGGTTGGTCGCATGGGTCCCGGTGGTGACGTTGATTGTCTCGGCTTCGCCCGTGAAATTGACGTCCGTCTTCTTCTTGCGGGGGGCGACAACGGCGGGTGTGGCCGTCGTAGCCGCAGGATGGGCAGCACTGTGAGCGGCGCTGCTGGGTTTAGCGCTGTGATGGCGTGTGGCGGGATGCGCCGTGGTGGTTGCGGCCAGGGCAGACATGCAGGGCATGACGGAAACTGCCGTCGTTACGAGCAGGGAGATGCGATGCCGGGATTTCATTACTACTTCTATACCTCCATGAGACGCCGCTCTTGGGTTCAGAGGGGGTTTCTGGATAGTAATGATAAAAATTCGTTACATGAAAGCAGCAAAAATGATTCTTGCAACAGATTTCCGTCCTGTTGCAGAATAGCAACAAGATGTTTGTGCTTCCGAAAAACAAGAAATGAAATTCCGAAAGGAATATGCTTTGAGAAACATATTTCCGATTGAGGGGGCGGGATGAGCCGGAAGTGCTGTAGGGAAGGAGAGCCTTGTTACTTTAACGCACCAATCAGTGTCAGTCGTCCAGGCGGACCTTGCGGTTGTGTTTGATGCCGGCCCGGTGTGATTTTCCGTCAAGGCGACGCTGCCGGGCTGCTCTTCCGGGACGGGTGGCTACGCGGAAAGTGGGGCGGTGAGCCGCCTTGCGGATCAGCTCTGCCAGGCGTTCGATGACGTCCTCACGGTTTCTCTGCTGTGTGCGAAAACGGCGACCCGTAATGATGATTTCGCCATTCTGGGTCGCCCGGCTGCCTGCGAGTTCGATCAGGCGTGTCCGGATGCGGTCTGACAGGGCCGGAGAGCGCGCGGCATCGAACCGGAGCTGTGCGGCCGTGGCCACCTTGTTGACGTTCTGTCCTCCCGGCCCGGAGGCCAGGATATAGGTGACTTTCAGTTCGTCCTCTTCAATCCGCAGACCGGGAAGAATCTCGATGGGCATCTGTTTCTTCCTTTCGGACTGGAAAAGGGGTGGCTGTGGTCAGGAAACGCAGGACGTCGCGCCCATAGCCTCTTTCGGCGCGGGAGACCATGAAGCGAGGTGTCGCATTGTCCGGTGGATGGGGACGAAAGCCTGTTTTTCCGGATGGCGAGGTTGACGCCCTCATGGGTTGTGAGGTAGCCAGCGTGCGGATGAACCGGTAGCTCAGTTGGTAGAGCATTCGACTTTTAATCGAATGGTCCTGGGTTCGAGTCCCAGCCGGTTCACCATTTTCCTGCGAATTCTGAAAATACCATTCTGTCTCTGGCGGGACAGGTTGTGGCGCGTGGCGGTCTGGCGGCGTAGTGTGACGCGAGGAAACGATAATAAGAGGAAACGCTGATGACGCGCGTTCGGATTGGGGTGGCGCTTGCGCTGCTGGCAGCTCTTGCGGCCTGTGGCCCGGATTATGGTGGTCAGGGATCGCGGCAGTTCCGCGGCGATGACTATGGAAATGTCGGGGCGGGCCGGAGCAGCTACGGCTATCAGGGTGGTCCGACCTGAGTTTTTCTCAGGCCGGGAAGGTTCAGGACAGGGCGTCCTGAACCAGCTTTTCCTGCTGGGCGGCATGGACGCCCGGTAGCCCAGTTGCGGGAGAAGCCGCGCTTTCGCGACCAACATAGTCCGGGCGCTGCACGCGATGATTGCAGCCTCGAAGCGCGCGTTCGATGCGACGATCCACGAAAATCCAGGCGCCGTTGTTCTGCGGCTCTTCCTGACACCACAGGACCTGTTCCGCTTCCGGATGACGGGCGAGTTGCTCCATCAGGGCATGATGCGGGAACGGGTAGAGCTGCTCGACGCGGATGATGGCGACGTCGTCACGGTTCTGGCGCGTCCGTTCGGCAGCGAGATCATAATAGACCTTGCCGGTGCAAAGGATGATACGCCGTGCGCCGTCTTCCTTTGCCGGGTCCGCGATGACGGGCTGGAAGCGCGTGTGCGGCCCCATTTCGTCCAGCATCGAGACCGCATCCTTGTTGCGCAACAGGGATTTGGGCGTGAAGACGACCAGCGGCTTGCGGCAACGGCGGGCGATCTGGCGGCGCAGGGCGTGGAAATAGTTGGCAGGCGTGGTGATGTCGCACACGCGCATATTGTTTTCGGCGCAAAGCTGAAGGATGCGCTCGGGGCGGGCCGAGGAATGCTCCGGGCCGCCGCCTTCATAGCCATGCGGCAGCAGGAGCGTCAGGCCGGAGGTCCGCAGCCACTTGGTTTCGCCCGAGGCAATGAACTGGTCGAGGATGATCTGTGCGCCATTGGCGAAATCGCCAAACTGCGCTTCCCACAGGACCAGGGCTTCCGGATCGCCAAGCGAATAGCCGTATTCGAAGCCGAGGACGGCATATTCCGAGAGCGGTGAGTTCCAGATGTTCAGCGGCGCCTGATGGGGCGCGATATGGGTCAGGGGCGTGTCTTCGCGTCCTGTGTCCTGATCGAACAGGACGGCGTGACGCTGGCTGAACGTGCCGCGACGGCTGTCCTGCCCGGACAGGCGGACGGGATGTCCGTCCATCGACAGGGTGCCGAAAGCGAGGGCCTCGGCTGTGGCCCAGTCGATCGGGCCACCATCGGCGACGGCCTTGCCGCGGGCAATGATCTGTCGGGTCAGGCGCGGGTGAACGGCCAGACCTTCGGGGATCGTGCCGATGGCTTCTCCGACTTCCTGAAGGCGCCTGAGGGGCACGCCGGTCATGGGCTGGATGCGGTCCTGCTCGTCCTGCAGACGTGTCGGATCTTCGGGGCCGTCCAGCCAGTCCGTGCCGTCGGGCTGATAGGTTTTGGATTTTTCGAACTGTTCTTCCAGCCGGCGCTGGAAATGCGCCCACATCTCTTCGACTTCGGCTTCAGTCATGACGCCGGTGCGGATCAGGTGATCGGCATAGAGGCTGCGGGTCGTGGCGCGGGACTGGATGGCGTGGACCATCGCGGGCTGCGTGAAGGCGGGTTCGTCGGCTTCGTTATGGCCATGCCGGCGATAGCAGACGACATCCAGCACGATGTCGGACTGGAACGTGCGACGCCATTCATGCGCCAGGAACGCGCAGCGGGAGACGGCTTCGGGATCGTCGCCATTGACGTGCAGGATGGGGGCCTGAACGGATTTGGCGATGTCTGTGTTGTGCAGGCCGGAATGGGCGTCGGACTGGACGGTGGTGAAGCCGATCTGGTTGTTGATGATGACGTGAACCGTCCCACCCGTCCGGTAGCCTTCCAGCTTCGAGAGGCTGAGGGTTTCGTACACTACGCCCTGTCCCGCGAAGGCCGCGTCCCCATGAACGAGAATGCCCAGATGGTGCTGGCGCTCCCGGTCCTTTTCGCGGTCCTGATCGGCGCGGACGCGACCGAGCACGACCGGGTCCACTGCTTCCAGATGGGACGGGTTGGGCAGGAGCGAAATGCGGACGGTATGGCCGGCGTGTTCGAGCGTGGTGGCGGTGCCGAGATGGTATTTTACGTCGCCCGAACCCTCGATGGTGTCGGGCTTGAAGGAGGCGCCGGCGAATTCGCTGAAAATGGCGGCGAAGGGCTTGCGCAGGATGTTGGCCATCACGTTCAGGCGGCCGCGATGCGGCATGCCGAGCGAGACGGAACGTATGTCATCCTGTGCCGCGGCATCGATCAGGGTGCGCAGGGCCACGATAACGCTTTCGCCGCCCTCAAGGCCGAAGCGACGCATGCCCATGAAGCGCTTCTGGCAGAACTGCTCGAAGCCCTCGGCACGGGTCAGGGCGAGGAGAATGCGCTTCGGGTCCAGTGAGGGGCCGGGGGCCGGATTTTCCAGACGGTCGATCCACCACTGACGCTGGGCCGGGTCCTGAAGATGCATGAACTCGGCGGCAGTCGTGCCGCAATAGGCGCGGCGCAGACGGGCGATCAGATCCCGGTCCGCACCTGGGGGCGTCAGTTCGGGGATGTTGGGTGTGGGAGCGAGGCCGAGTGGGTCCAGCGCTGCGATCGAATGTCCGCGCAGGCGATAGGCGAATTTCAGGCTCTCGGCACTGGCATCGCTCTGATCAGCCGTATCCGCGCCGGTCAGGCGGTCGGAGCCGAGGGTCTCGAACAGGGACGCGAAAGCCGGGTCCACGGAGGCCGGGTCGTGCTGCCAGCGTGTGTGCAGCTCCGCCAGATAGACGGTGTTTTCGCCATTGATGGCGTCCCGGTCATCATGATGGTCGCCCATGAACTCGTCTCCTGTGTCCCCGGGGGCCGCGCTCCTGCCGGGGAGAGGCGGGGCCGGGGGCTGTCATATGGCCGCGCAGTTTAGCGGATTGGCAGAAGAGGGCCAATCTCCGCCTGTCCCGAACATCCTTTGTCAGAGACCGAAGCCGCGTTTCATGGCGTCGATCCGGCGTGCGATGGAGCGGGTGGCGACCGGGGTGTCTGTCTGGTCGAAGATATGGCAGGCGCCGGGCACGATTTCCAGTTCTACGGAGATGCCCTGATGGATCAGACGCCGCGCATAGGCGAGATCTTCATCCAGGAACAGGTCCAGCGCGCCGACACACAAATAGACCGGGGGAAGATCGGACAGATCGGTTGCGCGAGCGGGGGCTGCATAGGGCGAGACATCGGCCGAACCGGGGGCTACGGGATTGAGGAGGGCCGTCCACATGAAGGTGTTGCTGGCGCGGGTCCACAGGAACTCGCCCCCGACTGGGGAAGCGTCAGGCTGACCCGTGATCGTGCGGTCGTCGAGTACGGGATAGATGAGGTTCTGGAACAGGAGCGCCGGCCCTTCGCGGTCCCGGGTCAGGAGAGCCAGTCCGGCCGCCAGGCCGCCGCCTGCGCTCTCGCCGGTCAGGCCGATGCGGGCGGGATCAATCCCGAGGGTGTCGGCGTTGCGCGTGATCCAGCACAGCGTCGTGTAGGCGTCTTCGATGGCGGCCGGAAACGGGTGTTCCGGGGTGAGGCGGTAATCCGGGGAGATGACCACGCAGTCCAGTTCCTGTGCGAACTGGCAGAGCTGCGTCGTGGTGAGTTCGGGCTGGCCGGCGAAATAGCCGCCGCCATGCAGATGCAGGAGCGCCCGGCGCGGGCCTGTGGCCTCCTTGCGGGGACGGACGGTCAGGAGGCGGATGGGGGGTGCGTTTTCCGTGCCGGGAATGTTCAGACGCTCAAGGATGACGGGATAGTCTTCGGCCTGAAGAAAGGATTGTCCGGCAGTCTGTTCGAGGCCAGCGCGAAAGGCGGGCAGGGATTCAGCAGAAAGATCGACCGTCGGGATCTCTCCAAGAAGGGGAAGCAGTTCGGGAAGGACGAGGGAGCGTGTGTTCATGAGAGGACGCCTTGGGTCGAGGAAGGGGCGAAAAATGAGGCAGGAAAATCGAGCAGAATTCCAGTGGTCGGACCGCTTGAAGGCAAAAATCTGTTCGTCGTGCCACAAAGTTGCCGCAACTTTTCATGGCTGAGAGTCGTCTAGTCTGGTGACCGGTCCTGAGCCGGCCTTGTTGGGATGGGAGTTTCGCTGATGCGTGCTCTGCTGTTTCTTGCAGTTCTGACGGGAAGTGGTCTTGCGCTGACGGATGTGTCAGCAGGAGCGCAGGAACTGCGTCGGGACGGTCTGTCCGCGCATGCGGTTCTGACGGATGAAGTCAGCCAGTCGGGTGTGGATCACCGTATGCTGGAATGCCGGACCGATCCGCGCCTTCTTCATACGGTCTGGGACGGGCGCGTCTCTGCGCAGCCGGGGCCGCATGTCTGTACGGGTGGCGCGAACCGTCTGGGGGCAGGATATGTCCGCTATCTGGCGACGAGCCGGATGGTGAAGGCCCATAAGCCGCTGCGGGGGTAATATTCTTTCGTAAAAGGCAGGTCTCACATGTGTGGAATAGGCCTTGTCGCCGACGTGGGCCGCGTCTAGCCTTCCGCGCCATGAGCAGGATTTCCCTTGATTATGATGCGTTCGAGAGCACGCCCGTTGCGGAAAAACCGTTTCCGCATGTGGTGGTGCCGCATTTCATCGGCAATGACGATCTGAAGGCGGTTGTCTCGGAGTTGCCGGAGATGAAATCCGGCGGCTCTTTTCCGCCGGAAGCGCTGAAGCTGACGCCGCGTGTCTCGGCCATGATTGCGGAACTCCAGGGGCCGAAACTCAAGGCGCTGGTGGCCGAGAAATTCGGGCTGGATCTGGCGGATGCGCCAACCATGCTGACAATGCGCGGGCGCACGCGGGAAAAGGACGGGCGGATCCATCGGGATTCGGAGGCCAAGCTGGTCACGATCCTGCTGTATCTCAATCCGCGTGGTGAGGACTGGGCGTCGCGCGATGGCTGTCTGCGGCTGCTGAACGGGCCGGATGATGTCGAGGATTTCGACGTCGAGGTGACGCCGGCGGAAGGGACGCTTCTGGTGTTCCCGAACGGTCCGGCAACCTGGCACGGGCACCGGCAGTTCGTGGGAACACGGTATGCGATCCAGCTCAACTACATGGCGACGGGGCGCAAGGCCCGCTACGAACTGCGGCGGCACCGTTTGTCGGCGCTTTTAAAGCGTCTGCCCTTTTCGGGCTGATTTTCAGGGAACGGGAAAAGATCATGGGTTATCGGGTTGCGGTTGTTGGCGCCACGGGTGCGGTGGGGCGTGAACTGCTGCGAATTCTGGCGGAGCGGGACTTTCCGGTCGATGAAGTTGTGGCGCTGGCCTCTCCGCGGTCGGCCGGGCGTGAGATTTCTTTCGGGGACAAGAAAGTCCTGAAGGTCCAGAACCTCGAGACGTTCGACTTCAAGGGCTGGGATATTGCGCTGTTTTCGCCGGGCGGAGCGATTTCGGCCGTCTATGCGCCGAAGGCTGCGGCTGCGGGCTGTGTGGTGATCGACAACACGTCGCATTTCCGCATGGAACCGGGCGTGCCGCTGATCGTGCCGGAAGTAAACGCGGCAGCGATTGGCAAGGCGAGCCGTGGCATCATCGCCAACCCGAACTGCTCGACCGCGCAGATGCTGGTGGCGCTCAAGCCGCTGCATGATCTGTTCCGGATCAAGCGCATCGTGGTCTCGACCTATCAGGCCGTTTCGGGCGCCGGCAAGGACGGCATGGACGAACTGTTCGCCCAGACCAAGGGCACGTTCGTCAACGATCCGCCGACGGTCGCGCAGTTCACCAAGCAGATCGCTTTCAACGTTATTCCCCATATCGACCGTTTCATGGATGACGGTGCGACCAAGGAAGAGTGGAAGATGGCCGTCGAGACCCGCAAGATCATGGACCCGGACATCAAGGTCCTGGCGACCTGCGTGCGCGTACCGGTGTTCATCGGACATTCCGAGGCCATCAGCATCGAGTGCGAGAAGCCGGTTGATCTGAAGAAGGCCCGTGAGGCGCTCCGCAAGGCGCCGGGCGTGATCCTGCGGGACGAGCGCGAAGACGGCGGCTACGTCACGCCGATCGAATGTGTGGGTGAGGATGCGACGTATGTGTCCCGTCTGCGGATCGATCCGTCCGTTGAGAACGGTCTGGCGCTGTGGTGCGTCTCCGACAATCTGCGCAAGGGTGCGGCCCTCAATGCGGTCCAGATTGCGGAAAGCATTGTCGAGCAGGGACTTCTGAAGGATGGGCAGCTGTTCCGTCGCAATGAAGTGCCGGATGAAGACGAAGACTGAGCGATGACGTCATCCCGTACCGAGACGGTTCTTGCGGCCAATGAGGATATCGAGCGCCTGTCGCTCGATGTTCTTCTGGACCGGCTTCTGACGTCCCAGAAGGCGGCTCTGGACCGGGTTGGCGAGGCATTGCCGTCCATCGAGCGGACCGTCGAGGCCGCTGTGCCCCGGCTTCAGGCGGGGGGGCGGCTGGTCTATGCGGGGGCTGGAACGTCCGGGCGGATCGGATTGCAGGACGGTGTTGAACTGACGCCGACCTTTGGTCTGGCTCCGGAGAAGCTGGTTCTGCTGTTGGCCGGTGGTGCTGGGGCGACGACGCAGGCCGCCGAGGGCGCGGAGGACCGGGAAGATCAGGCGCGGCTTGATCTGATGGAACATCATCCGAACGAACATGACGTGGTGATCGGCGTCGCGGCCAGTGGCAACACGCCCTATACCTGCGCCATCGTTCAGTTCGGGCGGGAAGTGGGCGCGCTGACGATCGGTGTCGGCGGGAATCCGGAATCACGTCTGCTTCGGGAAGCAGAACTCGGGATCTGTATTCCGACGGGTGCCGAGGTTCTGGCGGGCTCCACGCGCATGGCCGCCGGGACCGCGCAGAAAGTCACGCTGAACCTGTTTTCCACGGCGCTGATGACGCGGCTGGGGCATGTCTATCGCGGTCGCATGGTGGATATGCGCATCAGTAATGACAAGCTTCAGGCCCGGGCGGAGCGGATGGTCATGGAACTGGCCGGCGGAACGGCCGAAGAGGCGCGTGAAGCCCTGAAACTGGCGCAGGGGAATACGAAACGCGCTGTTCTGGTGCGGCGAGGGGTGGCGCTGGCAGACATCGAGCCGCTTCTGGAGCGGTGTCAGGGCCATCTGCATCTGGCGCTTGCGGAGCTTTGAGCGCGGCACAAAACACAGACGCGTCCGGGATGGTCTGGGCGCTCGGGCTGATGAGCGGCACGTCCCTGGACGGGGTGGATGCTGCTCTGATCGAAACGGATGGCGTGCGCATCGGACGGATAGGGCCGTCCCTGACAGTGCCTTACAGCCCGGAGCTGCGCGGCCGGACCCGCGAGCTGCTGGATCGTGCGGCTGGCCTTGCTCCTGATGATGCCGAAGTGCTGGCTGTCACGCGGGAGCTGACTCTCCGGCATGTGGATGCCGTGCGTCTGCTGCGCGAAAAGGCGCCGGGTCTGGAGCCTGCCGTCATAGGCTTTCATGGTCAGACCATTCTGCATCAGCCGGAACGTGGCCGGAGCTGGCAGATCGGCGATGCCCGGCTGCTTCAGGATCTCTGCGGTGTTCCGGTCGTCCATGATTTCCGGTCACGTGATCTGGAAAACGGCGGGGAAGGTGCACCATTGGTGCCGGTGTTTCACGCGGCCCTGCTTCATCAGGAAGTGCGGCCCGTGGCCGTTCTCAACATTGGCGGGGTCGCCAATGTGACGGTTCTGGGCCAGCAGGAGCCAAACGGACAGCGGGGCGTCTGGGCCTGTGATACCGGGCCGGGCAATGCCCTTCTGGATGACTGGGCGCTTCAGCATACTGGCCAGCCCTGTGATTTTGGGGGCGCTCTGGCAGCGTCAGGGGCGGTCCATCAGGATGTTCTGGAAAGGCTTCTGGCCATTCCGTATTTCGCGCGTCCCATGCCCAAATCGCTCGACAGGCTGAGTTTCCACCCTGAAGCCATGGCATGTGTACGGGATCTGTCTGCGGCAGATGGCGCTGCAACGCTGGCGTCCTTTACGGTCGAGGCAGTGGCAGGGACAACGTTTCCGGTACGGCCGGAGGGATGGTTCGTCGCGGGAGGCGGCCGTCACAATCCGGTACTGATGGACGGGTTAAACCATCGTCTGGGAAATGTGGCATCTGTGGATGTGCTGGGGTGGGACGGGGACGCCCTTGAAGCGCAGTGTTTCGGCCTTCTGGCCATGCGCTTTCTGCGGGGGCTGCCCTCCTCTTGGCCGGGAACGACCGGTGTCAGGCAGCCCTGCATTGCGGGAAGAGCCGTCTGACGGCCTCCCCGCAGGTCTGAGCGGGATCAGACGGAGGCAAGTTCCGGCCAGCCGGTTTCCGGGCGGTCGAGATGCTTCAGAAGGTCATGGTCCGGCGTGTTGACGAGGTCCTTGACCAGCGTCTTGAAGAGCTTCTTTGCCGTCGGCTTGTCGAGATGCTCGCGGATTTCGTGCGAAGCCTGAGCCGGAGCGACAAGGAGGATGCCTTCAACGTCGCTGTTCTGTGCAGCCTTGTTGATATGGGCGGCCAGATCGCGCGTGAAGTGCTCCTTGAGCTGCTCGTGCGGGTTTTCGCGCGGCGCCTTGATGGAGCCGACATCCGTTTCCGCATTGGAACCCTTGTGCAGGTCGAAGCTTGCAATGGTGCGCAGCTGTGCCCCTTCGAGGCGCAGGAAGCGGGCTTTTTCGCCGTCAGCAACAACGTAAATGACGGGATCCTGTGTAGCCATGTCTGGAAAACCTTGTTTCAAAATCAGATGGTGTGTCTGTAACAGCTTCGAGATGGGATGGTTGCCTGCAGACGACAAGATCATGCAGAGTCGTATTCTTCTAACCCGTTGAAAGAATTTGGATATTTCATTTCTTTGAATGTTTTTTGAAGAATTCCGAATTTTTTTGTTGAAACGCGGGGAGGATGTGCTCAATCTCTGAATCGAGCCTACCAGAAAATCTTTTCCAAAGGCTCAAAGGAGGCAAGTATGGCTCTGACGAATACTCTTCTGCCGTATGTTGGTCCCATGACCGTCGCTGTTGCGGTGTTTGCCTATACTTTGCTGCAAGGGACCCGGAAACCGGATGTTTCCTATGCGAAGGTAAGGCATCGACGATAGCGTCCCGCAAGGGGCGCGTATCTCCAGACGCTTTCCCTCTTTCCTAAGTCGGTGCCCGGTTCCACAGTAGAGGGCACTATGGCATTTCTTCACAAAACACCCCGTATCGCTCCTCCGCCAGAAGGCCGGACCGGTATTCTCCTTATCAATCTCGGAACGCCTGATGACACAGGCTATTTTTCGGTAAGGCGATACCTGAGCGAATTTCTCTCTGACCGTCGCGTCATTGAGAGTCCCCCCCTGATCTGGCAGCCCATTCTGCAGAGCATCATCCTGACAAAACGTCCCTTTGCCAGCGGCGCAAATTACGCGCGGATCTGGCACAAGGAAGAAAATGCCTCGCCATTGCGGGTCTATACGCGCAGGCAGGCCGAGGGGCTGGCTGAACGTCTCCGTGCTGATGGTGTACCTGTCGAATGGGGCATGCGCTATGGCTGCCCATCCGTCGCGAAGGCTGTTGAGAGCCTGATGGATCAGGGCTGTGACCGGATTATCAGCATCGCGCTGTATCCGCAGTATTCCGCCACGACGACCGCGACCGCCAACGACCAGCTTTTCCGCGCGCTCATGCGCCTGCGTCGTCAGCCAGCCGTTCTGACTGTTCCGTCTTTCCCGGATCATCCTGCTTTCATACGCGCCCTCGAGACGTCCGTGCAGGACACGCTTGCGGGTCTGAGCTTCAAACCGCAGCAGATCGTGGCGTCGTTTCATGGCCTTCCCAAGACCTGTATCGAAAAGGGCGACACCTATCGCGATGAGTGCGAGCGCACTATTTCGGCCCTACGTCAGGCGCTGGGGCTGAGTGAGGAGCAGATGCCCCTGACGTTCCAGTCCCGTTTCGGACCGCTGGAATGGGTCCAGCCTTATACGGCACCGTTCGTCAAAGCCCTGCCAGCCCAGGGAATCACAAAGATTGCCGTCATCATGCCAGGCTTCATGGTGGATTGTCTTGAGACGCTGGATGAGATCGGAAACGAACTTCGGGAAGAATTCATGGAAGCGGGGGGTGAAGAGTTTGCCCTTGTGCCGTGCCTGAACGACTCGAAAGGAGCGATCGATCTTCTTGAAGACCTGTCCCGCTCTGCCATGGCAGGCTTTCAGCGCGGCTGAGCTTTCCCGCTTTTCAGCTTTCATCAGAACCCCACCCGCCATCGGGTGGGGTTTTTTGTAATCCCGGGACCGGAAAGAGGGGCAGATTTTATTTAGCTTGCATTGCGCGCAGCTTTTTCCTATAACTGTGGCAACGAGCCATAAAACATGGTCAAAAACCGGTTCAGAACGCAATTTCACAGAATGATTTCCATAAAGGCCACTCCCTTGGGGAGCGGCCTTTTTTTGTTGCGTATGTCAGAAGCGAGACACGTTTTCCTGCGCAAATATTACGGCTCAGGACAGGATTTCGACCGTCTCTTCTGTTCGGTTTCCATTAACCGGTGTTCTTCCGGTTACTGGAAACCGTCTGATTCTTTTTCATTTTCAGTTACGGGAAAAATCATGAACGCTGTTTCCAGCACGCAGAGCGCAATCCAGTCGGGTTCGCGCTGGACGATCGCTGACGCGATGAAGATTCATACCGATGATCCGACGACGACCATGCCGGTCATCGATTATGCTTTCCCGGTCATCGATTCCGATGTGTGGCAGTGGGATACCTGGCTGCTGCGCGACATTCACGGCAAGACCGTGACCTTCAAGGGCTGGTACGTCATGTTCGCCCTCGTGGCCGACCGCTCCGCAACGGGCGATACGGTTGAGGGCTGGCACAGCCGCAACAACTATTCCTATATCGGCTACTACTACAGCCGCACCGGCAATGGCGCGGACTGGAAGTTCGGCGGTCGTGTCATCAAGGAAGGCGCCAACTCCCGTAGCTGGGAATGGTCTGGCTGCGCGGTCATGCGCGAGAACAGCGGCAGTACGGTCGATCTGTTCTACACCTCCGTCAATGACATCCCGTCCGAGTCCGTTCCGTCCTACACGACGGGCCGTATCCTCGCGGATGCCAACGGCGTGTGGTTCGAGGGTTTCGATGTCTGCACGGATATGTTCCAGGCGGATGGCGTGAACTACGCCAACATCGTCGAGGACCAGTACTGGGACTTCCGTGATCCGCACATCTTCCGTAACCCGGACGACAACCAGATCTACGCCCTGTTCGAAGGCAATGTGCCGGGCATGCGCGGTGACTTCACCATCGGCTCCGACGAGAGGGGCCTCGTGCCGCCGGCTACGACCGTTCCGGCCGGTGCGCAGTATGGCGCCGCCGCCATCGGTATTGCCCGTCTGAAATCCGACTCCACCAAGGGTGATTTCTCACAGTGGGAAATGCTGCCGGCGCTTGTCACCGCGCTCGGCGTCAATGACCAGACGGAACGCCCCCATGTCGTGTTCCAGGACGGTCTGACCTATCTGTTCACGATCTCCCATCACTCTACCTTCACCGGCAACAGCACGGGTCCGGATGGCGTGTATGGCTTCGTGTCGCGCAACGGTATTTTCGGCCCGTATGCTCCGCTGAACGGCTCCGGCCTCGTGCTCGGCAATCCCTCTTCGGCGCCGTACGAGACCTACTCGCACTTCGTCGATCCTGCCGGTTACGTGCAGTCCTTCATCGACACCCTGCCGCAGCCCGGTTCGGCTGATCCGCAGAATCCGGAAACCTATCGCATCGGTGGCACGCTGGCGCCGACCGTGAAGATCGTTCTCGACGGTGAGCGGACCTTCCTGACGGAAGTTCATGCCTATGGTCAGGTCTACGCCCAGGGCGTCTGGCCGACCTCTTCGGCCTGGGACAAGCGTTCCTGAAGCCGTTTTGCCCTCTCCCGAAAGGGGGAGGGCATTTTTCTGCGTTTCAGGCGCAGAAATGCTCTGGCCTGAGGCCAAGAAACTGTATCAGCGATTTCTGGAAAAATTATCGGCTGGTCGGAGTGAGAGGATTCGAACCTCCGGCCCCTGCGTCCCGAACACAGTGCTCTACCAGGCTGAGCTACACTCCGGCCGACGGCGCTTCTCCTACAGGGGTTAACGCTTTCCTGCAAGGGGGCCAGAGCGAAAAATCAGAGAATGAGTGCCGTTCGGGTGATATCCCGCCACGACCAGAGGACGGTACGGGCCTGCCCCTGAAGGTTCCAGACCGGCAGAAGCCCTACGCCGCCTTCAGCAACGCTGACCCGTGAGTCGGCGGAATTGTCGCGGTTGTCGCCCATGACGAACAGATGACCGGCAGGGACCGTGAAAGGCGCAATGTTATCCAGTTCGCCATCCTGCGAAAGTTTAAGGATGTTGTGATGCACATTCCCCGGCAGGATCTCGTCATAGCGTTCCGCCGGAAGCCAGACGCCTCTGCGGTTCTCCTCGCGGGCAGGGCCCATGTCCTTCCATGGTAGTTCGGTCCCATTCAGGACGACATGTCCGTGGACGAGCGCGATCCTGTCACCGGGAAGGCCGATGACGCGCTTGATCCAGGTCTGACGCAGATTGGCCGGTGCCCGGAACACGACGACGTCTCCGCGGCGGGGCAGATGCCCGAAGAGGCGTCCTCCGCTGCTGTCATGCGGCTTCAGGGCATGACCGAAGGGCAGGTTGGCCGTGCTGAGACCATAAGAGGGCACAACGACACCGATCTGGTCCCCGATCATCAGTGTCGGCTCCATCGAAGCCGAGGGTACGATGTAGGCGGCAGCAAGGGCACTATGAATGGTCAGGAAGCCCAGAAGGACGGGCAGGCAGGACAGGATGTCTCGGGCGAACTTACGCAGGGTCATGATGGGTGTCTCCGTGCCTTGGAGAGTGCCTGATGGGCGCCGGAGAGCCAGTTAAACCTCTGTCAGGTCCTGTCATGAAAAAAGGGGCGTCCCGTTATGGGGTGCCCCTTTTTTGCCGTTTCAGGAACAGGACGCCTTACAGCGCCTTTTCAAGTTCCGGCAGGACTTCAAACAGATCGCCCACGATACCGTAATCGGCGACCTTGAAGATCGGCGCTTCCGGATCGGCATTGATCGCCACGATGACGCGGCTGTCCTTCATGCCGGCCAGATGCTGGATCGCCCCCGACAGGCCCACGGCGATGTAGAGTTCCGGCGCCACGATCTTGCCGGTCTGTCCGACCTGCATCTCGTTCGGGGCAAAGCCGGAATCCACAGCCGCACGCGATGCGCCAATGGCGGCGTTCAGCTTGTCAGCGATGGGTTCAAGCAGCTTGAAGTTCGCAGCGTCCTTCATGCCCTTGCCGCCGGAAATCACCACGCGGGCGGATTCCAGTTCAGGACGGTCGGATGCGGAAAGCTCGACCTTCACGAAGACGGATTTCTCGCTGGCCGGAGCCTCGACCGTCTCGATGGCAGCGGAGCCACCCTCGGCCGCAACCGGATCGAAATTGGAGCCGCGGATCGTCAGCACCTTGATGCTGTCGGAAGAGCGGACCGTTGCCAGGGCGTTGCCGGCATAGATCGGGCGCACGAACGTGTCGGCGTCCTTGATCTCGACCACATCCGGGATCGGCTGCACGTCCAGCAGGCCCGCCAGACGCGGCAGGATGTTCTTGCCGGTGGCGGAGGCTGCGGCCACGATGTGGCTGTAGTCCTTCGCACGGGCAGCCAGAAGGTCGGCAGCGGGCTCGGCCAGATCATTGACCAGACCCGGCACGCTGAGAACGCGCGTCACACCCGGCAGGGCAGCAGCGGCTTGTGCACCGTCTCCGAACACGATGGCATCGACGGCACCGAAGCGGGAGGCCGCGGCAACAGCCGAACGGGAAGCCTGACGGACTGTGCCGTTTTCGACTTCAATCAGAACAAGAGCGGTCATCAGATCACCTTCGCTTCTGTCTTGAGCTTCTCGACCAGTTCGGCCGCGCTGTTCACCTTCACGCCTTCCTTGCGCTCGGACGGCTCGGCCACGGAGACCACCGTCAGGCGCGAGGCCGTGTCGATACCGAGGCTGTCGATCTCGATCGTCTCAAGCGGCTTCTTGCGGGCCTTCATGATGTTCGGCAGGGAGGCATAGCGCGGCTCATTGAGGCGCAGATCCGCCGTGATCACGGCCGGGAGCGTGAGGGACACGACTTCCGTACCACCATCGATCTCGCGGGCGACTTCGACGCGGCCATCGGCAACCGTCACGGCACTTGCGAACGTGCCCTGCGGCCAGCCAAGCTTGGCGGCCAGAATCTGGCCCGTGGCGTTCATGTCGTCGTCGATCGCCTGCTTGCCCATGCAGATCAGGCCAGCTTCCTCGCGCGTGGCGATGGCCTTGAGCACATTGGCCACGGCGCGCGGCTCAAGCGTGTCGTCCGTACGCACGAGAATGGCGCGGTCGGCACCCATGGCCATGGCCGTGCGCAGGACGTCCTGCGCGGCCTGTGCGCCGATGGTTACGGCCACGACTTCCTTTGCGGCACCCTTTTCACGCAGGCGTACCGCTTCTTCGACCGCAATTTCGTCGAACGGATTCATGGACATTTTCACGCCCTGCGTTTCGACACCGCTGCCATCGGCCGCTACACGTACCTTGACGTTGTAATCGACCACCCGTTTGACTGGGACCAGAACTTTCATCGTCATCTTTCGCTGCTGTCGCCGCCACAAAAACGGGCGCCACCGTAGCGGGACTGACTGAAAAAGTCACATTCCGCTCCGGATGCGCCCGTCTGCGGGAAGAAATTCACATCCCGACGGGATAGTTCGGACCGCCGCCACCTTCGGGCGTGCACCATTCGATGTTCTGCGTCGGATCCTTGATGTCGCAGGTTTTGCAGTGCACGCAGTTCTGGGCGTTGATCCGGAGCTGCCAGGCGTTTTCGCCCGTCTGTTCCTGTTCATACACGCCAGCCGGGCAGTAGCGGCTCTCCGGCGAATCGAACACGTCATGATTGACGGTGCGCCAGATAGCCTCGTTACGCAGCTTGAGGTGAACCGGCTGGTTTTCCTCGTGGTTCGTGCCACTCAGGAAGACCGAACTGACGCGATCGAAGGTGATCTTCCCGTCAGGCTTGGGATACTCGATCTTTTTGCACAGCGAGGCCGGACGCAGCGTTTCGTTATCGGCATGCGGATGATGCAGCGTCCAGGGGGCACGACCGCGCAGGATCATGCTGTCGATGCCGGCATAGATCGCGCCGAGCTTCATGCCCCACTTCGCGAAGGCCGGGCGAATGTTGCGGACGTCGCGCAGTTCGGACCACAGCCAGGACTGGCGGACACGCGCTGTCATGCTGGCGGCTTCCTTTTTGTCCTTTTCCAGAGCCTCGGCAACGGCTTCGGCCGCGATCATGCCGGACTTCATGGCCGTATGCGTGCCCTTGATCTTGGGCACGTTCAGGAAACCCGCCGAATCACCGGCCAGCACACCGCCCGGGAAGGTCAGGCGCGGAATGGACTGGAAGCCACCTTCGGACAGGGCGCGTGCGCCGTAGATCAGACGCTTGCCACCCTCGAAATGCTCCCGGAAGGCCGGGTGCAGCTTGGTGCGCTGCATTTCCTCGAAGGGCGAGAGATAGGTGTTGGCGTAATCGAGGCCGGTCACGAAGCCGAAGCTGACCAGATTTTCCCCGAAATGATAGAGCCAGGCGCCACCATAGGTATGGTCATCGAGCGGCCAGCCAAAGCTGTGCTGCACGAGGCCAGGGCGATGCTTTTCCGCCGGGATTTCCCAGACTTCCTTGACGCCAAGGCCATAGGTCTGCGGGTCGACGCCTTTGCGCAGCCCAAAACGCTTCATGGCATGGCCGGTCAGGGAGCCGCGTGCGCCCTCGGTCAGGATGGTCTGTTTGGCGCGCAGGATCATGCCGGGCGTGAAGTTCGGCCCGTGCTCACCGTTGCGCTCGATACCCATGTCGCCCGTGATGACACCGGCAACGCGGTTGTCTTCAATGAACAGTTCCGCGCCCGAGAACCCCGGATAGATTTCCACCCCAAGGGCTTCGGCCTGTTCGCCAAGCCAGCGGCAGACTTCGCCGAGCGAGACAACGTAGTTCCCGTGATTGGCCATCTGCGGCATCACGCGATCCAGATACGGCACCTCGAACGAGCGCATTTCCGTCAAGAACAGCATCCGCTCTTCCGTCACCTGCGTGCGGAGCGGGGCGTCCAGATCGCGCCAGTTCGGCAGAAGCTCATCAAGCGTGCGCGGCTCGATCACGGCGCCCGAGACGATGTGGGCGCCGATCTCGCTACCTTTTTCGATCAGGCAGATGCCCGCATCCGGCATCAGCTGTTTCAGGCGGATCGCGGCGGAGAGACCGGCGGGACCGCCACCGACCACCACGACATCGAATTCCATTTCTTCGCGTTCGATCTGGGTCATGATGTCAGGAAACTCGCTGAATAACAGGGTTGGAGAGTTCAGGGACGGCGCGTGAAAGTCCAGTAGAATGGCACACGCCCTTCGCGGAAGGCTTTGGCCTCATAGCGCGTGGGCGACCAGCCTTCGGGACGTTCTTTGGCCGGGGGAGGCGCATCGAACAGGTCCTGCTGGCCCATCACTTCCGTGACCCACTCCTGATAGACAGGGTGATCACTGGCGACGCGCCAGATGGCTCCGGGTTTCAGGACGCGGTGCATCTGTCTGATATTTTCCGGATGCACGAAGCGGCGCTTGGCGTGCCGGGCCTTGGGCCACGGGTCCGGGAACATCAGATACGCCCGGTCCAGACATGCATCGGGCATGTCCTTGAGCAGCAGGCGGGCGTCTTCGGCCCAGATGCGGAAATGGGGCGGCGGCGTGGCCGTGTCTTCCTCGCCTTCGGGCACGAGGCGCGAAAGCAGGGAGCACAGACCGTTCTCGAAGACCTCGGAGGCGATATAACCAACATCCGGGTTCAGTTCGGACTGGCCGATGGCATGTTCGCCGCCGCCGAAACCGATTTCGAGAAAGACGCGCGAAACCGCATCGGAGAATCCCGCAGCGGGATTTTCCGGTGAGGTAAAGGAAAGCCGGGGCAGCGCCTTCTCAAGAAGGTGCTGCTGCCGGGCCCGGAGCGGATGGCCGCGCTGACGACCGTAAAGCCGCTCCGGCTGGGGTTTGAGAGACTCGACCAGGGGTTTTCTGCCAGATTACCGGTTCAGGGCGCCACGCAACGTGGTGACCAGATCGGTCTGTTCCCAGGTGAAGTTGTCCAGAACCGGATCCGGCGCACGACCGAAATGGCCGTAAGCGGAGGTCGGAACATAGATCGGACGGTTCAGGCGCAGATGCTTGCGGATGCCGCGCGGGGAGAGGTCCACAACCTCGTTAAGGATCGCACCCAGACGGGCTTCGTCCACGTCCTTGCCCGTGCCGTCGAGGTCAACATAGACCGAGAGCGGCTTGGACACGCCGATGGCGTAGCTGAGCTGGATCGTGCAGCGGTCGGCAAGGCCGGCAGCCACGACGTTCTTGGCGAGGTAACGTGCGGCATAGGCTGCCGAACGGTCCACCTTCGTGGGATCCTTGCCGGAGAATGCGCCACCACCATGCGGGGCTGCGCCACCATAGGTGTCGACAATGATCTTGCGACCCGTCAGGCCGGCGTCGCCGTCCGGTCCGCCGATGACGAAGTTACCGGTCGGGTTCACGTAGAACTCGTCTTCCGGGCAGGTCCAGCCTTCCGGCAGGATGCCGTTGACCACGTCGCGCAGGGTTTCGCGGATCGTGTTCTGGCTCATGCCCTCGACATGCTGCGTGGAAATCACGACGGACGTGACGCCAACCGGCTTGCCATCGACATAACGCAGCGTGACCTGGCTCTTGGCATCCGGCAGAAGGCCGACCCCACGGGCGTCGCCGTTCTTGCGGTAGTCGCGGATGCGCTCGAGGATCGTCTGCGCGTAATACAGCGGCGCAGGCATCAGGTGTTCGGTTTCGCGCGTGGCGTAGCCGAACATGATGCCCTGGTCACCAGCGCCCTCGTCCTTGTCGCTGCCGCTGTCAACGCCTTGGGCGATGTCGGCGGACTGTGCGTGCAGGTAGGAGGTGATGTCGGCCTTCTTCCAGGAGAAACCTTCCTGGTCGTAGCCGATGTCCTTGATGGCTTCACGGGCACGGTCGATCAGCGTGTCCTCGACCTCTTTGGGGCCGCGGACTTCACCGGCCAGGATGACGCGGTTGGTGGTGACCAGCGTCTCACAGGCAACACGTGCTTCCGGATCGGCCTGCAGATAGGCGTCCAGAACGGTATCGGAAATGCGGTCCGCCACCTTGTCGGGATGGCCCTCGGAAACGGACTCGGACGTGAAAAGGAAATCGCCGTGATTGCGCACTCAGGGACCTCGCAGGGAATGAGTGGTGAGAAGGGCCACAGGGTGTCTTGGCAGACAGGCTGTGGCATTCAGGGAGGTGACGGCTTGGCGGAATTGGTCGCAAGGGTCAAGGGGCTGCATGGGGTCTGAACGCGGTTTTCTGCGGGAAAGTCCCGAAAACCGCCGTGAGATCACAAAAAAGAGAGCCGGCGCCCCCGTTTCATTTTTCAACGACACCGTCCATGCTGCGTTCGTGTTCCCGCGACCCTTGTTGCCCGTCACGGGTGCGGTCCCGGGAAAAACAGAGTTTGAGGCATTCGGAATGTCGAAGAAGTTTAACGGTAAAGTCTGTCTGGTCACCGGCGCGGGTGGCAATATCGGTCTTGCGACCGCCCTCCGTCTGGCAGAAGAGGGCACGGCCATCGCCCTTCTGGACATGAACCGCGAGGCGCTGGAAAAGGCGGAAGCCTCCGTCCGTGAAAAGGGCGTCGAAGCCCGCTCCTATGTCTGTGACGTCACGTCCGAAGAGGCCGTGATCGGGACGGTGGATAGCGTGGTCCGGGACTTCGGGAAGATCGACTTCCTGTTCAACAATGCCGGCTATCAGGGCGCCTTCGCCCCCGTGCAGGACTACCCGTCCGACGATTTCGCGCGCGTGCTGACGATCAACGTCACCGGTGCCTTCCACGTCCTCAAAGCCGTTTCGCGCCAGATGATCACGCAGAACTACGGGCGCATCGTCAACACCGCCAGCATGGCCGGTGTGAAGGGACCGCCAAACATGGCCGCCTATGGTGCGTCCAAGGGCGCCATCATCGCCCTGACCGAAACGGCCGCGCTTGACCTTGCCCCCTACAACATCCGTGTGAACGCCATCAGCCCCGGTTACATGGGGCCCGGTTTCATGTGGGAGCGTCAGGTCGAGCTTCAGGCCAAGGTCGGAAGCCAGTATTTCTCCACCGATCCCAAGGTCGTGGCCCAGCAGATGATCGGCAGCGTTCCGATGCGCCGCTATGGCGACATCAACGAGATCCCGGGCGTAGTAGCGTTCCTGCTGGGGGATGATTCCAGCTTCATGACGGGGGTGAACCTGCCGATTGCTGGCGGTTGATCGGGGGAGTCCGGGCTCTGCCCGGGCCCGGCAGGGATTTTAATCCCTGCACCCTGTTTTAAGTTAGCGTTTTAAGGCGTCGGCCATTGTGTAGAGGCCGGCGGGGCGTCCTGCGAGCCATCTTGCGGCCAGCAGGGCGCCTCTTGCGAAGACCCTGCGGTCCAGTGCGCGGTGCGACAGAGTGATCTGTTCGTCTGCGGCCATCAGAACGAGATCATGTTCGCCTACGATCTGTCCGCCGCGCAGGGAGGCGAATCCGATCGCGCCATCCGGACGTCGGCCGTTCTGGTCGGTCCGGGCCACGTCCTCGAAACTGACACCACGTCCTTCCGCCACAGCCCGGCCGATCGCCAGTGCCGTGCCGGACGGCGCGTCCAGCTTCTGGCGGTGATGAACTTCCAGAATTTCCGCATCATAATCCGGCAGCCCTGCACCAAGCTGACGGGCGAGCTCCAGAAACAGCGTCAGCGCCGGTGAGAAATTGGCGGCCTGAAGAACGGGAATATGCTGCGCCGCCGCGTTCACGGCATCCTGCGCGCCCTGATCGAGCCCCGTCGTCCCCAGAACCCAGGCGCATCCGGCCTGCGCAAAGGCTGCCGCATGGGCCGGAACGGTCGAAGCATGGCTGACATCGATCACGACATCGCAGTTTTTCGCGAGTGCGGCGGGATCGGTGGTGATGTTGCGCTGGGGGTCTGCTGTCCGGGAGAGGCCGCCGACGAGGGCAGAACCAGCCTCTTCGGCACAAAGCGTTCCAAGCCGGCCCGTAATGCCGGCGATACCAATACGGGGAGCAGAAATCAGGGTCATGGTCGGTCCATCAGAACGGAAAAATCAGGTGTTGGCGTCAAGCCGGGCATCGAAACGGGCACGGGCCGCCTCGATTTCGGGACGGTTCGACAGCGCCCACTGACCGAAAGCTTCGGTCAGCGTCCACAGCGATTCCCCGAGCGTCGTCAGCTCATAATCCACGCGCGGCGGAGTCGTCGGGGTGACGGTCCGCAGCACGAGAGCGTCGCGTTCCAGATTGCGCAGGGTCAGGGTCAGCATCCGCTGTGAAATCCCGTCAATCGCGCGGCGCAGTTCGCTGAAACGGTGCGGTCCGCGCCCGAGCGACTTGACGATCAGGATGCTCCACTTGTCCGTCGTGCGCGCCAGAATGGAGCGGATGACGGCACAGGCATCGCTGTTCTGCGCGCAGTCTGGCGGGGATGGAGACGGAGAGGTCTCGCTGACGCGAACATCCATGTGCCTATGGCTCCGGAATGTGCCTTCTTGCGGCGGGGTTCAAAGGTTCCTTATCTGGTGCTGGTTACGATCAGGAACCGGAAAGATCAAAATGAAACTTCTCCACATCGATTCCAGCATCCTCGGTGACAGCTCCGCCAGCCGTCACGTCAGTGCCGCCGCTGTCGCCCAGTTCCGCAAAAAGGATCCGTCCGTCGAGGTCATTTCCCTCGACCTCGCCAGCGATCCACTGCCGCATCTGGACGTCGAGGCGCTGTCCTGGCTCGGCAAGGATCTGACGCCGGATGTCTCTGGTCGTCCCGAACTGATCGCCGGCGCCAATGCCCTGAAGGACTTCAAGGCGGCCGACATCGTGGTCATCGGCGTGCCGATGTACAACCTGTCGATTCCCAGCCAGCTCAAGGCCTGGATTGATCGCATCATGGTGGCGGGCCAGACGTTCCGTTACACGTCCGGCGGCGGGATCGAAGGTCTGGCCAAGGGCAAGAAGGTCGTGCTGGCCGTGGCGCGTGGCGGCCTCTATGGCGAAGGCTCTCCGGCCGCATCCTTTGAGCATCAGCTCAGCTATCTGAAATCCGTCTTTGCCATGATCGGCATTACGGACCTCACCGTAATCGAGGCCGAGGGCTTGGCTACGAATGGTGGCGCCGACCGTGCCCGCATCCTGTCGGACGCGGAGCAGAAGGCCAGCGCGCTTTAATCAGTCCGTAACGCCGGTATCCGGTCCGAACGTCTCGTAACGCAGGCGCTCGGCCGGAACGCCGGCTGCCGGCAGGCCGTGCACCATGTCATGCATGAAGCCTGTCGGACCACACAGATAGGTCGAGACTCCGCCCGGCAGTTGCTCGGCCACCCAGGCGGCAGTCGGGTGACCGTCTTTCTCCGTCAGGCGCGTGACCACCCGGATGCGCCCTGCAGAATTGTGGGACAGCTCCGCCAGACGCTCCGCGAACGGCGCAGTCTCGGCGGAATGGGCGATCTGCACGACATGAACGGGCGTCGTGACACCGGGCTGGGCCAGCGCTTCCAGCATCCCGATCATCGGCGTGATACCAATTCCGGCGCAGACAAACGCCAGCGGCCCCTCGACCTTTTCCGGCAGCACGAAATTGCCGGCAGGCGGCGACAGCAGGACTTCCGTCCCTTCACATTTTCCGCTGTTCAGCCAGCCCGAAACCGCGCCGTTCGAAACATGGCGCACGCTGATACGATAGCCCTTCCGGTTCGGGCTGGACGTGATGCTGTAATTGCGGCGCGTGCGGCCACGGTCCGGAATGTCCAGATCAACGCCCAGATACTGCCCCGGAACGGCGCTGATGACCGGCTTGCCATCCACAGGCTCCAGCTCGAGCGACGTGACATTCGCGCATTCCGGCACGGCGCGGGCAATGCGAAACGGACGCCAGCCGGTCCAGCCGCCTTCGGCATGGGCGCTGCTGTCGTAAAGCTGGTGCTCACGGCCGATCAGGATATCCGCAAGCGCCCAGTAGGCCTTACCCCAGGCATCGAGGATTTCCGGCGTTGCGGCCTCTCCCAGAACGGACGAAATCGCGCCGAGCAGGGCCGTGGCGACATGCGGATAATGCTCCGGCTGGATTTCGAGGCTGGCGTGTTTCTGCGCGATCCGTTCGACCGCACTGCCCATCACACCCAGATTGTCGATGTTCTTCGCATAAGCCAGCACGGCCATGGCCAGCGCACGGGGCTGCGTGCCGGTGGACTGGTGCGTCGGGTCGAACATTTCCGCAATCGCGGGATCAGCCAGCAGGCGGCGGTACATTTCGGACGTGATCGTCACGCCATGGGCTTCGAGTGCCGGGATGGTCGCCTTGATGATGGCGATGGTCTCGGGCGTGAGGCTGCGGTCGGCGGAAGTGGACATGAGCGGTCCCCTTAAAGGTTTATTTGAAATACATCTTTAAAAACGTGACCTGCGCCTGTCAATCTGGCAGAGGAGTCGCCATGCGCCTGACACTGCACACCGATTACGCCCTGCGCGTGCTGATCCATCTTGGAGTTCACACGTCACACCGCGTCTCCATCCGCGAGATCGCGCAGGCCTATCGCATTTCCGAAAACCATCTGGTGAAGGTCGTGCACCGTCTGGGGCAGGGCGGTTTCGTCACGACCGTTCGCGGACGCGGTGGTGGGCTGGAGCTCGCGCGCCCGGCTTCAGAGATCAACGTGGGCGCGGTCGTCCGCTTCACGGAAGATGACATGACGCTGGTGGACTGCGAGGGCCGCAACAGCACGGACGGAACACCCTGCGTCCTGTCCCCTGCCTGCGTGCTGCGCGGCGTGCTGGGCGATGCACTGGGCGCGTTTCTGACAGTACTGGACCGCTACACGCTGGCCGATCTGCTGACAGGTCGCGAGGCTGCCCTGCTGGGCCTGAGCATTCCGGAAAACTGACATTTCCGGAATGTGAATGGACCCATCTGTGTCCCTGTGCGTCATCTCGGATGAGCGCAAAACAGGCACAGATCCGAGGAGCCTCTCATGAGCCAGCAGAATTTCCGCAGCATCCTGACCGGATCGTTCTCCACGCCATGCGATGACAACCCGACCGTCGCCATGATCGAGGCCGCGTACCGGCACCACGACATCGATGCGCGTTACATCAACTGTGACGTCAAGGCGGACGGTCTGAAGGACGCGGTCGCGGGTGCGCGGGCCATGGAGTGGGTCGGGTTCAACTGCTCCCTGCCGCACAAGGTTGCGGTGATCGAGCATCTGGACGAACTGGCGGAGTCCGCCCGGATTATCGGTGCGGTGAACTGCGTCTCCATCCGGGACGGGCGCCTGATCGGCGACAATACGGACGGGAAGGGCTTTCTGGCGTCCCTGAACAAGGTCGGGGATCCGTCCGGAAAGAAGGTCCTGCTTCTGGGCGCGGGCGGGGCTGCGCGTGCCATCGCCGTGGAACTGGGGCTCGTTTCCGCCGCCCATATCATGGTCATGAACCGCGATCCCAAAAAAGCCGAAACCATTGCTGCACTGGTGCGGGACAACACCTCCGCCAAAGCCGATGTTCAGGCATGGGACGGCGAGGCCAGCGTGCCGGAAGACGTGGACATCCTGATCAACGCCACGTCAATCGGTCTGGGGGATGCGGACGCCATGCCGCCGCTGAAGGTCGAGACCCTGCGCAAGGGCTTGATCGTCGCCGATGTCATTCCGAACCCGCCTGCTGCGGGAAGCAGAAAACAGGGGCTGCACCGTGCTGGACGGGCTCGGGATGCTGGTCAATCAGGGCGTGATCGGCGTGGAGCACTGGCTGGGCAGGACGTTGGACGCCGGGGTGATGGAGCAGACCCTGAAGGATATTTTCGGCGCGGCCTGACATGAAAAAACCCGGTGTCTCCGAAGAGAGCACCGGGTTTTTGCAGAGCTGAAAGATCAGCGGCCTTCGAAGAAGTCGCGGACCTTGGCGAAGAAGCCGCTGTTTTCGGGACTGCCCTTAGCGTGGTCGTCCCCGGCTTCCTTCTCGAATTCTTCGAGAAGTTCGCGCTGGCGCTTCGTCAGATGGCTCGGCGTTTCGACCGAAACCTGGATGTACATGTCTCCACGGGCCGAGGAGCGCAGGACCGAGAAGCCCTTGCCGCGCAGGCGGAACGTCTCGCCCGTCTGTGTGCCGGCAGGGATGCGGACCTTGCTGCGGCCACCATCCACAACCGGAACCTCGACTTCCGTACCAAGAGCCGCCTGCGTCATGCGCAGCGGAACGCGGCAGTAGATGTTCGCCCCGTCGCGCTGGAAAATGTCATGCGACAGGACGGAGATGTGGACATACAGATCACCCGGCTGCACGCCTTCGCCACCGGCCTCGCCCTTGCCAGCCATGCGGATGCGGGTGCCATCCTCGACGCCAGCCGGGATGTCGATGCTGATGGTTTCCGTCTTCGCTTCCGTGCCCGTACCGTGACAGACCTTGCACGGATTGGCGACGGTGCGTCCCGAACCGTGACAGGTCGGGCAGGGGCGCTCGACGAGGAAGAAGCCCTGCTGCGCACGAACCTTGCCCGCACCATGACAGGTGGGGCAGGTGCTGCTGCCAGCCTTCGGATCGGCCGAACCCGACCCATGACAGGCTTCACAGGTCACGCGCGTCCGGACTTCGACGTCCTTCGTCACGCCCGTGAAGGCTTCCATCAGCGTAATCTCGACCTGAACCTGGACATCCGCCCCGGTCCGGCGTCCACCATCACGACGGCCCCCCATCATGTCGCCGAACATCTGGTCGAAGATGTCGCCCAGACCGCCTGCACCGGCAAAGCCACCACCGAAGCCGCCGCCCATTCCGCCCATGCCACCTTCAAAGGCGTCATGGCCGTAGCGGTCATAGGCAGCCCGCTTCTGCTCGTCCTTCAGGACGTCATAGGCTTCATTGATTTCCTTGAACTTCTGCTCGGCGGCGTCATCACCCGGATTACGGTCGGGATGGTACCGCATGGCCTGTTTGCGGAAGGCTTTCTTCAGCTCGTCCTGCGAGGCCGTGCGGGAGACTTCAAGGGATTCGTAATAGTCGATTCTGGTGGCCATGTTCGGTCCTTGGGGCGGTCCTGAAGGCGGTCCCTGTGGAGGGCCGGAAAACAAGAATGGCGCCCACCCCCTTGCGGGAACGGGCGCCCTCGGAAAACAGGGTCAGACGGAGCGTTCAGCCCCGTCTGCGGATGTCACCCGATCAGTGCTTCTTGCTGTCGTCTTCGAGGTCTTCGAAGTCGGCATCAACGACGTTTTCGTCTTTCTTCTCGCCTTCCGGTGCAGCGCCACCTTCAGCGCCCTGACCAGCCTGGTACACACCCTGACCAACCTTCATGGCAGCCTGCGTCAGCTTCTCGCTGGCAGCCTTCAGGGTGTCGAGGTTTTCGCCACCCAGAGCTTCGCGGGCTTCGGCAATGGCTGCTTCAGCTTCGGACTTGTCAGCCGCCGGAACCTTGTCGCCACCTTCGGTGATGGACTTCTCGGTCTGGTGGATGAGGCTTTCCGTGCTGTTGCGCAGCTCGACCAGTTCACGCTTGGCCTTATCGGCAGAAGCGTTGGCTTCGGCGTCCTTGACCATGCGGTCGATGTCGGCATCAGACAGACCGCCAGAAGCCTGGATCTTGATCTGCTGTTCCTTGTTCGTGGCCTTGTCCTTGGCGGACACGTTCACGATGCCGTTGGCGTCGATGTCGAAGGTGACTTCGATCTGCGGCACGCCACGCGGTGCCGGAGCAATGCCCTGCAGGTCGAAGTTGCCCAGCAGCTTGTTGTCAGCCGCCATCTCACGCTCGCCCTGATAGACCTTGATGGTCACGGCGTTCTGGTTGTCTTCGGCCGTGGAGAAGGTCTGGCTCTTCTTGGTCGGGATCGTCGTGTTGCGGTCGATCAGACGGGTGAACACGCCACCCAGCGTCTCGATACCCAGCGACAGCGGCGTCACGTCAAGAAGCAGGACATCCTTGACGTCACCCTTCAGGACAGCGCCCTGAACAGCAGCACCGATGGCGACCACTTCGTCAGGGTTGACGTTGCGTGCCGGATCCTTGCCGAAGAATTCCTTAACCGTCTCAATGACCTTCGGCATACGGGTCATGCCGCCGACCAGGATGACTTCGTCGATCTCGTTGGCGGAGACGGACGCGTCCTTGATGGCTGCACGGCACGGGCCGAGCGTACGCTGGATCAGGTCATCAACCAGGCTTTCCAGCTTGGCGCGGGACAGCTTGACGACGAGGTGCTTCGGACCGGAAGCGTCAGCCGTGATGAACGGCAGGTTGATCTCGGTCTCCTTGGAGGAGGACAGCTCGATCTTGGCCTTCTCGGCCGCTTCCTTCAGGCGCTGCAGGGCGAGCTTGTCACCACGCAGGTCGATGCCCTGGTCCTTCTTGAACTCGTCAGCCAGGAACCCGATGATGCGGTTGTCGAAGTCTTCACCGCCCAGGAACGTGTCACCGTTCGTGGACTTCACTTCGATCACGCCGTCGGAGATCTCGAGGATGGAGACGTCGAACGTACCACCACCAAGGTCATACACGGCCACCGTGCCTGAATCGCGCTTGCCAAGGCCATAGGCGAGGGCTGCTGCGGTCGGCTCGTTGATGATGCGCAGGACTTCGAGGCCAGCGATCTTGCCGGCGTCACGGGTTGCCTGACGCTGGGCGTCGTTGAAGTAGGCCGGAACCGTGATGACAGCCTGAGAGACGGTCTCGCCAAGATAGCTCTCGGCGGTTTCCTTCATCTTACCCAGAACATAGGCTGCGATCTGCGACGGAGCATACTTCTCGCCACGTGCCTCGACCCATGCGTCGCCGTTGTCGCCACGGACGATGGCATACGGCACCATCTCCTTGTCCTTCTGAACGGTCGGATCGTCGTAACGACGGCCGATCAGACGCTTGACGGCATAAAGGGTGTTGGCCGGGTTGGTGACGGCCTGACGCTTCGCGGCCTGTCCGACGAGACGCTCACCGTTGTCGGTGAAGGCGACCATGGACGGCGTCGTGCGGGCGCCTTCGCTGTTTTCGATGACCTTGGTTTCGTCACCCTCGCGTACTGCGACGCAGGAGTTGGTGGTACCAAGGTCAATGCCAATGACTTTGCTCATGTAATATCAGTCCTCTCAGCGGTCCGTCCCGGCCCTGTGAGGCACCGGATCGGACCCTATTGACGTATCCAGACCCTCACGGGCCTGTGTTCCGACTACTGATCTAGGCAACGCCGCAAGGTGTTTCAAGCACTTGGACGACACATTTCGTCGAGAATGTTCGCTTCACGGGGCCGGAAGGGGAAGATGGCTGTTTCCGATACGGACATCCCCCTCTAGTAAGGTTGGGCCTTCCGCTTTGCCTGCCAATGGGACAGTCTTCACACAGCCATGCCGAATCATCCTTACTTTCGTGCCACGCTGATGGCTGCCCTGGCCGTTTTCTCCGTAACCGGTCTCTCCGCCTGTGGCCCGATGGGGCCCGGAAAACTGCGGAACGACCAGCTCGAATACTCCCGCGCGCTGGGGGATACCCAGAAGCACGAGATGCTGCTGAACATCGTCCGGCTGCGTTACGCCGATCCGCCGACATTCCTGGATACGACGCAGGTGATTGCGGGATACAGCGTTTCCAAGAGCATCAGCGGCGGCTTTTACGCCTATCCGGCGACGGCGGTCGGGAACTACCTGTTCGGCACGGGGACGATGTCGCTCGGGGAAAGCCCGACCTTCACCTATCAGCCGGTGACGGGCCAGCAATATGCCGAGAACGTGGTCCGGCCGATCTCACCGACGGTCATCATGCCGCTCAGCCTCGGCGGCCTGCCGATCGACACGCTGCTGCGTCTGACGGCACAGTCCATCGACGGCCTGTCCAATGTCCGCGGGCTTGGCGCTGGGCCGTCTGGTGGTGGTTCGGTCCGCTTTTATCTGCTTCTGCACGATCTGCGGCAGCTTCAGATCCAGGGGGCCATGACCATCCGGATCACAAGCGAGACTCCGACCCCGCCGGACAGCAAGAAAAACGACGGCAAGTCCGACAGCAATGGCAACGGGGGAAACAGCACGGGCACCGAGCGCTCCTATCTGGTCCTGACCTCGACATCGGACAGCAACCTTCTGGCGATCCAGGCGGAAGTACGTCGTCTGCTGCATCTCGATCCGGGGGCCGAGGAAGCCGAAATCGTCTATGGCCCGTATCCCAAGCACCCCGGCAAGCAGATCGCGATCCTGACGCGCTCTATGCTCGCGATGCTCACGCAGCTCGCCTACGAGGTCGAGGTGCCGGAAGACGACATCAAGAGCGGCCGTACGCCGCCCACGATCGGGCAGATCGGCATTGAGAACCGCCCGGAAGTCGTGATCCATTCGAGCCGGGAAGAACCGGACTCCCACTATGCCGCGGTCAGTTACAACAACACCTGGTTCTGGATCAGCGATCGCGATTTCCAGAGCAAACTGGCGTTTACGATGGTGCAGGTTCTGGCGGCCCTTGCGGCGACGAACCATACCGCAGGGGCGGTCGTAACAATCCCGGCCGGGTAATAAAGATAACGCGCATTTGAATTTGTTGAAGTGCAACCGTGTTATTACACGTTTTTGTTAGAATTATATTCAACAATATTGAAAAAGAACCGTAGCTTTCCTGAAAGTCTGGACTTACCGTCCGGACTTTCAGTTCTGGAGGCTTTCACCAATGCCGAATACTTATGGCAGCAGAACCCTGACCGAGTGGCTCACACTGGTCCTAGGGGTTGTCATCATTCTGGTGGGGCTGTTCTTCGTGATCGCCGGGGCCGACCTCGCGATGCTGGGCGGCTCTGTCTATTACGTCATCTGTGGCATTCCGCTGGTTGCCGGCGGTGTTTTCATGCTCATGGGACGGACGCTTGGCGCATTCCTGTATCTGGGTGCGCTGGCCTACACCTGGGTCTGGTCCCTGTGGGAAGTGGGCTTCAGCCCCGTTGACCTTCTGCCGCGCGATTTCGGCCCGACGCTGCTGGGCATCCTTGTCGCCCTCACCATCCCGGTTCTTCGCCGGATGGAAACCCGCCGTACCCTGAGGGGAACCGTCTGATGCGCAGATCCCATCTTCTCGCCACCGTTGCCTGTGCCACGCTGGCCTGCGCACCGCTGGCTGCCAATGCCCAGTTCGCCCCCGCAGGCAGCGGTGGCTCGCCGACCTCCTCCGTGCCGGGCCCCGGCAATGGCAGCGGCAATTCCTTCGAGCCGACTGAGAACACGCCGGCCGCGAAGAGCCGCTTTTCCGGCCCGTCCCCCTATGCGCCCCAGGCTCCGGGTGTGAACGCGGCCAACCTGCCGGATATCGGGTCCATGGATCCGAACGACGTTCCGCAGATGGCCCCGCAGCAGAGTGCCAGCCCCGCCTCCGGAGACTGGGCCGCCTACGGCCATGACGACAGTCAGATGCGCTATTCGCCGCTGTCCGAGATCACGCCGCAGAACGCCGATCAGCTCAAGGTCGCTTTCGTCTATCACACCGGCAGCTATCCGCGTCCGGGCCAGACGAACAAATGGGCTGCCGAAACCACCCCGATCAAGGTGGGTGACGGCCTCTACATGTGCTCGGCACAGAACGACATCATGAAGCTCGACCCGGCGACGGGTAAGGAGATCTGGCGTCACAACATCAACGAGAAATACGAAGCCATCCCCTACACCGCAGCGTGCAAGGGCGTGACGTATTTCACGTCGTCTCAGGTGCCCGAAGGCCAGCCCTGCCATAACCGTATCCTTGAAGGCACGCTCGACATGCGCCTGATCGCGGTTGATGCCGCGACCGGCAATCTGTGCGAAGGCTTCGGCAATGGCGGCCAGGTCAACCTGATGCAGGGTCTTGGCGAATCCGTCCCCGGCTTCGTCTCCATGACGACGCCGCCGCCGGTCGTGAACGGTGTGGTTGTGGTCAACCACGAAGTTCTCGACGGTCAGCGCCGCTGGGCTCCGTCGGGTGTGATCCGTGGCTATGATGCCGAGAGCGGCAAGTTCCTGTGGGCCTGGGACGTGAACCGCCCCAACGATCACAGCCAGCCGACCGGCAACAACCATTACAGCCGTGGTACGCCGAACTCCTGGGCTGCGATGACCGGCGACAATGCGCTGGGCCTCGTCTACGTCCCGACCGGCAACTCGGCTTCCGATTACTACAGTGCCCTGCGTAGCCCTGAAGAAAACAAGGTCTCGTCCGCAGTTGTCGCGCTTGACGTAAAGACGGGTTCGCCGCGCTGGGTCTTCCAGACCGTTCACAAGGACGTCTGGGACTATGACATCGGCTCGCAGGCCACCCTCATGGACATGCCCGGCCAGGATGGTCAGCCTGTTCCCGCACTCATCATGCCGACCAAGCGTGGCCAGACCTTCGTGCTCGACCGTCGTGACGGCAAGCCGATCCTGCCGGTCGAAGAGCGTCCCGCTCCGTCGCCGGGCGTGATCCCGGGCGATCCGCGTTCGCCGACGCAGCCCTGGTCCACGGGAATGCCGGCTCTGCGCGTGCCGGATCTGAAAGAGACGGATATGTGGGGCATGTCCCCCATCGACCAGCTCTTCTGCCGTATCAAGTTCCGCCGTGCGAACTATACGGGTGAGTTCACGCCACCGAGCGTCGACAAGCCCTGGATCGAGTATCCGGGCTATAACGGCGGCAGCGACTGGGGTTCCGTGTCCTATGACCCGCAGAGCGGCATCCTGATTGCGAACTGGAACATCACCCCGATGTACGACCAGCTCGTAACCCGCAAGAAGGCCGACGAACTTGGCCTGATGCCGATCGATGACCCGAACTACAAGCCGGGTGGCGGTGGCGCCGAAGGTAACGGCGCCATGGACGGCACGCCTTACGGTATCGTCGTGACCCCGTTCTGGGATCAGTACACGGGTATGATGTGCAACCGCCCGCCCTACGGCATGATCACGGCCATCGACATGGAGCACGGCCAGAAGGTGCTGTGGCAGCACCCGCTGGGAACGGCCCGCGCCAATGGTCCGTGGGGCCTGCCGACCGGTCTTCCCTGGGAAATCGGTACGCCGAATAATGGTGGCTCGGTCGTGACGGCCGGTGGCGTGGTGTTCATCGCGGCAGCTACGGATAACCAGATCCGTGCCATCGACGAGCACACCGGCAAGGTGGTCTGGAGCGCGGTCCTGCCGGGCGGCGGTCAGGCTAACCCGATGACCTACGAAGCCAATGGTCATCAGTACGTCGCCATCATGGCGGGTGGTCATCACTTCATGATGACGCCGGTCAGCGATCAGCTGGTGGTTTACGCACTGCCTGATCACAAGGGCTGAGAAAGCGGGGGCTGAGGCCGCCGGGTGATGGAAGGGGTGGTTTTCGTGCTGCAAATGGCACGGAGACCGCCCCTTTGTCGTTTCCGGGGCCGTTTTTTCCATTTTTCGGGTGGGAAGCGCCTTCAGACCCGGCTACAGGCTGTTTTCGTTCACAAATATCTTCCCGGAACAGGCCACCTCCGACCGTCATGACCGATCGCTCTCCCGTCATCCTTCAGGTTCTTCCGGCGCTGGGCACCGGCGGGCTGGAGCGCGGGGCTGTCGAGATTGCCGCGGCAATCACCCAAGGGGGCGGTACGACGCTGGTCGCCTCCCGCCCCGGCCGGCTGCTGGTGCAGCTCCGTCATGCCGGTGCGCGGCATATCGAGCTTGATCTCAAGAAGAAATCCCCTGTCGCAGTGCTGCGCCGGGCGCGGGATCTTCAGGCCATCATTCGCAGCGAGGGCGTGGATCTGGTCCATGCCCGCTCGCGGATTCCTGCCTGGGCCGCGTGGATCGCCTGCCGCCGGGAAAACATCCCGCTCGTGACGACCTGGCATGGCGTGCATGAGGCCAAATGGCGGGCCAAGAAGCTCTATAATTCCGTGCTGGCGCGCGGCACCCGGGTTATCGCGATTTCGGAGTTCATCGCCCGGCGCCTGCGCAGCGAATACGCCGTGCCGGAGAGCCGCCTGCGCGTCATTCCGCGCGGGGCGGACCTGCAGGAGTTCACGCCCGGCACGATCTCCGGCGAACGTGTGCAGAAACTGGCCGAGGCCTGGCGCGTGCCTGTCGAAGCAAGGATTATCCTCATGCCGGCTCGTCTGACGGCATGGAAAGGGCAGGGCGTTCTCGTCGAGGCGCTGGGACTGCTGCGCCCGCGGATGGACGCAGGCTGGATCTGCGTTCTGGCCGGTCCGGAGAACGACCGGAAGTTCTCCCGTAAATTGCAACAGCGCGTGCGGGAACTCGGCCTTGAGGAGCATGTCCGTTTCGCTGGAACCTGCACCGACATGCCGGCGGCCTGCGAACTGGCGAGCGTCGTCGTGGCCCCCTCGCTCCGGCCCGAGCCGTTCGGACGCACACTGGTGGAAGCGCAGATGATGGGCCGCCCTGTGATCGGTACCGCACAGGGAGCCATGATGGAGACGATCCTGCCCGGCGAGACGGGTCTGGTCGTGCCTCCCGATGATCCGCAAGCCCTGGCGGATGCGCTGAAAAGCGTTCTGGAAACGGACGAAGACGCGCTGGACTGGCTGGCGGAAAAGGCCCGGGCCCATGCCGTCGCCAACTATACGACAACGCTGATGCAGGCCCGCACGCTGGGTGTGTATGACGAACTTCTGGGCACCCGTCTGCGGGAGACATTCGAGGAAGACAGCCATGACCAGTAAGGACGCAAAACCGACAGAACAGATCGTCCGTGACCGCGCCGCAGCGGCTAAGGAAGAGCGGGAAAGCCGTGAGGCCAAGGCGCTCCGGGCCAATCTGATGCGGCGCAAACAGCAGCAGCGTGCGCGGCCGCAGGATGACGCTGTCTCATCCTCTACCGATGATCGCTGAGCCTCGGTGAAACGCAGCTTTCCCCTGCCTTCGCCGCAGGAACTGGCGCTGACGGGCGTCACGGTGCTGTGGGGCGGGACGTTTCTCGTGCTGCATATCGCCATGCAGCAGTGCGGGCCGCGCTTTTTCGTTTTCGTCCGATTCATGATGGCGGCGGTGTTCGTCGGGCTGCTGGCCGGGCAGAAACTGCTGGACTTCAACTGGCGGGAAGTGCGGGCAGGCGCGCTGATCGGTGTGGCTCTGGCGACCGGCTACGTGCTGCAGAGCGCCGGTCTGCACGACATCACCAGCAGCCGCTCCGCCTTCATCACGGCGCTTTACGTGCCGCTGGTGCCGATCTTCCAGTGGGCGTTCCTGCGCAAGCCGCCACATCTGATGAGCTGGCTCGGGATCGCACTGGCCTTTGCCGGTCTGGTCTGTCTGGCGGGACCAGCGGCGCTGTCGCTGTCCTTCGGGCGCGGGGACCTGCTGACGCTGTTTGCGGCCATCGCCATCGCGGTCGAGATCGTGCTGATCAGCCTCTACGCCCGGGGTGTGGACAGTCTGCGCGTGACGGTCATGCAGCTTCTGGCCGGGAGCCTTTTCGCCGGGCTGATGGTCCCGGTTTCGGGTGAGGCGCTCCCGGCGTTCTCATGGATCTGGTTCGGTTGCGCGCTCGCGCTGGGTGGGTTGAGCGCCCTCGTGCAGGTGGTGATGAACTGGGCGCAGAAATCCGTCGCGCCGACCAAGGCGGCCGTGATTTATGCCGGAGAGCCGGTCTGGGGGGGGCTTGTCGGCTGGCTGGCGGGCGACAGTCTGCCCCCGGCGACCCTGCTGGGGGCCATGCTGATCGTGGGCGGCGTGCTGACCAGCGAACTGCGCCCGCAATGGCTTGAAGCCCTGCTGGGACGTTCATCACAGACCCTCACGAAAAATGACTGATCCGACACATTGCGTGATCGCCCATCGCTCGCTAGAGCAGGTGGGTTAGACGCACAGGGCGATTTGTACCGCCCTCGTTCAGGAGTGCCTTCATGCCCATCATGCCCGACACATGGATCCGCCAGATGGCCCGGGAAAAAGGCATGATCGAGCCATTCGTGGAGGCTCAGAAGCGCGAAGGCGTCATTTCCTACGGCCTGTCGTCCTATGGCTATGACGCGCGCGTCGCAGAGGAATTCAAGATCTTCACCGACGTGGACAGCGCCATCGTCGATCCGAAGAACTTCGCCTCCAACAGCTTCGTGACCCGTACCGGCGACATCACCATTCCGCCGAACAGTTTTGCGCTGGCCCATACGGTCGAATATTTCCGTATCCCGCGTGACACGCTGGTGGTGTGCCTCGGCAAGTCCACCTATGCGCGCTGCGGCATCATCGTGAACGTCACGCCGCTTGAGCCTGAATGGGAAGGCCAGGTCACGATCGAGATCAGCAACACCACGCCGCTGCCCGCGCGAATCTATGCGAATGAGGGCATCTGCCAGTTCCTGTTTTTCCAGGGTGCCAGCCCCTGTGAGGTCAGCTACGCCGACCGTGCTGGAAAATACATGCGCCAGTCCGGCGTCACCACGCCCCGCCTCTAAAGCCCAGCTCTCAAGGCCTGTTTCTCAAGGATCGCACCATGGACCGTTTCATCATTCGCGGTGGCCGCCGCCTGACAGGCGAAATCGAGATCGGGGGGGCCAAGAACTCCGGCCTCAAGCTCATGGTCGCGGGCCTGCTGACGTCCGAGCGGCTGGTGCTGTCCAACGTGCCGGCCATCGCTGACATCAAGACGATGCGTGACCTGCTGGTAGGATTGGGTATCACGGTTGAGGACGCCGGACCGCGCACGCTGTCCATCGGTGGCGAGATCGGCTCTGTCGAGGCACCGTATGACATCGTCTCCAAGATGCGCGCCTCCATTCTGGTACTCGGGCCGCTTCTGGCCCGTGCGCGTGAGGCGAAGGTCTCCCTGCCGGGCGGCTGCGCCATTGGCACGCGCCCCGTGGACATGCATCTCAAGGGGCTTGAGACGCTGGGCGCCGAGATCCGTCTGGAAAACGGCTATATCAATGCGACCGCGCCGGACGGGCTGAAGGGCGACCGGATCATCCTGCCGTTTGCCAGTGTGGGCGCGACCGAGAACCTGCTGATGGCCGCAACGCTGGCCAAGGGACGCACCCATATCGTCAACGCCGCGCGTGAGCCGGAAATCAGCGATCTGGTGCATTGCCTCAACGCCATGGGCGCGCAGATCACGGGCGAAGGCTCGGGTACGCTGGTCATTGACGGTGTGGAAAAGCTGCACGGCGCGCATTACGCCGTCATGCCGGACCGTATCGAATGCGGCACCTATGCCTGCGCGGCCGGTATCACGGGTGGCGACCTGCTGCTCGTGGGCGGACGGGCCGACGATCTGGGTGCCGTAATCCGCACCCTTGAAGAAACGGGCGTCGAGGTTCTGGAAGAAGAACGGGGCCTGCGTGTCCGTCGCAGCGGCACGCTTCAGGGCGTGGATATCATGACCGAGCCGTATCCCGGCTTCCCGACGGACATGCAGGCGCAGTTCATGGCAATGCTGTCCGTGGCCGAGGGCGCGTCCATGATCACCGAGACGATCTTCGAGAACCGTTTCATGCACGTCCCGGAGCTCAACCGCATGGGTGCGCGGGTCAACGTGCATGGCCGTTCCGCCATCATCCGCGGTGTGCCGAAGCTGTCGGGTGCTCCTGTCATGGCAACCGATCTGCGCGCCTCGTTCTCGCTGATCCTCGCGGGTCTGGCGGCGGAAGGTGAAACGCAGCTTAGCCGCATCTATCATCTGGACCGCGGCTATGAAGGCGTGGACCGCAAGCTCGCCGCCTGCGGTGCCGACATCGCCCGCGTTTCAGACTGACAGGCAAAACAGGGCGCCCGGCGATCGGGCTGCCCTGCTTAATGTATAAAAGTTTTTGGGTTCCGCCTTTTTTCAAAAAGGCGGAGAGCCCTGAAGCTTTTTGGAAAAAGCTTCACCAAAAACTTTTATACGTTTGTGACCAGATCCTTCAGGACGGCCGCTGTACCGCGCGTTTTCAGGTCTTCGCGGGTCTGGATGAAGCGGGTGAGGAACTCGGCGGAGTTCTCAAGGCCCCACCCGGCGAACACGCTCATCTCCAGCGCCTTGGCGGGGTTGGCGTCCAGCGCCAGAGCGCGGTCTTCGGCGCTGAGGCGCGGTTCCGTGACGGCGAATGTGGCTTCCACGTCATCGCGACCGGTCAGATAGGCACAGTAACAGGCGAGGACGAAAGCGATCCGGCGTGGGTCCTGAGCCTTTTTCAGAACATCCTCGGCCGTGGCGCGCAGGAAGACCGGCAGCTTGGATGTGCTGTCGGATGTGATGCGCAGAAGCTGGTCACTGACGGCATGATTGCGGAACCGCTGCAGAAGCTGGGCTGCGTAATCCGGCAGGCTGATGCCCGGAGGGGCGGTGAGCTGCGGCTCGACGTCATGACGCAGGAACTGCTCCAGCAGGGCGGCCAGATGTTCGTCGCCCATGGCCTCATCGACCAGCCGGTATCCCATCAGAACGCCCGGCAGGGCCAGCGTGGAATGGGACGCGTTCAGCATCCGCAGCTTGACCTGTTCGTAAGGCTCGACATCGTCTGTGAACAGCACGCCGACCTCCTCCCAGGCCGGACGTCCGGCCGGGAAGTGGTCTTCCACAACCCACTGGATGAAGTCCTCGCAGAACACGGGAACGCGGTCCTCGATCCCGCTCTGCGCATCCAGACGCGCCACGTCGGCGGGGTGGACGGCTGGGGTGATGCGATCGACCATGCAGGACGGGAAGGCGACATTGACCTCGATCCACTCCGCCAGTTCCGCGTCGCGAAGGCGGGCGAAGGACAGCACGGCATTGCGCGCGACATCGCCGTTTGCGGGAACGTTGTCGCAGGATAGGATGGTGAACGGCGCAACACCGGCATCCCGGCGCTGGCGCAGGGCTTCGGTCATCAGGCCGAACGCCGTGTGCGGGACCGGACGGTGCAGGTCTTCGGCAATGGCAGGATGTTCGGTCATGAACCGTCCGGCCTCATCCATGTAATAGCCGCCTTCGGTCACCGTCATGCTGACGATGCGGATGGCCGGGTCTGTCAGACGCTTCAGCGCGGCGTCACGGTCGGCCGGGGCATGGATGTATTCGACCAGCGATTTCACCACCCGGACCGTATCAGGCCGGTTCGGCGGACATTCGCGCAGGGTGTAAAGCCCGTTCTGCGCATGCAGGGCCTCGGCTTTCGCCACTTCCGCCGGATGGTCCATCAGACCCATCCCGACAATGCCCCAGCCCGACTGGCCCGCCAGCGCAAGCGCGCGGTCCGTATAGACGGCCTGATGGGCACGATGGAAATTGCCGACGCTCAGATGGACAATGCCAGGCGTCACCGCATCCCGGTCGTAGGACGACGTCAGGATGGAGTCCGGCAGGTGGGACAGGGTCTGGGAAGTCAGGATCATGGACAGGATCTTTCAGGCGAAAGGACCGGCTTCTTTTAGAAGCCTCCACCTTCGAGGAAACCGTTTTTGTATTTTGTGAATTATTTCTAATAATTCTCCCGAATACGCGAGCATTAGCGGAAATGGTTATTTCCCATAGATATGGCGACCTTTTCCGTTTTTTCCCGTCTGTCCTATGATCGGCGGCCCCATTCTTCGTTTTTTGCAGGACAGTTTCTCATGAGTGCCCCCATCCATCGTCTGAGCGTGGACGAACTCGTCCCCATGGTGCGGTCCGTTCTGCAGACCGAGACGGACATGATTGCCAACATGGCCAATATCGCGGCCCTGCTGTTCGAAACCCTGCCGCAGATCAACTGGGCCGGGTTCTATCTGTGGAAAGAGGCGGATCGCCAGCTCGTGCTGGGGCCGTTTCAGGGCCGTCTGGCCTGCACGCGGATTCCGCTCGGGCGCGGCGTCTGCGGAACGGTCGCGCAGAACCGGGAGACGCTGGTCGTGCCGGACGTACATGCGTTTCCAGGACATATCGCCTGCGATGCGGCTTCGGAATCGGAAATCGTGCTTCCGGTCGTGGCCAGAGGCGCGCTCGTGGGCGTGCTGGACATCGACAGCCCCGTAAAGGACCGGTTCTCCGACGCCGATCGCACACGACTGAAAGAGGTGGTCAGTCTGCTCGTGGCAACACTGGAAGGCTGAGCGGGGACTGGCCCCGCTCAGCCGGGGTCAGGCCGGGACGCTGACGGACAGGTGGCTCATCAGTTCCGGCACGTCCTCGACGACCGTGAACAGCTTGCGGGCCGACGGGTCCGCAAAGCCCTGATCGACCGCATCATTGAGCGTGTTGACCAGGGACGTGGCCCAGCCGCCGATATTGACGATGTAGATCGGCTCCTGATGCAGGCCGAGCTGCTTCCAGGTCATGATTTCCATGAGTTCGTCGAACGTGCCGAGACCACCCGGAATGATCGCATAGGCGTCGGACAGCTCGAACATCCGGGCCTTGCGGGTGTGCATGTCCGGCGTGACTTCAAGCTGCGTCACACCCTTGTGCATGACTTCGCGGGCATGGAGGAATTTGGGAATGACGCCGATGACCTTGCCGCCCGCCTGAAGCGCCGCATCCGCCACCGTGCCCATCAGCCCCACATGGCCGCCGCCATAGACCAGTGTGATTCCGTGTCGCGCCAGGGCCGTTCCGATTTCTTTTGCACCTTCGGCATAGACGGGGGAGTTGCCGAAGCGGGAGCCACAGAAGACGGCGCAGGAACGAATGGTCATGTCGGGTCCGTGTAAGTTGAAGCGAAGATCCGTCATGCGGTCCGGCGCCCCAGGGAACGGCTGATCAGCACACCCACCAGACAGCAGATGGCGGTGGTGGCGAACATCGTCCTGTAACCGGCGAACTCGATGACCTGTCCAAGAAACAGCCCCGAGCACGCGATGGCAAGGTCAATGAAGATGGAATAGGCCCCAAGAGCTGCCCCGCGGTTCTCCGGACCCGCACTGTTGACGGCCAGAACGCCCAGAGCCGGGAAGAGCAGCGAGAAACCTGCGCCCGTCAATGCAGCGCCCACAAGGGCAGCGGATGGTGTCTGGAACACGCTGAGCGTGGCGAGTCCGAGCGCTTCCACCAGCAGCGAGACGATCGCCACGAACACGCCGCCGCGCTTGGCGATCTGCGAAGCGAAGAAAAACCGGATGACGACGAAAGTGAATCCGAAAACCGCCAGCGCCGTCGCCGCGCCCTGCCAGTGCAGCACCGAATAATACAGCGCCAGGAACGATGAGATCGCCCCGAATCCGATGGACCCTGCCGCCAGGGCCGAACCATGCGGGAGGACGAATCTGAGCGCGCGGGAGAAAGGAATGGGCTGGCTGGTCGAGGGAATGGGTTTGACGGCAGGGTAGAAGCCGATCAGCGCCAGGCCGAACAGCGGCAGGGCCACCGAGAGGATGCCCACCGAAACCAGCCCGCCATAGGGTGCGGCCAGCATGGACAGCTTGGCCCCGATCGGCGCACCCAGCGCAATCCCGCCATAGGAGCAGATGCCGTTCCAGGAAATGGCGATGGCGGTATTTTCTGCCCCGGCACGCCGGATGTTCCAGACGATCACCCCGGTCGCGGCCCAGCTTTCCGCCCACCCCAGCAGCAGGCGGCTGGACAGCAGCACACCCAGCGACAGCAGCGGTGTGGCCGCGAGCAGTCCCGACCCGGTCACCAGAAGGCCGGACAGCAGACAGGTGACGAGCCCGCCGATGACCACGGGTTTGGGGCCGATCCGGTCCACCAGCCGTCCGGCGGAGGGCCGGGCCGCAAAAGTCGCGAAATACTGGAGCGAGAATGTGATGCCCGCGACGGTCGTGCTGTAACCCAGTCCCTGATGTACGAAAATCGTCAGGACGGCGTTGGGCAGGCCGATCACGATATAGACGAGAAGATTGAACAGGACGACGGCAAGAACGCGTTTCGTCGGTGAGTCCGCCGGCGTGTCTTGCGCGGTCATGGATCTGCTCTCCTGAGACTTGGCTGTAAAAAGATCTTCTCTGGCATAAGCCAGATGAGGGAGGCCGTCACGGGGCCGTGTCTTTCCGGACTTTCACAATAGCGAGTGAAATCGTCCGGAATCAGAGGCTAAACGGGCTGACGCAGACGGGACGCGACAGACGTGCAGACTGTCTGGCGCAGCGGTAGGGGCATGGACGGCAGGGCATACTGTTCGCGCTGTCCTGTCCGTAGGCTGAGAGCCTGAAGAATGCCCTGTTTTCCCGTGACATAGTCCCGGTCGTTCTGAACAGGGGAGGTGGGACTCCCGGTCTCGTTTCCCGTCAGCATGGCGTTCTGCCGGCAGTAATGCAATGTCCCCACAAGGTTTGCGGTGGTAGCAGAGGACAGGTCAGGCTCTCCCAGAAATGCTACCGAATTGCGTGCTGGGGAGAAGGGATGTCCCTGCTGGTTGCGGGAGAGGGTTTTCTCGAAATCCGGCGACAGAGCGGCTCTGGAGGCACAGCCTCCCATCATCAGGAGCGGCGCCAGCAGGACAGTGGCCGGGAAAGTGGGGCGGGGCATGCGTTGGTCCATGCGGTGGAAAAAGGGCCCGTTCAGAACAGGCTGATCCCCAACGCATCAGACGCCGGAAAGAATGCAATTCTGTCCGGACAGCGCCGGGTGCCCTTAGAAAAGCAGTTCCATCTGGTCGCAGGGCGGGCTCTCCGCCGCATGAAAGCCTGACAGTGTCAGCCCCAGCAGTCGCACGCCCGGCACGAACGGAAACAGCGGCGCCATGAGGCTCTGGCCCGTCTCCAGCAGGACCTCTTCGGACGGAACCGGCGCGGACAGGGTGCGGGCACGGGTGATCTGGCGGAAATCGGCGTATTTGACCTTCAGGGTCACCGTCCGCGCCTGAAGCTGGCGGCGCTGGGCGCTGCCCCACAGCGTGGCCGCGATCTGCGTCAGCGCCTGATGCGCGTCGGCTTCGGAAGTCAGGTCCCGAAGATAGGTCTGCTCTGTCCCGAGGGATTTGCGCTCCCGGTTTACGACGACAGGCCGGTGATCGATCCCGCGCGAAATACCGTAATAGAACGTTGCCGCCTTGCCGAAATGTCGGGTCAACGTCTCGATATCCCGCTCCCGCAGATCGGCTCCCGTCTCAATGCCGAGAGCACGCATTTTTCGCGCCATGGCCGGCCCGATACCGTGAAACGCATCGACGGGCAGGGCGGCCACAAACTCCGGCCCCATGGCGGGCGTGATGACGAACAGCCCGTCCGGCTTGCGGTAATCCGAGGCCAGCTTGGCGAGAAACCGGTTGTAGGACACACCGGCGGAGGCGGTCAGGCCAGTCTCGGCGTGGATGTCCGCGCGGATGCGGTCCGCGACCAGCGTGGCCGAACCATAGGCGCCGAGATGGTCCGTCAGATCCAGATAGGCTTCATCCAGCGACAGCGGCTGGATCAAAGGTGTGTAGCGCGAGAAGATGTCATGGATCTGGGCCGAGACGCTGCGATAGACGTCAAACCGCGCCGGTACGAACAAAAGCTCCGGACACAGGCGTTTGGCCGTGACCGATGGCATGGCCGAGCGGACCCCGAAACGGCGGGCCTCGTAGCTTGCGGCGGCCACCACGCCCCGTGCCTCGCCCCGACCCACTGCGAGCGGACGGCCGCGCAGGGAAGGGTCGTCCCGCTGTTCGACAGACGCGTAAAATGCGTCCATGTCGATATGCACGATCCGGCGTTGCTCCATGAGGCAAGTTTCGCCGATTCGGAAGAACGAAACAAGATCAGGATCCGTCCATGAGCTCCGACACGACCCTTGAAGACGCCCGCAGGGACGCCGGTTTCCAGACGATTTCGACCCGGCTGGCCTATAGCAATCCCTGGACGGCCCTGCGCGAGGACATCATCGTCCATCCCAACGGAAAGCAGGGCCTGTATGGCATCGTGGAGCGGGGCGAGTTCGTCGTGATCCTGCCGCTGCACGCCGACGGCAAGGTCACGCTGATCCAGCAGTTCCGCTATCCCGTGGGCGAGCGGCTGTGGGAGCTTCCGATGGGCATGTGGGAGACGAAAGAGAACGTCGATCCGGTCGAGCTCGCGCTGGGCGAACTGCGGGAGGAGACCGGGCTACGCGCCGGTGAGATGATCCATGTCGGCAGCATGTATCAGGGTGCAGGCTATTCGAACCAGAAAGGCCATGTCTTCCTGGCGCGCAACCTGACGCGTGGCGAGAGGGATCTGGAAGCCACGGAAGAGGACATCACCTGCCACGACATGACGCTGGCCGCGTTCGAAGCCATGATCCGAGACGGCGAACTGAAATGCATGGTCTCGCTGGCCGCTTTTGCGCTGATCCGGGCAAAAGGGCTGATCTGAGGGGTTTTCCCCGACCTCACGGAACCGGAGATGTGTCTGGGGCGCTAGCTGTTCTCCAGTACATCATGAAGGTCCCGATGGTCGAAACCGCATCGCCGTCTCCCGATACCAGCCAGATCATCGCGCGCGGCCATCCGACCGATAATGAGCTTCTGGCGTTTTACCGCTCGGAAATCCGGTTCGAGACGGAAGTCGTGAACGGCCGCCTTCAGGCGCTTCTGGGATCGCAGGCCTTCCTCGTCATCGCCTATGCGACGGCCATGACGGGCTCCACAAAAAGATGGGGCGACAGCATGGTTCTTCTGCTGCCGCCCCTGTTTTCCCTGTTGGGATTTGTCCTCGCCCTGATGGCGCTGCCAGGCATCCGCGCGGCCTATGCCGCAATCGGGAAATGGGAGGGCAAACAGCGCAATCTGTACACCCGCAGCCCGGACCTGACCGATTTCACACTGGCGCCGAACGAGGACGAAACCCGCGACATGATGCGCCGTGCCCAGCGTGGCGCACTTTTCGCCCATCAGGCCCCGTTCATCTTCATGATCGCCTGGGCAATTTTCGGGATCATCCCATTCTATCTGTACCTGAAATAGCGTCAGATCACGGCGTCAAGAAAGACGACTTCCGATCCGCCCCCTTCAACCAGAGGCGTAATCGTCTGGTTGAACACCCTGCCGTGCTCCGTTGCCATGTGGCCGCATCATCCCGGTAGGTTTCTTCCACATGAAACAGGTCGGGGTCCGAGGCGAGCGTATAGACCATGAAACGCTCACAGCCCGGTTCGGCGCGAACGTCCCCAGCCAGTTTCGTCAGCAGAGCGCGCAGGGTTTCGCGCTTTCCGGGCAGCGCTTTGAGCGTGGCGTAAAGGGACTTGGCCATGACGCGGAACCTCGTGCTGTTGGAAGGTCCGTTATCATTGAGCCGTTAAGGCCGATCCTCAACGGCACAGCTGCGTGAGGCTAGGATTTCTCCAGCAGAGCCTTGCAGCGCATCCAGGACATACGGTCGCGGAAGATGAACAGGACGTAGTAGTCCAGCTCGCGGCTGCGGGTTTTCGTGGTGCGGGTATAGAAGGGATAGACGTCGAACGGCCCCTGAAGTCCGGCAGGGGCGGGTTCGGACGGCAGGATGCAGTTGACCCGGAACAGCGGCATATAGACTGCGTCATCGCCGGGATTGCGCCGCACATGCCACAGGTTGCGCCGGAACTTTTTCAGCCGTTCAGGCAGAAGAAAGACCATCGATTTCTCGATGAATCCTTCTCCGAAATGCTCCGGCCGGTAATACCGCATGTCCTCGGGCATGTTGCAGAAATGGGGATGGTCCTGAACGATCATAGACCATCCTTTACGGCATTGTGCCGGCCGTTGGGAGAGGTACGCCGGTGTTCCTGCCTTATTCGGCCGAAGTCTTTTCGGCAGATGCCTCGTCAGCAGCCGGACCGCCGATTTCCGCAGCGGCACGGCGCAGGATCGCCACGATGCGACGCAGTTCGTCCGCATCCGCGCCACGGCGGGACTTCAGGGCAGCTTTCAGAGCGAACCTTGCGTCATGAAATTCCTGCCCCAGCGTCGGGTCGAGGTCATTGATGCCGGTAAAGGCTTCGCGGACATCGGCCATACGGGCACCGATCCGGCTCATGATGTCGAGGATGCGGGCTGCTTCAGCCTTGTTGGCCTCGTGATGCGCCTTGCCCTCGTCCGTCAGGCTATAGAGCTTGCGGTTGCCTTCCTGGGTGACGGCGGCGAGGCCGGTTTCTTCCAGATAGGTAAGGGACGGGTAGATCACGCCGGGGCTGGGCTTGTAGAAGCCGCCGGACCGCTCTTCGAGGCGCCGGATCAGCTCATAGCCATGGGCCGGGGCCTCGGCGAGCAGGGCGAGGATGACGAGCTGAAGCTCATCGGCCGTCAGCTTGCGACCTCGTGTGAAGCCTTCGCCCCCCAGATCACCGCCAAAGCCCTTGCCGAAACGGCCGCCGCCCATTCCGCCGCCACGTCCGCCATGCCGACGGCCGAAACCGCCTTCACCGCGCTCCATGCCCCGATGGCGTCCGCCGCGTCCTTCGCCGCGCCCCCGGTCTTTATTGGGGCCATCTCGCCGCTCTGCGCCTTCTGCGACGGGACCTCCCATGCGGAAGAAACCGCGGCGATGGCCGCGACGGGGGCGCTGTCCGACATCCGGACGGTCGGTGTTGAAGCGGTCAGTCTTGTGTTTGAACATTGTGTTCTCCTATTCGATATATCGAACGATATAGTATCTTAAGATATATCTTCAAGAGAAAAAGAAGGCGGGTCGATTTTTTCTCCCGTCCCTGTTCCGGTACCCGGGGTGAAGGCATGAAATGCTGTTTATGGTTCGGGCCGTAGCCGAAGGGCGGTCCGGCTGGTATCGGGCAGGGATGGGTAGCCCGATTTCTCTTCCCCCTGATCCGGAACTGCGTCGCACGCTGCGACAGCTTGTCCCCTGGCGCGCGGCCCTGACGATCGGCGCGATGCTGGTCCTGGTGGCGGCCCTTCAGCGGCTGCCGTTCATTCATCACCTGCTGGAAAACGCGCCGCACTGGCACGAGACGCCGGGCGCGCCGCTGTGGTTTCTGCTGCTGGCCGTGCCGTACAGCGCGTGCGGACTGCCGCGACAGGCGCTCTGCGTGGCGGCCGGGCTGGCCTTCGGATTATGGGGCGGCCTTGTTCTGTGTTCGCTGGCCTATATGCTGGGGGCGGTTCTGGCCTATGGATGGGCGCGCGCACTCGCTCCGGCCGCGTTCCGGGCGCGGCTGCATGACAGGTTACAGGTGGACTATGTCGCGCTGGCCCGGACGCTCCACGCCAAGCCTTTCCGGGCGGTCCTGACGCTGCGCCTGATGCCGGTGGGATCCGCCCTGCTGGTCTCGACGGCGGCCGGACTGTTCGAGCTGCCGCTGCTGCCGTTTTCGGTCGCGACATTCCTGGGAGGGCTCCCGCAGACCCTGATCTTCGTGTTGGTCGGCTCCGGGACGCGGATCGGGCACGTCCTTCAGTTGGGGCTTGCGGGAATCCTGTTCGTCGTGTCGGGTGTGCTGGGCGCCATTCTGCTCCGGCAGCATGGCCAGACCGTCCCGAAAGACAACGCAGACACTCCGGCTTCCTGAAAAAAGCTTCACACCACGCAACCTGAATTGAACAGGCAGACGCGCATGACAGATCAGAACATGACATTCAGACGGGGAGATCCCCTGCCCGCATGGCTGCCGGTTCTGCTGGGAATCTTTACGGCTGTCGGGCCGGTCTCGACGGATGTCTACCTGCCGGCCCTGCCTGAAATGGAGCGTCAGCTTCATACGGCTGCGGGGTCGGGGAGTGCCACGATGGCAGCCTGGGTGATCGGGCTGGCCATCGGGCAGATCACCATCGGCCCGATCTCGGACCGCTTCGGCCGCCGCTGGCCGCTGCTGCTCGGCATGCTTGGCTATACGCTGGGCGAGATCGGTTGTGCGCTGGCACCGAGCATGACGTTCCTGTGCATCTGCCGTGTCTTTTCTGCCATCATGGCCTCGGCCGGACTCGTGGTGCCGAATGCCTGTATCCGAGACCTGACGGAAGGTGATGCGTCCTCGAAAATGATGTCCCGCCTGATCGTCATCCAGGGCACGGTGCCGATCCTGGCCCCGATGCTGGGCGGCTTTGCGCTCAAATTCGTGGACTGGCGCGTCATCTTCTGGGTGACGGCCGTCTATGGCGGGATCTGTACCCTCCTGCTGATGACGATCTTCCCGGAAACGCTCGCCCCACACGATCGGAGGGACCTGCGTCCCATCTCCATCATCGAACGCTACGTCTATATCCTGCGGACCCGCAGTTTCGTGACGAACGGTCTGGTCTGGAGCTTCCTGGGTTTCGTGACCTTCACCTATCTGACGGCCGCCCCCATGCTGTTCGAGGACGTGTTCGGCATGTCACCGTTCCATTACGGCATGCTCTTTGGCCTGTTCGCGATCTGCATGATCGGCGCGTCGGCCATCAACGGACAGCTCGTCGGGCGCGTCAGCACAGGCCGGATGCTGTTCTCCGCGCTGGGCGTCAGTCTGGCAGGCTGTGCCATCCTGCTGCTTCTGGCAGTGGTCTCGAACTATGACCTCGACCCGCAGGGACACATCAAGGGGATGTTCCTGTGGCCGCTCATCATCGCGCTCATCATTACGATGGGGCCGACGGGCATTATCGGTCCGAACTCCATGGTGGGCGTCCTGTCCGAACAGTCCGACCGTGCCGGTTCGGCCTCGGCGCTGGCGGGGACGATGCAGTATCTGTTCGGCGCCGTAGCGAGCGCCCTGTTCGGACTGATGCCGTCGGGAACTGCCGTTCCCATGGCGCTTTTTCTATCCTTCGCCTTTGTCGCGGCCATGGGGTTTGCCCTGCTGCGCCCCAACCTGCCGGCCGTGGCAGAACCGTCGCATCACTCCTGAAAATACATCCGTCATGAGGGCCCTGCCATGAAAGCCTTGCTTGTCGAAGACGATGCCGCCATCGCCCTGGTGGTCGAAACGGTTCTGGTGCGCGAAGGCTGGAGCGTGCGCCATGTGCCAGACGGCGCCTCGGCGCTGGAAGGGGATGAGGCACCGGATCTTCTGGTGACGGATCTCAACCTGCCCGGCGCACGGAACGGGCTGGAAATCGCGCATCTGCTGCGCGAGCGCCGCCCGCAGATGGCCGTCGTGCTCATGTCTGGGGACTACGAAGAAAGCGATATGGCCCCGCAGGGTATGGCCGTCCTGCCCAAACCGTTCCGCAGGGCAGGGCTTCTCGCAGCCATCGCACAGGCCACCGAACAGGTGCGGGATCAGGCTTGAGGTTAGGCGTCCGGCGTAATCCGGGGTTGAGTCGGGGGGGAGAGTCCCCTACATGCCGCGCTGTTTGCCATGACCAGATGAAAGCAGTGCCGCCATGTCGTTTCAGGATCCCCAGCCTCTCGATCTCAAGAACTACATTCGCGAGATTCCGGATTTTCCGAAGCCGGGCATCCTGTTCTACGACATCTCGACCCTGATCCGCTCGCCCGACGCCTGGCAGGTCGCCACCGCCCGTCTGGCCCGCGTGATCGCCGCCTGGCAGCCGGACATCCTGGCCGGAATCGAAAGCCGCGGCTTCCTGACGGCCGCACCGCTCGCCCTGCGTCTGGGCTGCGGCTTCACGATGCTCCGCAAGCCGGGCAAGCTGCCGGGCAAGACCATTTCCCTGAAATACGGTCTCGAATACGGCGAGGACGAGCTGCACATCCAGGCCGACGCCATCAAGCCGGGCCAGCGCGTCGTGGTGCTGGACGATCTGCTGGCAACGGGCGGCACGCTCGCGGCCTCCATCGATCTTCTGCGCAAGGTCGGGGCCGAAGTCGTGGGCGCGTCCGTGCTCATCGAACTGGCGGACCTGAAAGGCCGTGAGAAACTGGACGTTCCGCTGAACGCTCTGATGACATACGACGAATAAGGGAACACCACATGTCGGGCACCTCTTCCGAACGGATTTCCACGCTGTGGCAGACACGGTACCGCACGCCGGCGCCGAAAACCCTGCCGGACAACGCGGTGCTCGACCTGCTGCTGTCGCATCATTCGGTCCGGGCCTATCTGCCCGACGCCCTGCCTGAAGGCACGCTGGAAGCCGGTATTGCCGCCGCATCCTCGGCCGCTACGTCCAGCAATCTTCAGGTCTGGTCCGTCGTAGCCGTTGAAAACCCGGAAACGCGCGCCCGACTGGCAGAGCTCTGCGGCAACCAGAAGCATATCGAGGTCGCGCCCCTGTTCCTGGCCTGGATCGTCGATCTGGCCCGGCTGGAGCGGATCGCCGAGCGGGCAGGGATGGGGCATGAGGCGCTCGACTATCAGGAGACGTTCCTCATGGCGACGCTCGATACGGGGATTGCCGCCCAGAACGCCGTGACCGCGTTCGAATCCCTCGGTCTGGGCACGGTCTATATCGGCGGCCTACGCAACCATCCCGAAGAAGTCTCCAGTCTCCTCTCCCTTCCGCCGCGTTCGGTCGCGGTCGTCGGGCTCTGTGTCGGCAAACCCGATCCGGCCGCCCAGAACGGCTACAAACCGCGTCTGGGGCAGGATGTTGTCCTGCACCGCGAGCGTTACAGCACGGAAAACGAAGCCAAAGGCATTGCGGCCTATGACCGCATCGCGGATGACTACCAGAAGGAACAGGGCCTGACCTCGCGGGTCTGGTCGGAAACGGTCGCCAAGCGGGTGGACAGCTTCAAAGGCCTGAGCGGACGGCACGTCATCCGCACGGTGCTGCACAGGCTCGGCTTTCCGCTCCGCTAAACGTGAAGTCCAGGTGCGGCAAAGAAATTCCTTCTGCGCCGAAAGTGTCCGCAAAAGGTGAAAGCCGTATTTTTTCAGGGCGTTGGTGCGGATACTGGAACTGAAAAATAAACCATTCTCCCAGAGCTGCCTTTCGGGAATATGCGGAGCGAGTTTTATTTTGAACTTGCACCCCGCCGGAAATTGACGGCATATTCAGGGCGCAGCTGTTTTTCCGGCTGGAGAATATCGCCTTGCGTTTATCCGCACGGGCGCACCTTCCCCCTCTGAAAAAACTGATTACGTGAATGTTTGCGCGTAAAGCTGCGTTATCAAAGGAGACCTGCAATGGCGACAGGTACAGTAAAGTGGTTCAACGCCACGAAGGGCTTCGGTTTCATCCAGCCCAGCGACGGCACCACAGACGTTTTCGTTCACATTTCTGCTCTCGAAAAAGCCGGGCTGCAGAACCTGAATGAAGGCCAGCAGGTCTCTTACGAGATTGAAGACGGCCGCAACGGACGCAAGTCCGCAGGAAGCCTCAAGGCGCTCTGACGAAATGGTGGCTCCGGCCACCATTTTTCGTTTAAGGCACTTTTCCACGCCATCGCTTTCGCGCAGACGCACGGTATAACAGCGGCTCTGACCTGCTGTGCCGGAGCCGCGCCCTGACTTTTACCCTTCCCCCCGAACTCCCTGTCACGGCTATCCTGCCAGAGCTTCTGGCAACATTGGAGACGCAGCCCAACGCCGTCCTCGTCGCCCCGCCGGGCGCGGGCAAGACGACGCTGACGCCGCTCGCGCTTCTGGATGCACCCTGGTTCGGAACACAGCGCCTCATTCTCGTGGAGCCCCGTCGCGTGGCAGTCCGTGGTGCGGCGTCGCGCATGGCGTCGTCGCTGGGGGAAAAGCCGGGCGGCATTGTGGGCTTCCGCACCCGCACCGATTCCGCCATGTCCGCCAGAACGCGCATCGAAGTCGTGACCGAAGGCCTGCTCCTGCGCCGCCTGCTGACCGACCCGCTGCTGGACGGCGTGGGTGCGGTTCTGTTCGATGAAGTGCACGAACGCTCGCTGGATCTGGATGCGGCTCTGGCGTTCTGTCTGGACATGCAGCGTGAAATGCGGCCGGATCTGCGGATTCTGGCCATGTCCGCCACGCCGGATGGCCGCGCCTTCACGACGCTGATGAACGCTCCGCTGATCGAGAGCGAAGGCCGGCAGTACCCTATCGACATCCGCCACACCCGCGATATTCCCCACATGCGGGAGCTGCCCGAAGCCTGTGCCCGCGCGATCCGTCAGGCTCTGGCGGAAGAAGAGGGTGACATCCTCGCTTTCCTGCCCGGCGTGGGCGAAATCCGCCGCACACAGCCCCTTCTGGAGGGCACGGTTCCAGTCTTTCCGCTGCATGGCGAACAGGCCACCGAGGATCAGGACCGCGCCATTGCCCCGTCCGATACGCGCCGCGTCGTTCTGGCGACGTCCATTGCCGAGACGTCCGTCACCGTCTCCGGCGTGCGGATCGTCGTCGATGGCGGCCTGCGCCGGGCCCCGCGTCTTGATCCGAATACCGGTCTGTCGCGGCTGGAAACGCTGAAAATATCCCGCGCCACCGCCACCCAGCGCGCAGGCCGTGCAGGGCGGCAGTCTCCGGGCATTGCCATTCGCTTATGGTCGGAAATGACGCAGCGCAGCCTGCGCCCGCAGGACGCCCCTGAAATCCTTGTGGCCGATCTCACGGATTTCGCGCTCGTCACCGCCGCATGGCAGGAAGTCATGGGCACGGTTCCGGACAGTCTGCCTCTGCTGGACACGCCACCAACGGGCGTTCTGGCTGGCGGGCGCGAACTGCTGCGCGAACTCGGCGCGCTCGATGACGCCAACCGTATCACCGCCCTCGGCAAACGCATGGCATCCCTCGGCACGCATCCGCGTCTGGCCGCGATGCTCTGCGCGGCCCGCACACTGCCGGAGCGTGTGACGGCGGCCTGTCTGGCGGCGCTTCTGGAAGAGCGGGATCCGCTCCGCCCGCGCACGAACCGCCCGTCCGGTCCTGCGCCGGGAGCCGATATCCGCACACGTCTCGCTTTATTCGAGCGCGACGACCCGCGCGCGGATCGTGCCAGCCTGTTCCACATGCGTCAGTCCGCCAAACGGTTCCTACGCCGCATGGGCGACCGGGAGGTGCCGCTCGCACCCCTGCCGGACCACGCAGGCGCGCTGCTCGCTGCCGGCTTCCCGGATCGTGTCGCGCAGGCGGCGGGCGAACTCGGGCGTTTCCGGTTGGCGGGCGGGGGGAGTGCCCGCGTCTCAGCCAATGATCCGCTGGCCCGCGAAAAGCTGCTGGCCGGTGCGGCGTTTCACACCCGCACCTCAACGGAAATCACGCTCGCAGCCCCGCTGGATGCCGAGAACCTGCCCCAGACCCTGCTGGATCGGACCCGCGAGCAGGTGGAAACGACACTGGACGGCACATCCGGCCGCATCATCGCCCGCCGCAGGCTCCGTCTGGGCGCGCTGGTCCTGCGGGACCGCAACGGCGAGATCAGTCCCGAGGAAGCGCAGACGCTCCTGATGCAGCAGGTCGCCGCGAATCCGGCGCAGGCCCTGACCTGGACAGAGGCCGGGCGCCAGTTCCAGGCCCGCGTGGCCCATGCCCGCGCCACCTATGCGCCCCATCTGCCAGACCTGTCCGATGACGGATTGGCGGCATCGCTCGACTGGCTGGAGCCTTATCTGGCCGGGTGTGACCGCCTGTCGCAGGTCAGGGCGCTGGACCTGCTCTCCATTCTTCGCGCCCGTCTGGACTATGCCGATCTCGCCGCGCTGGACCGCAAACTCCCGCCGCGCCTGACGCTGAAGGCCAGCACGCACGACATCGACTATACCGGCGCGGTCCCCACGGTCTCCGCCCGTGCGCAGGCCTTTTACGGCACGGCGCAGACGCCGCAGCTTGCGGACGGACAACTTGCCCTCCAATGCGCGCTGCTGTCCCCGGCCGGGCGGCCGCAGGCGATCACGGCTGATCTCGCAGGATTCTGGAAAGGAAGCTGGGCCGACATGCGCCGGGACATGCGCGGACGCTATCCCCGCCATGACTGGCCCGAGGATCCCGCGACAGCCGAGCCACCCAAACCCCGCCCGAGGCGTTGATTCGACGCGATCTTTGCCATGATCTTAGGATGTGGAACAATTCTGTGTTAGCAGCATGGCTATGACGATGTTCCTGTCCTGTTTCCCATGAACCGCGCCCTGCAGGCTGCTGCGATCGGTGCCGGAACAGCCACTGTCGTGACGGTGGGGCTGATGCTGGCTTTGCGCGGCCATGGGAATACTGCGCAGCCGGTCCCGCATCCTGCGCAACAGCCACAAAAACCGCTGGTCATGCAGGCCCCAGCGCCGAAAATGCTCCCGACGATCATCCCCGATCGCACGGTTGCAGGCGAAAACACGGACGCGCAGGGCATCCCGACACAACCCGCCGTCGTCCCCGCACCTGCGCCCGCTCTGCCGCCGCTTCTGGTCAAATACGGCCCGCTGAGCTTTGCCCCGCTGGTGCGGCAGGTGATCCCGGCCGTCGTCAACATCGCCATTACCCAGAATCGCCCGGACGGACACGACCACATTCCGCCCCAGATTCGCGGAACCCCGCTGGAAAAGCGCTACCGGGACCGGATGAAGCGCCAGCAGGAAGAAATGGTCGGCGCCGGATCGGGCTTCATCGTCGATCCGTCCGGGATCATCGTCACGAACCGCCATGTCGTGGGCGGCGCGGACAAGGTCGTGGTCTCGCTGTCCAACGGGCATGAAATGCCGGCGCGCCTGCTGGGGGCCGATCCGTTGACGGATATCGCCGTCATCAAGGTCGACAGTCCCGAGCCGCTCCCGCATGTCACCTGGGGTGACAGCCAGCAGACCGATATCGGGGACTGGATTCTTGTCGCGGGTAATCCGTTCGGTTTCGGGTCATCCGTGACGGCGGGCATTGTCTCGGCGGTCGGGCGCGATCTGGGGATCGGCTCGCTCGACGATTTCATCCAGCTCGACGCCCCGATCAATCCCGGTAATTCGGGCGGCCCGGCCTTCAACATGCGTGGGCAGGTCGTGGCCGTGAACGCCGCCATCGTGACCCCCGCGGGTGGCTCGGTCGGGATCGGTTTCGGCATCCCGTCCGAAATCGTCGCTCCCATCGTCGCGGAAATCGAGGCGACCGGCCATGCCGAACATGGCTGGCTCGGCATCACGCTCGATGATGGCGACACCGATATCGGCATTGCCGGCGTCGATAATGGTGGCCCCGCCCAGAAGGGCGGTCTGCGGCGCGGCGATATCGTCACCCAGGTCGACAATGTGCCCGTCACCAGTGCGCGGATGCTCTTGCGCAGTATCGCGGCGGCCCGTCCGGGCATGACCCTGACCTTCCGGATCCAGCGCGGCAAGAAAACCCTGATGCTGCCCATCCATATCGGCCCGCGTCCGCAGGATGCGGATGACTGAGCTGTTCCCCGGCAGAACGATCCGCCTTGGCCTGTGCGGTGTTCTCCTGCTGGGCGTTCTGGCCGGATGCAGTCCTGTCCCGCCCTCGCAGGGGCAGAGCGGCTATCGGGACGGGCTTTCGGAAGCGTCTCCGTTCTCATGGGGGCCGATCAGCGCGTCCTCCCTGCGCGATGCCCAGCAGAACGATTTTGACAACGCAATCCCCCGCTAGACGCGTCTTTCTGTAACAACCGCCTTTGACGGCTTCTCTCAAGCCGGTATTCTTCCTCACAGGAACGGCAAGACTGCGTTCGGAAGGAAGAAAGACAACGATGCGTATCCTGCTGGTCGAGGACGATCCGACAGTCCGTGCTTTCGTGCTCAAGGGCCTGCGGGAGGCCGGGCATGTCGTGGACGAGGCGGATAATGGCAAGGACGGCCTGTTTCTGGCCGTCAGCGAGAATTATGACGTCGTGATCCTGGACCGGATGCTGCCGGGCGGCATCGACGGGTTGCGGATTCTGGAAACCCTGCGCGGGCAGAAGAATGCAACGCCGGTCCTGCTGCTCTCGGCGCTGGCGGATGTGGACGAGCGTGTGGCTGGCCTCAAGGCCGGCGGCGACGACTACATGACCAAGCCCTTCGCCTTCTCCGAGCTTCTGGCGCGCGTCGAGGCGCTGGGCCGTCGTGGGCGCCCTGAAAGCGCGTCGCAGACGCGGCTTGTTGTGGGCGATCTGGAAATGGATCTGCTGTCCCGCACCGTCAAACGCGGCGGCGAGAAGATCGACCTTCAGCCGCGCGAGTTCCGCCTGCTGGAATTCCTGATCCGTCATGCCGGGCAGGTCGTGACCCGCACCATGCTGCTCGAGCGCGTGTGGGACTATCATTTCGACCCGCAGACCAATGTGATCGACGTGCATGTCTCGCGCCTGCGCCAGAAAGTGGACAAGCCGTTCGACAAGCCCATGATCCACACGATCCGCAACGCCGGCTACATTCTGCGGGCGGACTGATTGTTGATGCTGCGGCGCAAGGTCCGCTGTTTCGGTCTGGTTCTGAAACGGCGCCTGCGCTGGCCGATCCGTTCGGCCGGGCTGAACTTCGCTCTGGCTTACGGCCTCGTCTTCGTGATTTCGGCCGGAGCGTTCCTGTCCTTCATCTGGTGGAACACGACCGGCCAGCTCGACAGTCAGGTCGAGATCGCGGTGCAGGTCGATGCCGCCGACCTGTCCCACCGCTGGGCGCAGGGTGGCCCCACCGCACTCAGCCTCGCCATCCAGGACCGGCTTGACCAGAACGTCGATGACGACGAGCTGTATCTTCTGGTCGGCCCGGACGGACGGAAATATGCTGGAAACCTGCCGGGCTGGCCTGTCGTCATCACCCGGCTGGATACGTTTTACGAACTGGCCATCAAGCGCGACGGTTTCCGCACCAACGCCAAGATGCATGCCTATCCCCTGACGCAGGGTTTCCGGATGATCGTCGGGCGTGACGTCCGCGGGCGACAGCTCGTCCGTCACGTCCTGACCGATACGCTGATCTGGGCGTGGATCATGGTGACATTGCTGGCAGCCGGTGGCGCGCTGGCGATCCGGCGCATTTTCCGGCAGGTCGTCCGCTCCATCGCCCGCACCACGGCGGCCGTTGCGCAGGGCGATCTGAGCCAGCGCATTCCGCTGACCGGCAACGAGACGGATCTGGTGGGCCAGACCGTCAACACCATGCTCGAGCGGATCAACCGCCTGATGGATGGCGTCAAACAGGTTTCCAATGCCATCGCCCACGACCTGCGCACCCCGATCGCCCGTGCCCGCGCCCGTCTTGAGGACGCCAACCGCACCGCCACGTCGGCCGAGGAGCTTCACGCCGCTATCGACCGCGCGGTCATGGATCTCGACCGGGTGACGTCGATTTTCGAGGCCCTGCTCAGAATCGCGCAACTCGAAGCCGGGGCCAGACGCGCCGCCTTCACGGTGCTGGACATCCGCCCGCTGCTGGAAGGATTGAGCGAACTTTACGAGGCCTCTGTCGAGGATGCGGGCCTGCATCTGGATTTCAGGGCAGGGGCGGTCCAGCCGGTCAATGGCGATCCGCATCTGCTGCAACAGGCCGTCGCCAATCTGCTGGACAACGCCATCAAGTTCGCGCCCCCCGGAACCACCATCACTCTTTCGGTGGACATGCAGGGCGAGCGTCTGGCCATCACCGTCGCCGATCAGGGGCCGGGCATGAGCGAAGACGATCTGAGCCGTGCTTCGGAGCGCTTTTTCCGTGCCGAAACGGCCCGCAACACACCCGGAGCCGGGCTTGGCCTCTCGCTGGTGCAGGCCGTGATGAGCCTGCATGGCGGTGCGCTGGAACTCAGGGCTGGCGAGCTGCAAACCGGGCAGCCCGGCCTGTCGGCGACGCTCCTGCTCCCGGTCGTGCCCGCCGTGTCCCGAAAGGGATGACGGAAGTTTCATCCACGCCCCACTCTGCGCTTAGCTGGAATGGGCTACACAATCCGTGATGCGCTTCTCCCTGCCTTCACCGACCGTTCTTCCGGCCTTCTGTCTGCTCGGCTGTCTGGCCGCGTCGCCGGTCCTGCGTCCGGTGCAGCACCTGCCAGCGGGACATTCGGACGATGCCATCCCGGTGACGTCCGAAAACGCGGAATACTGCGCTCGTCTGCGCAAAAACGTGGATGCCCGGCTGGCCGCTCCTCCTGCTGCCATTCCGCTGGGAATCATGGAAGACGCCCGCCATCTGCGCGCGCAGGGAGACCTTCTCTGCACGCAGGGCCATGTCCGCGCCGGGATCGAACGCCTGCGTCGGGCGTTGGTCCTGCTGAAACACGCTCCGGAACCGCGCTGACGGCATTTCGGACGTCCTCAAGACACCTGTCCTCGGGAGACCTGATGATCCGTTTTTCCCTGCCCCGGCCTGTTCCACTTCTGGCGGCTGCTCTGGCTTTTTCTCTCATCGCCCTGTCCGGAACAGGCGTATTTTCCACCGCACAGGCAGCCGACATGCAGCAGAACACCACCCAGCTTGATTTCAGCGTCATGGGCACCGCCCATGCGGTTCCAACGGAACTGACGGTGCGTCTTTCCGTCCGCTCCGACAGCCCGTCTGCTGCGGCGGCCCAGAAGGACGTGAACACCCGGATGGCTGCTGCCATGAAGCTGGCCGGCGGTCAGGACGGAATCGTGGCGAAGGCGGGCGGATACTCCATTTACGAAAACACGCCCGAGCATGGCCCCAAGAGCTGGACGGCCCGGCAGGAGCTTGAACTCAGCGGACAGGATTCCGTGCGGCTGCTCGGCCTGGCCGGACAGCTTCAGTCACAGTCCCTGATGCTGGAAGGCCTCGACTGGTCGCTCGACGATGCCACCCGCGACCGCCTGCTGCAGGAAGCCCGGACGGAAGCCCTCAAAAAGGTCCGCTCCCAGGCCGAACAGAGCGCGCAGACCCTGGGCCTGCGTCTTGCGCGCCTCAAGGAAGTCCGCATTTCCTATCAGGAACCGGGCCCCCGCCCCGTGATGCTCATGGCCGCCCGCATGGCCGATTCCGCCCCGCCGCAGCGTAGCCCGGACGAGCAGACCCTTCGCGTGAATGTCTCCGTGCAGGCCGAACTGTCGCCATGATCCTCCCCCAGCCGGGACTTCGCGGATCATGGTGACGGTCTGGTTCGATGGCGGCTGCCCGCTCTGCCGCCGTGAGATCGCGTTGATGAAACGTCTGGACCGGCGCGGTGCCATCCGCTTCATCAATCTGGAGTCGGACCAGGGCTGCCCACTGGACCGGGCCACTCTGTTGGCCCGGTTTCAAGCCGAGGAAGACGGGCATCTTTATGAAGGTGCTGCTGCCTTCGCCGCCATGTGGCGCGCCATTCCCCTGCTGCGTCCTGTGGGTCTTGCAGCCCGCAATCCGGCCGTTCTGGCCGTTCTGCAATGGGGATACGGCAAATTCCTGCTCATCCGCCCATTTCTGCAACGCCTGACCCGCAGACTGGAAGGCTGAACCGTACAGCAGGACAGGAAAACGGAGGATTTTAAGGGTTTCTTAGGAGGCGTCCGCTACGACGGAAAAAAAAGGAGCCTTCATGCCCAACTCTTTCCGTTTGCTGGCGCAGGACATTCTCGCTCTTGGTGAGGCAGGCGACATCCCGTCTGCGCTCGAAAAGCTGCATGAAGGCATCCAGACCCTCCCTCAGGATCCCCATTCCACGTTTCTGGCAGGATGTCTTTATGAACGCTTCCGGGACTGGCCGCAGGCGCGCAGCTTCTATCTCCAGAGCCTGCACATGAACGTGCATGCCCCGAGAATCTGGCATCGTCTGGGTATCGTCTGTCTGGAAGCCGGCGATCTGGACGGTGCGGAGAGGGCGCTGAAAGTCGCGATCCAGCAGAAGCCGTCCGAGGCCCCCTATTACATCGATCTCAGTCTGGTTCAGGCCCGCCGGGGTCTGTTTGACGATGCCCTTGAGAACGCCGTAACCGGCGACGCGCTTTTCCCCGACCATGTCCCGGCCATCAACAATATTGCTCACGCCCTGCAGTGCCTTGGCCGAAGCGAAAAGTCCCTGCCGTATTATGACAGGGCCATCGCGCTCGCTCCCGAAAACGGTGTCTGTCGTTTCGGGCGCGCTGTCAGCCTCCTGAAAACCGGAAATTTCGATGCCGGGTGGCGTGAATATGAATGGCGCTGGCGCTGCTGTCAGACCCCGCGCACAGACCTCACTGTCCCGCAGTGGGAAGGTGAAGACCTGAGCGGCAAGACCATCCTGGTCCATCACGAACAGGGCTATGGCGACACACTCCAGTTCATCCGCTTCGTGCCCCTCCTGAAAGCGCGCGGAGCCACGGTCGTGGTTCAGGTACCCATCCCGCTGGTCAGGCTTCTGGAACGGGTGGAAGGGATCGATCAGATCGTCTCGGTGCTCGACCCCGCGCTACATCTGGACCTGCACTGCCCGATGGTCGGTCTGCCATTCCGCCTGAAGATGACACCGTCCACAGCGCCCGGCTGTCCGTACCTGTCCGTCCCTGCCGAAGAGCAGATCAGGGAAGGGGGCGCGCTTCGCCAGAGCCTGACGGAAAACATGGCACAGCCCGATCTGATTGTCGGACTCGTCTGGAATGGTGATCCCAGGGCGCATGATCCTGTTGCCACACAGGTTGATCGTCGGCGGAGCGTGCCTCTGGAGAAACTCGCGCCCCTGATGGAAGTGGATGGCATCCGTTTCGTCAGTTTCCAGCTCGGCATGCCCAAAAACCAGATTGCCGAAACGGGCCTGCCCGTGACCGACGTGACGGACGGGATCATCGATTTCGCTGATACGGCAGCCCGGCTTTACGGCGTGGATCTGCTGATCAGCGTGGACACGTCCATCGTCCATCTGGCTGGTGGACTCGGCCTGCCGGTCTGGATGATCTCACGCAGCGATGCCTGCTGGCGCTGGGGCGAAACCGCTACGACGACGTCCTGGTATCCGAGCATGCGGATTTTCCGCCAGCCCCGCTCGGGGGATTGGGAAACCCCGGTCGCCGAGATCGCAGGAATGCTGCGGTAGTTCGTCGCGCTCTATCGGACGAATCTCGAAGCCGAGGCCGCCTAACGGACAAGCCATAAAAAAAACCGGCCGATCCCGAAAGGGCGGCCGGTTTTTCATTTGTGAACTGAAAGCGCCCCTTAGCGGGGTGCGATCACCATCAGCATCTGGCGGTTTTCAAGACGGGGCATCTGCTCCACCTTCGCCTTTTCCTCGACTTCCTGGCGGATACGCTCAAGCATCTTGATGCCGAGCTCCTGATGGGCCATTTCGCGGCCCTTGAAGCGCAGGGAAATCTTGACCTTGTCGCCTTCGTCAAGAAAGCTGTGAATGGCCTTGAGCTTCGTCTGGAAGTCATGCTCGCCCGTACCGGGACGAACCTTCACTTCCTTGATCTCAATGACCTTCTGCTTCTTGCGGGCTTCGTTCTTCTTCTTCTGCTGCTCATACTTGAACTTGCCGTAGTCGAGAATCTTCACGACAGGAGGAACAGCGGTCGGGCTGATTTCCAGAAGGTCGAGACCCACCGAAAAAGCGCGCATCAGGGCATCCCGGGTCGTCATAACGCCCTGCATTTCGCCTTCTTCGTCAATCAGACGAACCTGCGGAACACGGATTTCCTCGTTGACGCGCGGTCCTTCACGGGTGGGCGCGGCCTGCATCGGCGGTCTAGCTATGGTCAGCTCCTGTCATCAGTTTCTCTCGGGTCCGGTCAGCAGCATCCGCCTTCACGAAGAAAGGCGGGATACGGCCATTTCCGATCCCGTTCCTTCTGCACATAGTCCTGCCTTACGCCCGGTGCAAGGGGATTACGTTCAATCCTTTGCAAAGCGCGCGATGTCGGGGGCCTGAGCCTCTTTCGCAAGCGCTGCAACGGCGTCGTCGAGGGACAGGATCTCCTGTGCCGCGCCGCCCAGACGGCGCATGGCGACCTTGCGCTCCTCGGCTTCGCGGCGACCCACGACCAGGATGACCGGAACGCGCGCAAGGCTGTGTTCGCGGATCTTGGCGTTGATCTTATCACTGCGGGTATCGGTCTCGACCTGGAGGCCCGCAGCCTTGAGCGTTGCCGCAACTTCGTTGGCATAGTCGGCGGCGTCAGAGACGATGGACGCCACGACAACTTGCGTCGGCGCCAGCCAGAGCGGGAACTTGCCGGCATACTGCTCGATCAGGATACCGATGAAGCGCTCGAAACTGCCGAGAATCGCGCGGTGCAGCATGACCGGGCGGTGGCGGTTGCTGTCCTCGCCAATATAGGAGGCATCCAGACGCTCCGGCAGGACATAGTCCACCTGAAGCGTGCCGCACTGCCAGTCACGGCCGATGGCATCGGTCAGTACGAATTCCAGCTTCGGACCATAGAATGCGCCTTCGCCCGGATTGTACTCGTATTCGACGCCCGCGATTTCGCAGGCCTTTTTGAGCGAGCCTTCCGCCCGGTCCCACACTTCATCCGAACCCGCACGCGTTTCCGGACGGTCGGAAAACTTCACGCGGAAGGTATCGAATCCAAGATCGGAATAGACCTCCGCCAGCATCTTCACGAACTTCGCGGTCTCGTCCGCGATCTGGTCGTCCGTGCAGAAGATATGGGCGTCGTCCTGCGTAAAGCCGCGCACGCGCATGATGCCATGCAGCGCGCCTGACGGTTCGTAACGGTGACACGCGCCGAATTCCGCCATCCGCAGCGGCAGCTCACGATAGGAGCGCAGGCCGTGGCGGAAGATCTGCACATGGCACGGGCAGTTCATCGGCTTAAGGGCGAGCGTCTTGTCCTCGTCCTCGACGGTCGCGATGAACATGTTCTCGCGATACTTGTCCCAGTGGCCCGAAGCCTCCCAGAGCGCGCGGTCCACAAGCTGCGGGGTGCGGACTTCCTCGTAGTTGTTCCGCTCCTGCGCACGACGCATGTAGTCCTGCAGAACCGTGTACAGGCGCCAGCCCTTGCGGTGCCAGAAGATCTGGCCGACGGCTTCTTCCTGGATGTGGAAGAGGTCCATCTCGCGGCCGATGCGACGATGGTCGCGCTTCTCGGCTTCCTCAAGGCGCAGGAGATGGGCGTCCAGCTCCTTCTTGTCGCGCCAGGCGGTGCCGTAGATGCGGGTCAGCATGGGGTTGCGGTGGTCGCCGCGCCAGTAGGCCCCGGCCACGCGCATCAGCTTGAATGCCGTGCCGACATCACCAGTGGTGCGCAGATGCGGGCCGCGGCACAGATCGAGCCATTCGCCCTGACGGTAGATCGAGATCTGCTCATCTTCCGGCAGGTCCTGGATCAGCTGCGCCTTGAAGTCCTCGCCCTTTTCTTCAAAGAAACGGATGGCGTCGTCACGGTCCCAGACCTCGCGGACGAACGGCGTATTGGCCGCCACGATCTCGCGCATCTTGGCTTCGATGGCTGGGAAATCTTCCGGGGTGAACGGCTTCTCGCGGGAGAAATCGTAATAGAAGCCGTCCTTGATGCTCGGTCCGATCGTAACCTGCGTTTCAGGCCACAGGGACTGCACGGCCTCGGCCAGAACATGCGCCGCGTCATGGCGGATCATTTCCAGCGCGTCCTCATCCTTACGGGTGATGAACTTTACGGACGCGTCGCTGCTGATTTCGGTGCCGATATCGACGGGCTTGCCGTCCACTTCCATCGCCATGGCGGCCTTGGCGAGACCCGGCCCGATGGAAGCGGCGATCGTCGTGCCCGTCACCGTCCCGTCGAATGTGCGGACGCTTCCGTCGGGGAGTGTGATGGCGGGCATGGAGATCGCTCCTGTGCGAGTGGGGACGGCAGATCGGTCTGCCGAAAAACGAACCGGTAAATGGCCTCAATCCCCGCCGCGCTGCAACCCCCAGACGGACAGACAGTCTGTTTTCAGGTCGCTTTGTCCATCTGGAGCACGAGCGGCGGGACATTGCCGGGATCGGACTGCCGGCCTTCATCCCATCCGCAGGTCAGATAATGGATGAGCGGCCAGATCCCGTAATAGGCATCCTGCGCCACATCCGGGTTGTTCGCGGCGTAGAAAACCGGATCGAACACCCGGTATTCGTGCTGCTGCCCGTCCTCCAGCGCCCGATGCGCGACAAAGCCGGATGGAATGTTGAGGGGGGGATGCGGAATGGTATTGTCGGTTCCAAGCAGGATATCCGGATCAATCCCCAGTTCCCGCAGGCGCTGTGCGATCACGGAGGCATAGATGTTCGGAACAGGCCGATACCCGGCGGCAAAATCCTCGGAGCCGGTTTCGAAATAGAAGTGAAGATGCGTTCCGTCCTGAGGGTGCTCCAGCGTCTCGCCGGTTTCCGAAGCAGCCAGTTTCTGCCGCGCGAAACGGCGGATTTCTTCATAGTCCGGGCGATTGTGCAGATGGAGATGCACGAACGGCGTGCGGACATAGCGCTCGGGATAAATGCTCTGCGGATTGTGAAAGCCGCGGTCCAGACTGACGATTGTCTGTGCCCGGAACAGCCCACGCCGCACGATCTGCGGCAGATAGTAATCCGGAGCTTCCGGCACGTTCAGCAGAAGCCGGTCCGTGATGAAGGTAGCGTTTTCCTGCATCAGATAATCGAACTGCCGCCGGATGACCTCCGGATCGAGCGAAAGCTGGTCCAGAAAGACCGTCAGGAACTCGTCGCAGTCCAGTGGTACGGCAAAATCACAGGCATTCTCCGCGTCCCACTGCCGGATGATCCCGGCAATGACGTCCCCCTTGTGCAGGAAATCGCCGGGGGACGCATGGTCCCGGACGATGTGGACCCCTTTGCCTTCATACCGCGTCTGGATGTCCAGAACGGCCGGATCGGTCGAGCCGTTGTCGATGACGGTCAGATTTGAAAAACCGAAAATCGCCGCGTGCCACAGAATCCAAGGCTCCAGCAGTGTCGCCTCGTTCTTCTGCATCATGACGCAGCGGACCCGGGTCATCGGGAGAGCATTGCCTCCATGCAGGTCTCGACCCGGGAAGCGGGCAGCATCGCCAGATCAGGTACCACGATCAGATCCGTCCGGCCTGCCGTGGGGGTGAGGGGCGCTGTCAGGCGCGGGTCGCTGTCATGGCCAAAGAGCGTGATGCAGGGCGTGTCCATCGCGGCAGCCAGATGCATCGGCCCGGTGTCGTTCCCGATCACGATCTGCGCCCGGTCCAGTACGCCAGCCAGTTCCAGCAGCGTGGTCCGGCCCGTCAGGTCGAGGGCGGTGGGGCAGAGGCGCAGAATGTCCTGAGCCAGCGGCGCCTCGGCCTGTGTTCCCACGATGACCGGGCGGATGCCTTTGGCCACGAGGGCTCTGGCGATCTCGGTAAAGCGAGATGTAGGCCAACGTTTCTGTGGGCGGTGGAACGCCGCACCCGGCACCAGAACGGCGTAGGGCGCGGCGATGTCAGACCCATGCCCCTGAAGCCAGCGCGGAACACTGCGGGGCAGGGGCGTGACACCGGCGTCATGAAGCTGGTCATCCAGTCGGGCCAGCGTATGCATGTCGTTGCGTGACGGATTGCCGTGCGGATGGCAGCACCCGTCGGAAATGCCGGACCAGTTTGCGGGTTGTCCGGCGAGGCGGAAATAGGTTTTCGAACGCCCCGAGGTCTGAAGATCGAAGACCCGGTCGTAGCCGCGGAGTTTTCTGGAAAGGCGCCACAGCCCCGGCAGGTTGCCCATCGACGGACGGTCATCCGTCAGGATTTCGTCGAACCACGGCGCAGCACGGGCCAGATCCACGAAGGGCGCAGTGGTCAGGAGGGTGAGTGTGGCGTGGGGAAAAGCGGCCCGGATGGACGCGAAAGCTCCGAATGCCTGAACGAAATCGCCCAGGGCGCCGAGCTTTATGACAAGAATGCGACTCATGGGCCGACTTTAGCAGGGTGTTGCGGAACGCCAACCATTCACGGTTGCCGTTCCGCAAAGAAATCCCGGACGTGGGATTTCGGTCCTTCGCCCCTCTGCTCGAGGGAAGGGATCAGACCGTCTTGTCGACGCCCTGCGGAGCAGCCTGCGCCCCACCCTTAGCCACAACGACCATGGCGGGTTTCAGCAGACGGCCCTTGAGCAGCCATGCGGGCGTCCAGGACTGCATGACATGGCCCGACGGATGCTGGTCGGACGGCTGTTCTGCCATGGCCTGGTGCAGGTTGGCGTCGAATGGCTTGCCGGTCGGGTCTTCGCAGGTGATGCCGTGGCGTTCGAGAATGTTGATGAAGGAGCGCTCGGTGCCTTCGATTCCCTCACGCAGCTTGGTGATGAGGACGTCTTCGCCTTCGGTCTTCGCGGGCAGGGATGCCAGGCCGCGCTGAAGGTTCTCGGCAGCCTCGACCACGTCACGGGCGAATTTCTGGATGGCGTACTGGCGCGCATCCTCGATGTCGCGCTTGGCGCGGGCGCGGATGTTCTGGCTTTCGGCTTCGGAACGGACCCAGCGGTCCTTGAGTTCCGCAACCTGTGCTTCAAGAGCCTCGATCCGGGCTTCGGGAGTCGTCTCTTCCAGCGTTTCACCGCCGGTTTCGTTCATGCCCGGCGTTTCGTGGCCGGAGGTCTCGACGCCCTGTTCAGGCACGTCGTGGGCCGTTTCCGGCGAGGCGTTGTGGTCTGTCATGTCACGACCTTCTGCTATGGGACGGGCCATCATGCGGCCCCGTTCTTCTTCAGGAGATAACGCTGATTGTCTCAAAGACAAGGGTTGCGCTGTCGCATAGCGACGCATCATGTCACTGAAAAGCCTATTTTCCGCCATCATGGATCATGGGTTATAGGTAAAAGGCCGCAACAGTTCTCAGCAGACGGACCCCTCATGGAGACGCCCCGAACCCCCTACGCGCCGCCCGCTTCTGCCTCGCAGACGCCGACCGGAGCCTCCGCCGCGCCGATCATCGCGCTGGTGGACGATGACCGGAACATTCTCGCCTCCGTCCAGATGACGCTCGAAGCCGAAGGATTTACCGTCCACACCTATACCGATGGCGAAAGCGCGCTGCAGGGCATTACCTCGCGCCCCGTCAGCCTCGCGGTTCTGGATGTGAAGATGCCGCGCATGGACGGCATGGAACTGCTCCAGCGCCTGCGCGCGCGCTCGAACCTGCCGGTAATCTTCCTGACGTCCAAGGACGAGGAACTGGACCAGCTCATGGGCCTGCGCCTGGGGGCTGACGACTACATCACCAAGCCGTTCTCCCAGCGCCTGCTGATCGAACGCATCCGCGCCCTGCTGCGCCGTCAGGATGCCAGCCGGGCCGAGGCCACGGGTGTTGCCGCCGTCGGGTCCGCCATCGTGCGCGGCCAGCTCTCGCTGGATGAGACGCGCCACCAGTGCCTGTGGGGCGGCCAGGACATTGCGCTGACCGTCACGGAGTTCCTGCTGGTCAAGGCGCTTGCCCTGCGTCCGGGCATGGTGAAGTCCCGCGATCAGCTCATCGACGCCGCCTATGGCGACAACATCTATGTCGATGACCGCACGATCGACAGCCATATCAAGCGCGTCCGCAAGAAGTTCCGTCAGGTGGACGATGAGTTCAACCAGATCGAGACGCTCTACGGCATCGGCTACCGTTACCGGGACGAGTAAGCACGCGTGGATGACGACGCCGCCTCCTTCCCGACAGGTCACGCGCTCGACGTCGACCGGCTCGAACAGGGCCGCGACCGGCGCCGTGCCGAATCGGCCCGCGCGGGGCTGGGCGAGTCCCTGCGGAGTGTCGGCGCAAAGATCCTGAGGCGTCTGCGCCCCCGCCGGGCGTCGGAGATCTCCCTGTCGCGCCGGCGTCTGGCTTCACCGCTTCTGGTGCGGATCCTGCTGCTCAACGCCCTGCCGCTTGCGCTTCTGGCCGTCACGCTGCTGTTTCTGGACCAGTTCCAGAACGGTCTGCTGGAAACCGACGTCAACGCCCTGCGCGAGCAGGCCCATATCTATGCCGGAGCCCTCGGCCAGTCCGCCGTCCGGGTCAGCGCCCATGCGCCCGGCCATCCGGCGCCCGGCGGCAATCTGGAGCTGGACGTCGCGCAGGCCCGCCCCCTGTTGGCCCGTCTGACCGAACCGAGCCCCAACGCCCATGCCCTGCTGTTCGATCCGGACGGCAAGCTTGTCGTGGACAGTCGCACGGCCTCGCGCGGCAAACAGGATCATGCCGCTCCCGATCCTGTCGATGGAGGATCGTGGCAGCCGCCCCGGAACAATATTCTCGAAAGTTTCTACGACTGGCTGCTGTCGCTCCTGCCGCTGACCTCCAGCGAGGAAGTGACGCTCGACACCAATGACACCGCCATGGACGGCCCGCATGATGCCCAGCCGTTCCATTCCCAGGCGGAACTGCCGCCTTTCATCCGGCGCACCAAGGACCATCAGCTTGTCGTGACGGTCGTGGAGCCTGTCGTGCGCGATGGCGTGACGGTTGGCGAAATCCAGCTCACCCGCCACGCACCAGAAGTGGATCGCACGCTGTTTGCCGTCCGCTCCTCGATCCTGTCGCTGGTGCTGGCGGCGCTGGTCGTGACGGTCCTGCTGTCCTGGTATCTGTCGCTCACGATCGCCCGGCCGCTGCTGACGCTGGCGCGTGCGTCCAACGACATGCGCGAGACGGATGGCCGCAAGGACCTCGTGCCCGAGCGGCTTCTGGCGCGGCGTGATGAAATCGGCGTTTTGGCACGCTCGCTCCGGGGCAGCGCGCTCGCGCTCTGGGCGCGGATGGACGACATCGAACGCTTTGCCGCCGATGTCAGTCACGAGATCAAGAACCCGCTCTCCTCCATCCGCTCGGCCATCGAGACGCTTCCGCGCATCCAGATCGCTGAACGGCGCGAACGGCTCCTTGGCATCATCAATAGTGACGTCAAACGGCTCGACCGCCTGATTACGGACATTTCCGACGCCAGCCGCATTGACGCGGAACTCTCCCGCGTGCGCCCTGAGCCGGTCTCCGTCGTGGCCCTTCTGTCCATTCTGGCGGAAATGCATCAGACGACGCGCCGGGAAAACGATCCCGTGCTCCGGCTTGATGTCCGCGATCAGGACCCGCCGCTGAAGGCGCTGGCCGTGGAGGACCGTCTGGTGCAGGTCCTGCGCAACCTGATCGGCAATGCGGTGTCGTTCTCGCCGCCAAAGGGCATCATCGCCCTGCATGCCAGCGCGCGCGACATTGCCGGGGAAGGGCCCGGGACCGGCAGTGTGGTTGAAATCACCATCACCGATCAGGGCCCTGGCATTCCGCCCGGAAAGCTCGACAGCATTTTCGACCGTTTCTATTCAGAGCGGCCCCAGACCGAGAACTTCGGCCAGCATTCCGGACTCGGCCTCGCGATCAGCCGGCAGATCATTCACGCCCTGCGCGGCAGTCTGTTCGCCGAGAACCGCATGGATGCGTCCGGGGCGATCCGCGGCGCCTGCTTCGTGGTGCGACTGCCCCGCGCGCCCTGAGGCTGACAGGCCGGCCGGAGCCTGAACGGTGATGGCCGGTCCTGAGGACAGCCCGTCAATCACGCCCGGCACGAGCGTCGCCGCAAAAGGCAGGGCCAGGACCAGCAGCGGGAGGAGATGTCGGGCCATGGCCGTTACTTCCTCGCGGACAGGGCGAGGAAGACATGTCCGTTCCTGCGGCTGGCCCGCTGCCGGTCGCGCAGGTCATACAGACTGGTCCGGGCATCGGAGAGGGCATCCTGTTCGCAGTCGGTCACGTCGGTTGCGAGCAGCCAGTCTTCCTCCTGAAGCTGGTGGCAGACGGCGTGGGAGGCTTGGGCGACCTGCTGCGTCGCCGTTTCCCAGCCCTTCCGGGACGTGAGATCCAGCGAGGACAGATCAACTCTCATGCTGACCCTGCCAGTGCTGGCAGGCGTGGTGCTGGCCGAAGTTGTCCCGGTTTGTGTCGGGATAGCGCGAGCGGCCTGCAGCGGCAGGATGACGCTGGCAGACAGGGCGCAGAACAGAAGGGAAGAAAAGCGGATCATGGCATGAAGCTCCTGAAGAGGAATCCGACGCTCGTGGCGTCTGGAAATCTTCAATGCATGAATCGTGCCAGTTTCTGTTTTCTGCGCCTTAAATCCGTTCGGAAAAGTTGCCTGAAGCCCTAAAACCGTAAAAACGGTCTGTTGCGCCATAAAATGGTGTATTTTACTGTTATTTATCCGGTGTGGCGGTCAGGCTGAGGGCGATGCGCTGCTCGGGTAGAGGGAAACGCTGCACGATCCGCAGGGTCAGCGCGGGTTTTGCTGCCGCCAGGGCCTCGTTCAGGGCGGCCTGACACTGGGCGAAGGTCTGGCCTTCGCGAATCATGGCGGCGACGTGCCGGGTATGGCCCAGGGTGAGGCCATGATCGGCCAGAGCTTCGGAAATGGCGGAAAGTGCGGCCTGACATTCATCCGACAGCCGGCCGGGACGGTCCCCGTCCGGACCGAAGCCACTGAAATCGGTGCAGGTGACTTCGTCTCCATGTACGGTGACGGTCTGGTGGGGGAAGGATGCGCCCATGGGTTCGTGGTCCTGCTCCATGTCAGGGATTCGTCATGCCCCTGTCCGACCCAAGGTCTTAGTCCGCTCCCGTGGAGGTCGCAATCCATCATGTCCGTCCTGTCATTTCTGCCTGAAGGCTCGGTCCATGCCTGCTGCGTGGCGTGGAACGGAGACGGCGTGCTGATTTCCGGCCCTCCCGGCTCGGGGAAATCCGAGCTGGCTTTGCGGTTGATGGATGCGGGTTTCGATCTTGTGGCGGATGACCGGGTCCTGCTGGACGGCGCCGTGGCGTCCGCCCCCGAACGCCTTGCGGGGCTGATCGAGGTGCGAGGGGTTGGAATCCTGAGGACATCTTTTGTCACAAACGCGACGGTGCGTCTGCGGGTCTGTCTGGGCGAGGGGCAGCCCCGTCTGCCGGAGCCCTGCCGGGACCCGTGGACGGGAGCGGTCATGCTGCGTCTGGAGCCCGGTTTTCCGGGAACGGTGGCGCGGATCAGGGCGGCCCTGAAGGCCTGCTGCGGCACCTATGAATGGGTCGCTGGAGCAGGCGAAAATGTTGCGGAAACGTGAAGGTGCGAAATAGTTCCGCACAAAGGGAAAAACGGCTAGAGTGTGGCGCATGGCATCGGCGAACCATCCCGAGTCTGGCTCCATATCCGGATATGATCATGGTTCCCGCCGGATCCTGATCGTGACGGGTCTGTCCGGGGCGGGAAAATCATCCATATTGCGGGTTCTGGAAGATCTGGGTCATGAGGTCGTGGACAACCCACCCCTGAACCTGATCCAGGCGCTCGCCTCACGGGCCGGGCAGAATCTGGCCATCGGGATCGATGTCCGCAGTCGCGGGTTCGAGGCCTCCCGCGTGCTGGAAGAGCTCGAACGCCTTCGACTTCTGCCGGACTGCTCGGTCCAGCTCCTTTACGCCACTGCCGAACCCGAAATCCTTCTGCGTCGCTTCACCGCCACGCGCCGCCGCCATCCTCTGGTCACCAGCGGCACCATTCTTCCCGGAATTGAACAGGAAACCGCCCTTCTGGCGCCACTGCGGGCGAATGCGGATCTCGTCATCGACACGTCCGACCTGCCATCGCCGGAACTGCGGCAGCTGATCGAGACTCGCTTTGGCAGCACGGGCGGGGAAGGGCTGACGGTTGCACTGATGTCCTTTGCCTATCCGTCCGGTCTGCCCCGCGAGGCGGACATGGTTTTTGATGCACGCTTCTTGCGCAATCCCCATTATGATCCCACCCTCCAGCCCATGACCGGACTGGATGAGGCAGTGGTGCAGTATGTGAAGTCGGACCCGGCCTATCCCGCATTTTTCGGCCATATCCAGAGCCTTCTGGAGCTTGTGCTTCCCCGCTTCGTCGCGGAAGGCAAGAAATACGCGACCATTGCCATCGGGTGCAGTGGCGGCCGTCACCGCTCGGTGACGATCGTGGAAGAACTGGCCCGTATTCTCCCGAAAACCGTACCGGTCGGGCCGATGATGGTCCTGCACCGTGAACTCGCCCGCAAGGGTCTGGCGTCCTGGCGCTGGGCCGTTCCACCCCAGGATCCCTCACAGGACACAACGGTATGATCGGACTGATGCTGGTAACGCACGGGCGCCTTGGGGATGTCCTGCTGGAAACGCTGGTTCATGTCGTGGGCCCCCAGACCCAGGTCGGCGTGGTGGGCGTGGCGGATGATGACGATCCGGCGATGCTCCGCCCGGCCGCCGAACGTCTGCTCCAGCGCCTCGATACCGGGGACGGAGTGCTTCTGCTGACGGATATTTTCGGCAGCTCGCCGTCCAATCTGGCGCTCTCGCTGCGGGAGCCGGGGCATGTCGAGGTCGTGTCGGGCGTGAATGTACCCATGCTGGTCAAGCTGGCAAAAACGCGGCGGGATCTGGACCTTGCAGGCTGCGTGGAAAAGGCCACAATGGCCGGGCGGAAGTATATCGCCGTGGCGTCACAGCTTCCCGACCCCTGTCTCCATGGCGGGCCGCGTGCCTGTACGCTGCCGGTTCATTGAATTGAGTTCACTGAATGAGCGACACGACCCTTTCTCCCGGTACAGTTGCCCCCCGCACCGTCACCATCGTCAATCATCTGGGCCTTCATGCCCGCCCCGCCGCCAAGATCGTCACCACAGCCGAGCGTTTTGACGCCGAGACCACGATCGCCCATGGCACCAATGTCGTCTCCGCCCTGTCGATCATGGGGCTGATGATGCTGGGCGCGGGAGAAGGGCAGGACGTCACGCTGCGTGCCCACGGCCCGCAGGCCGCCGAAGCGCTCGATGCACTGGCAGCCCTGATCGCGGACGGGTTTGGCGAGCGTGACTGAAGCCTCAGGGCGACCGACCCGCAGCCGTTCCGCCCGCTCCTCCCGCCGCAGCCCGCGCTCCGGCGTTTTCCTTCAGGGCAAGGCCATCACGCCGGGCATGGGGCTTGGCCCCGCAGGGCGTGTCGAGGAACTTCCCCTTCCCGACATTACCGAGCGCTACAGCGCCATCGGGCCGGAAGCCGAGGGCGTCCGGCTGGACGAGGCGATCGCCCGCGCGCTTCACCAGATCGAAAAGATGCGGGACCGGCTGGTCGGACTGCCGGAAGAGGGCCGCGAGGAAATCGCCTCTCTTCTGATGGTCTATGAGCGGATGCTCGGCCCGTCGCGTCTGCTGCGTCAGGTCCGCAGCCGGATTGCCGATGAGGGTCTGTGCGCCGAGGCCGCCGTCTCGGAAGTCACGCGGGAACTGGCGTTGCAGGTCTCGCGCATGGCCGAGGCCGTGGCGCGCGAGAACAATAATACGCAGGAAGCCGATGCCAATCTGCGTCTGGCGGGAGAGTTCGAGGAAATCGGCCGCCGCCTCGTGCGGAACCTGACCGGCATTTCCTATCGCGCGTTTTCCAGCCTGCCCCCTGGCTCCGTTCTGGTGGCCGAGCAGCTCCGTCCGGCCGATGTCGCCATGATCGACCCGGCCCGGATTGCGGCCGTGGTGACGCAGGGCGGTGGTGGGGCCGATCACACGGCCATCCTGCTGCGCGCGCTCGACATTCCCGCCATCCTCGCCGTGCCGAACCTCATGGCGCAAGTACAGGAAGGCGAGATGGTGGTCGTGGACGGGCATCTCGGCACCGTCACGCTTTCCCCCAACGAAACCGAACTGCGTCTGGCGGCGGAATCCGCACAGCGTGAAGTCAAGGAAAAGCGGGCTTTCGGGCGCCTCAAGCGCCTGCCGGCCCAGCTTCAGAGCGGCGAGGACATCGAGCTTTCCGCCAATCTGGAACTCCCGGCGGAACTGCCGATGCTGATGCGCAATGGCGCCAAGGGCATCGGCCTGCTGCGCAGTGAATTCCTGTTCGGCGAACGCGAGGACCTGCCCGACGAAGACGGCCAGACAGACGCCTATCGCGCCATCGTTCAGGCCATGGACGGGCGTCCCGTGACGATCCGCGTGCTGGACTGGGGCGGCGAGAAGGGCCGGGCCTGCATGCGACGGCTGGGTCTGGCGGAGCAGGTTGCGGATGGCGACAATCCCGCGCTGGGTCTGCGGGGCGTGCGGCTTCTGCTCCGCGTGCCGGAGGTGCTGGAAACGCAGTTCGCGGCCATTCTGCGGGCCGCCGAGCCTGCCGAGGGTGTGCCCCCCGGACGGGTGAGGATCCTGCTGCCGATGGTTACGTCATCGGACGAAATCGTGGACGCCCGCGAGATTTACGACCGCGTTGTGCGCCGCCTCAAGCGCAAAGGACACATGCTCCCCGATCCGCTGCCCCCGCTGGGGATCATGGTCGAAACGCCGGCCGCGGCCCTCACGGTGGATACGCTGGCCCGACACGCCGATTTCATGGCGCTCGGCACCAATGACCTGACGATGTACACGCTCGCCGTGGACCGGGCGGATTCCATGGTGGCGGACCGCTACAGCCCGCTCCATCCCGGTGTGCTGAGGCTGATTGAGGCGGCTGCGGATTCGGCGCTGCGGGCGCGCCGTCCGATTTCGGTCTGTGGCGAGATGGCGTCGGATCCCCGGGTGGTGGCGCTGCTGATTGGCCTGGGTCTGCGGTCCTTTTCCATGAATTCCGCCTCCCTGCCGCGCGTGAAACGCCTGATCCGTACCCTCACCCTCGAAGACTGCGACCAGCTGCGCCGGCAGGTCATGCTGGAAACCGACCCGGTCGTGATCCGCGATCTGGTGCGGCAGTTCGCAACCTGAGAGCTGTTTGTGGCGGGGTCTCTCGGCAAAGCGCGACGGGAATGCCATATTGACCCTCATGCCGGATTCTTCTGCCATCGCTGACACGCTCACCTTTTCGCCCGAGGTCACGGAACGCCTCGACCGCACGGCCGAATGGTGCCAGCGCAACGGACAACGCCTGACGGAAACCCGCCGTCTCGTGCTGGGTCTGATCCTGTCGAGCGAAAAGCCCTCCGGCGCCTATGACCTTCTGGCCCGACTGCGCCCCGCCCATCCGAAAGCCGCGCCGCCCACGGTTTACCGCGCGCTGGAGTTTCTGCTGGAGAACAGCCTGATCCACCGTCTGGAGCGGCTGAGCGCCTTTGTCGGCTGTTCGCATGCCGTGGAATGTCCGCATGGCTGCAATCACCATGACGAAGGCGGGATGCACCGTGCGCAGTTCCTGATCTGCCGCGGCTGTGACCGCGCCTGGGAACTGGAACAGGATGCCATCGCCCCGGTCCTGACCCGCGCGGCGCAAAGCATGGGATTCCGTGCCGAAGCCGCCACCGTTGAAATCGAAGGTCTGTGCGCGGCCTGCCAGAAAGCCGGCGTTACGCCGGTGCGGCGTCCCAAAACCGCAGCGGGCTAAGACATCATGGGCCGCCGTTCCCCGCCCCCGGCGTCCCTGTTTGAAAAGCTGCCGAAATCTTGCCGCCCTCAGTCTTCCAGTAAGCCACTCCGCGTTCCCGCGCCTGCGACGGAGCAGCCGGACCTTCTGGACTGGAGCCCACCGCTCACGCATCTGGCCGCTGCGGATGTTGAGGCCTCTTTTCTCGACCCCACCGGTTTCCGCCCCCCTGCGGGAGAGGCGTTCGTGTATCACCTGACGGACGCCGGAACCGCCCGGAGCTTCGTGCGGGATGGTCTGCCGCTGACGGACGGCCTCATGTTCCGCACCGCCGTCAATCTGGCGGAAGACCTCGCGGATGTTTCTGCCGCAGGCGAGATGGGGGTGGTGCGGGTGCGTCGCCGCCTGATCCAGCCCTGGCTGACAGAAGATCGTCAGGACGGCCGTCCGTGCTATGTGCTCGGACCACAAACGTCATGACAGACACCATGAGAGGCAGGAGAGGAATTCATTATGGCAGCACAGTCGGGCCTTCTGGCCGAGGTCACGCGCGGCGGACGTGTGGAATCCCACCATCTGGGCCGGGCCGTCGTCGTGGATGCCGATGGTGGCGTGGTCTGGTCCTGCGGTGACGTGGATGCCGCGGTCTTCCCGCGCTCGACCGTCAAATCCCTGCTGGCTATCGAACTGGTGGAAAGTGGCGCGGCCGACCGGCTCGGCCTGAGCAATGATGCGCTGGCTCTGGCCTGCGCTTCGCATGGCGGCGAGAAGGCCCATGCCGAAATGGCTGCCACGATGCTGGCTTCCGTGGGGCGGGATGTCGGGTCTCTGGAATGTGGAACGCACTGGCCGACCTATGAACCTGCGGGCCGCGCTCTGGCCGCCGCGCATCAGAACGCCTGCCCGCTGCACAATAACTGCTCCGGCAAACATGCGGGCATGGTGTGCCTGTCCTGCGATCAGGGTGTCGATCCGACCGGCTATATCGATCCGTCCCACGAGATCCAGCGCCGCGTGACGGATGTGCTGGCCGCAATGATGGACACACCACATGACGACAGCAATCGCGGCATGGACGGCTGCTCCATGCCGACCTATGCCGTTCCGCTGAAAGCGCTGGCGAAAGGTTTTGCAAGATTTGGCGCGGGAACCGGACTGTCTGAAGGGCGTTTCCGTGCGGCTACACGACTTCGTGAGGCCGTGGCGGCCAATCCATTCATGGTGGCCGGGACGGGACGCTATGACACGAAGATCATGGATCGCTTCGGCACAAGGGCTTTTGTGAAGATGGGCGCGGAAGGCGTGATGATCGCCTCCCTGCCGGAGCTGGGCCTCGGTCTGGCGATCAAGACCGATGACGGTGCCAACCGTGCCGCAGAGGTCGCAATGTCCGCCCTGCTGCGTCGCTTCGGCGGGGAAACCCTGTGTGCGGACGTAGCAGACCGCGACATTCTGGACACGACATCCGTCCAGACACTGCGGAACTGGAACGGCTTCACGGTCGGCGAAATCCGCAGTGCCCTGCCGCTGTAAACGGTTTTGTGTTACAGATTACGGATATGACATCCCGGCAACAGGTGGGGTGTCACTTTATGACTGAGTGAAAGGAACGCGCTACCAGATGAATGATCAGGTCGGAACGACAGAGACCCTGTTGCCGCAGGATGACAGCAGCACATCCATTTTCGATGCAACACGCTTCAAGATCATCGCCATCGGCGTGATCGCGGCGCTGGCGGGCCTCATGTCCGGACTTGATATTGGTGTTGTGGCTGGCGCGCTGGATCTTTTCGGCAAGGAATATCACGCCTCCACCGTCGCGCTGGAATGGGTCGTCAGCTCCATGATGGCCGGCGCGGCGGCGGGTGCGCTGAGTGCGGGGTGGATGTCCAAGGCGCTTGGCCGGAAGCATTCCCTGATCGTGGGCGGCGCGATTTTCGTGATCGGGACAATCGGCTGTGCGATGAGCTGGTCAGTTGCCTCCATGATCTCCTTTCGGGTGGTCATGGGGATCGCGGTCGGCATTTCCGCCTTCACGGCCCCGCTCTACCTGTCCGAAATCGCCAGCGAGGATGCGCGCGGGGCGATGGTCTCGACCTATCAGCTCATGGTGACGGTCGGCATTTTCATCGCGTTCCTGTCCGACACCTATTTCTCCTACAGCGGCAACTGGCGCTGGATGTTCGGCGTCGCCGGTATCCCGGCCGTGCTGTTCCTGATCGGCGTCCTGTTCCTGCCCTACAGCCCGCGCTGGCTGATGGCGCAGGGGCGACAGAAAGAAGCCAAGCAGATCCTGCTGGACCTGCGGGATGATCCGCTGGAAGCCGCCAAGGAAATCCGCGCCATCCGCGAACAGCTGGAGACGAAACAGGAAGGTTTCAAACTTTTCCTGACCAACTCCAATTTCCGTCGCTCCGTAGCGCTGGGCGTGATGCTGCAGATGATGCAGCAGCTCGCAGGCATCAACATCGTCATGTATTACGCGCCCAACATCCTCGCGGCCGCGCATTTCGATGCACAGTCGCAGATGTGGTGCACGGCGATCATCGGTCTGGTGAACATGCTCGCGACCTTCGTGGCGCTGAGCCTGGTCGATCGCTGGGGCCGCAAGCCGATCCTCTATGCGGGCTTTACGGTCATGGCGCTCGGCATGGGCGTTCTGGCCATGCTGCTCCAGACCGGCATGACCACGCAGTCTTCGCAGATCGCGGCCGTCTTCCTGCTGATGATCTTCTGCGCCGGTTTCGCCATGTCGGCGGGACCCCTGACATGGGTCCTGTGTTCCGAAATCCAGCCGCTGGCCGGACGCGATTTCGGGATCGCCATTTCGACCTTCACCAACTGGATGACGAATCTTCTGGTGGGTGTCAGCTTCCTGACGCTCATGCAGACGCTGGGAACGGCGGGCACGTTCTGGCTCTTCGCCGGGCTGAATGCGCTGTTCCTGCTGCTGACGATCCTCTTCGTCCCCGAGACGCGGGGCATGTCTCTTGCAGTCATCGAAAAACGGCTCATGCAGGGTGTGAAACTCCGCAAACTGGGCCGCTAGAGTTTTCCGGGCATCACCATCGAGTGACCATGCGCCCGGCCCCTCTGGCCGGGCGTTTTCATTTAAACCTTCATCAAGGAAACGCGCTTGAGCGAATTCTCCAGACCTTCCCGTGACTTCGACCGCAATGTGAGCAAGGGCGGCGTCCTGCTTGTCTATGCGCTTTATATCGCCCGCTTCTTCACGGGGATCAGTCTTCTGGCGGGTGTGATCCTTGCCTATATCCTGCGCGGATCGAGCGTGGGCGTGGAGCGGGCGCATCTGAACTGGCTGGTGCGCCTGTTCTGGTACGATGTGGCATTCATCATCGGTTCGGCCGCCCTGTTTCTGGCGTGCTTCATGACGGAACCGCCGGGAAGTTCAGGTCCCGGTCAGCTTCTCTTCCTGCTGCCGATCGGCATTTTCGTGGTCTGGAATATCGTCCTGCTGGTCGCGCTCATTGTGGGGCTGCGGGGCTTCCTGGCTGGACGTGGCCCGCTGCCGGAACGCTTCCGCGCCCTGGCCGAGTAGGTTTCGCCGTCGAACTGGCGTAATTCGCCAGTTTCCCGGCTTTCAGAGTGGCCGCTCTTGCCAGAACATCGGTAAATCCGGTTCTGGCACGGTTCATGCATCAAGGTTGCTGTCGAGTTTTTCTCAGAGGAGCTTTCCCTCATGTACGCATCCTACGCCCCGTATGAACCCGCAAACCGCTACGGCCGCGGAGACGACGCCGAAACCGCGCGCGATCTGGTCCTGCTGGTTTACGCCCTGTACATCGCCGGCTTCTTCACGGGCGTGACCGCCCTGATCGGGGTGATGATCGCGCATTCAGGCCGCCGCGCCGCGACGGGGCTGAAGCGCGCGCAGCTGGACTGGCAGATCCGGATGTTCTGGTACGGCGTTCTGGCCCTGACGGTCATCGGGATGATCCATCTCATGGTCGCGGGTCTGGGCGCCATTACGGGCGGCCTCGGACTGGTGTTCATGGTGGTGCCATGGGGGCTGACGCTTGCCTGGGGAATCCTCACGACCTGGGCGATTGCGCGTGGTGTTCATGCTGCGCTGCTCAATCGCCCCGTTGCCACTGCACAGTTCTGAAGCCGGAAAGATCCCATCCCATGGCCCGTTTCACGCTCTCTCTTCCTATTCTCGCCCTCGGGACCGCACTGGCCTTTCCGGTTTGTGCCGCGCCGCTGAGCCAGTCCTCCATTTCGGATGATATTTCCCAGTCCACCCTGCCTGAAGGCGGCAAGTTCTCCACCGTCAGCGGAGATGTCACTGTCGGGACATCGGACGGCGCCCTGTCCGTCCGGACCGTCAGCGGCGACATCCATGTCACGCAGTCTCACGGCCCGCTCGATGTCCATACGGTCAGCGGTACGCTGGATGTGGAGCATGCCGCCGGAGCCGTCGAGGTCCGCAGCGCGAGTGGAAATGTCACGCTGGACCACGCGGACGGCGCCGTCTCCATCCGCACCATGAGCGGCGAGAGCACTCTCGATCACGCCGGCCGGGATATCATGGTCCGCAGTATCAGCGGGGACATGACCCTGATGCTCGACGCTGCGTCCAAGATGCGCACGATCGATATCGGCACGATCAGCGGCGATATGACGATCCATCTGCCGCATGGCTTTGGCGGAACATTCGACATCCGCCTGAAACAGCGTCGTTCAGAGACGGCGCTCCCTCTCCAGCAGTCCCTCGGCCTCACGGTGCATATGGGGAACTGGGAGAAAGACACCGGCAATTCGGAAGAGGTCCGGACGATTACGGCCACTGGCAAGGTCGGCGATGGCCGTGATCACATCATCGTCCGCAGCGTGGCCGGGTCCTTGAAGCTCGTTCAGGACTGAGCGTCGCTTTCAAAGCCCATCGCCCGCAGGCTCGCTGCCATGAACTCTGGTGGCGGGGCCTGTGCGCTGAGCGTGTCGGACGGCAGGCTCAGTTCCAGACTGCGGGCCAGAAGATGCAGCCCCGGCAGGGCTGAGCCGTCCGGAGCAGGCATTCCGTAAACCGGATCGCCAAGGATCGGCGTGCCCAGTTCCGCGCAATGGATGCGCGCCTGATGCGTGCGCCCGGTGAGCAGTTCCAGCTCTACCCAGCACAGACCTTTGCTACGTCCCAGAACCCGCCAGCGCGTGCGGGCTTCGTCGCCCTTCGCATCAACGACCATCCGCCAGCCCGAGGCGTCAGACTGACGCAGAAGCGGCGCGTCGATCTCGCCGCTATCCTGCGGAAGATCACCCACCACGACGGCCCAGTACAGCTTGTGGGCCTGCCGCTCCTGAAACGCCTTCTGCGCCTCGATCAGCGCCGTCTTGCGCCGTGCGACCAGCAGACAGCCGGACGTATCGGCATCCAGCCGATGCGCCAGCCACGGTCCCCCGCGCGGATGCGGGAGCAGTCGCGTTTCAACGGAATCCTGCGTGGAGGGACCGGGATGAACGGCCAGCCCAGCCGGTTTGTACAGAATCAGGAAGCGAGGGGTTTCCAGCAGGACGGGAATGTCCATGCCGGGGTGAAATGGGGTGCGCGGCCCTTCCGGGGCAGGGGAGGCGGCCTGTTGGGGCAGGCGCCGTGGTTTATGTGCGTTGCGCGCGGCTTTTGCGCGCCGGATCCGGTCTTTCCGGTCAGTCTTCATGCTCTTCCTTGCGGCGGATCAGGATCTCGCGTTTGCCCACATGGTTGGCAGCCCCGATGATGCCTTCCTTTTCCATCTGGTCGATCAGCTTGGCCGCGCGGTTATAGCCGATGGAGAGATGGCGCTGGATGAAGCTGGTGGAGGCGCGGCCTTCACGCATGACGACGTCCACCGCCTGATCGAACAGGCTGCCTTCCCCGTCACCACCCGAGCCGGACCCTGCCGTCAGGCCGCCCGCGCTGTCGTCATCCTGCCCGGAGACCACATCGTCGTTATAGATCGGGTCGCCCTTGGAGCGCAGATCGGCCACCACGGCCTCGACCTCGTCATCCGCCACGAACGGGCCGTGGACACGCGTGATGCGCCCGCCGCCCTGCATGAACAGCATGTCACCCTGGCCCAGAAGCTGCTCTGCGCCCTGTTCCTGAAGGATGGTGCGGCTGTCGAATTTGCTGATGACCTGGAAGGAAATACGGGTCGGGAAGTTGGCTTTAATCGTGCCGGTGATGACGTCAACGGAAGGCCGCTGCGTCGCCATGATGACGTGAATGCCAGCCGCACGGGCCTTCTGGGCCAGACGCTGCACCGCCGTCTCGATTTCTTTGCCTGCGACCATCATCAGGTCAGCCATCTCGTCGATGACGACGACGATATAAGGCAGGTTTTCCGTCGCGACCTGCTGTTCGTCGAACACCGGGCGGCCCGTCTCGGGATCGAAACCGGTCTGCACCCGTTTGGTGACCATTTCGCCCGTGGCGCGAAGCTGGTTCACGCGCTCGTTGTAGCCGTTGATGTTGCGGACCTGAAGCTGCGCCATCAGGCGATAGCGGCGGTCCATTTCCTGCACGGTCCATTTCAGCGCGCTGACGGCCTTGGCAGGTTCCGTCACGACCGGCGTCAGGAGATGCGGAATGCCATCATAGATCGAAAGTTCGAGGATCTTGGGATCGATCATGATCAGGCGGCACTCTTCCGGGCTGAGCCGGTAGAGCAGCGACAGGATCATGGCGTTCACGCCAACCGACTTACCCGAACCCGTCGTACCCGCGACGAGCAGATGCGGCATCTTCGCGAGGTCCGTATAGACCGGCACACCGGCAATATCCTTGCCGAGCGCGATCTGCAGGCGTCCGGTGCCGTTGAGCCATTCCGGCGTGCGCAGCAGTTCGGAGAAATAGACCGTCTCGCGCTTGGCGTTCGGGACCTCGATGCCGATCACGTTGCGCCCCGGCACGGTCGCGATACGCACGCTCAGAACCGACAGGGAGCGCGCCACGTCGTCGGCCAGCCCGATCACGCGGGACGAGCGGATGCCCGGTGCGGGTTCCAGTTCGTACAACGTGACGACCGGACCGGCATGGATATCGCCGATCGTGCCCTGCACGCCATAATCGGCCAGAACGCTTTCCAGCAGCCGCGCATTGGACTGCAACGTCTCCTGAGACGGCCCGGTCACGGCGTGCGGCGGCGGCGGGTTCAGCAGGGAGAGGGAAGGCAGTTCCCAGCCGGTCGTTACGGCATTGCGCGGCGCAACAGGGCGCGCGGGTACAGGCTCGGGCGGACGTTCCGGACGGCGCATTCCGAACAGGCCGCGCTTCTGCGGCTCGGGTTCGGGTGGCGTGTCGATGCTGCTCTGCGACAGGTCCTCGTCCATTTCGTCGTCGATCTGGCGCCGCACGGGCGGCAGCGGCGTGTCGCGCTGGCGGGCGATCTGGGCCAGACGCTCGGCATAGGGGTTGGACGGGACGTCCTCTTCTTCGGGGGCAGCGGTCTGGCGTGCGCGGGCAGCCGCGGCTTCCGTCTGGCTGATTGCGCGCGTTTCCGCGGCAGGCTGGCTGTAGGGATCGTCCTGCGTTTCCATCGGCGGCTGCATCCAGCCGGTATTCTGCGGTACGAAGGGCGCGGGACGCGAGCGCGGATCGCTTTTGCCGAAGCTGCGGCGCAGGAAGGAGAGGGGGGCCGCATCCGCAGCCGGCGCGCCACCGGCGGGGCTTGGCTGGAATTCATACATCCGCGGGTCCGGAGCCGGGCGATCGGTGGTCTGCGGACCGTTCATGCGTTTTGCGAGCGAGAACGGCTGGCGGCCCAGAAGCATGAGCGTCTGGCCCAGCGCGCGCCATTCGCGGGCTTCAAGACCCATGGCGAGCGGGAGCAGAAGCCCCATCAGCAGCAGGACCAGAATGACAGCAATCGCGTTCCCGGCGGCACCGGCTTCCGCATGGGCCGCGTCCAGCAGGCGATGCGCGCAGGACACACCCATTTCGCCGCCGAGACCGCTGGCGGTCGGCCAGGCGACCTCAAGTCCCGGAATGAGAAGTTGGAGCGTGCCGATGAAGGTGGCGCTGGCGGGCAGGAGGGCGAGGGCAGCCACGATCCGCAGGATCGGCAGGCTCATGCCGTGATGTCGGACCATACGCCAGGCCCAGGCCAGCAGGATGACGATCGGCATGCCGCTGCCGAGGCCAAGCCACTGGATCAGCCCGTCCGAAATGGTCGCGCCCGTGCGGCCCAGCAGGTTCGTCGGCTGCGTTCCGGTCGAGGTGTTGAAGGACGGATCGTGCGGATTGAAGCTCCACAGGGCGATCCCGACCGCCACGGCGAAGATCAGCAGGACAAGCCCGAGCAGCTCCATGCAGCGTGCGCGCAGGGCACTGCGCAGTTTTGGTGTCATGTGCCGGCCATGCGCGTCGCGGACGATGTTGCGCACTGTACTGGTCGATCGGCTGAACGCGGCCAAGTCTCGTCACCCCGTCGGTTTTCTGGATTAGCGGCTTGTAAAATTCACTCTGAACTATAGCCGACAGGGTACTGAATACAGAGGGAAAATTAAGGAAAAGTGGAGGAATGCCTCCAGATCGTCACCTTCGCGGTGCCGAAACGACGCTCGCAGAGGATTTCTGGCGTCAATGTGGGCATAAAGTGTTCGGAAGGTGGCACGATGGGCGTGAATTCTTCCGTGGCTCCCGTCTCGGCCACGATCAGCGCACCTTCCGCCAGCCAGCCGGTCCGCGCCAGTGCCCGCAGACCCGACTCGACCAGTCCCTTGCCATAGGGCGGGTCCAGAAAAACCAGCGTGTAGGGTTCAGTGGCTTTGGGCGGATGCGTGACGCTGCAACTCAGGACACGGGAGCGGTCCCGCGCCTTGCAGATGTCCAGATTGGCGCGCAGGGCCGCTAGCGCATTCCGGTCGCGCTCGATGAAGGCGGCCTTCTGCGTCCCGCGTGACAGGGCTTCAAGCCCCAGTGCGCCTGTTCCGGCGTAGCAGTCCAGCACGAGGGCCTGTTCCAGTTCGTCCTGCCCGTACCAGGGCGCATGGGCGAGCATGTCGAAAATCGCCTGTCGCGTGCGGTCCGATGTCGGGCGCGTGCTGGTTCCGGATGGCGCGGTCAGGGCGCGGCCCTTGTTGTCTCCTCCAACAATCCGCATGGATCAGCGCGTCCGGTGACGCTTCGGCGCGGGAAGATCCGGCACCTGTTCGCGCAGGGTCTTGCCCGGCACTTCTTCCAGTTCGCGTGCCTTGAGCGAGCCAAGCTGGAACGGTCCGTAAGACAGGCGGATCAGGCGGCTGACATGCAGGTTCAGGCCTTCCATGACGCGCCGGATCTCGCGGTTCTTGCCTTCGCGCAGACTGACCGTCAGCCAGGAATTGTCGCCCTTCGTGGAGTCCAGCGCGGCTTCGATAGAGCCGTAGCGCACGCCTTCATATTCGAAGCCGTCGATCAGCGAGGCCAGACGCTTCTCATCCACAACGCCAAAGACGCGCACGCGGTAACGGCGGACCCAGGAATTGCCCGGAAGCTCAAGGCGGCGGGCCAGCTCACCGTCATTGGTCAGCAGCAGCAGACCCTCGGAATTGATGTCCAGACGCCCGACGCTGATGACGCGCGGCATGCCCTCGGGCAGCGTGTCGAACACCGTCTGGCGGCCCTGCGGGTCCTTGTGCGTCGTCATCAGGCCATCGGGCTTGTGATACCGCCACAGGCGCGTGCGCTCGGGGGAGTCCACGGGCTTGCCGTCCACCAGCACGATGTCGCCCGGCTGCACGAAGGTCGCCGGATGCGTGACGATCTGTCCGCCCAGTTTGATGCGGCCGTCCTCGATCATGCGTTCGATATCGCGGCGGCTGGCCACGCCGGCGCGGGCCAGCGCCTTGGCGATACGCTCGCCTTTCGGGCCGGAGGTTTCCATGTCGGGGGCGGTGTTTTCGGTATTGTCGTCGGTCATCGTGCAGTCTCCACAAGCGCCGCATACAGGCGACGGTCGCCGGGGTCGAGGGAGAATTCGGGGTGCCACTGTACGCCGATGGCAAAACCGGGGCCTTCAAGCTCGATCGCCTCGATTGTTCCATCCGGCGCGCGGGCGCAGATTCTGGCCGCTCCGGGGTTACGCACGGCCTGATGATGCGAAGAGTTCACCGCCATGCGGTCCGCTCCCACGATCTGCGCAAGTTTCGTGCCGGGAACGATCTCGACGTCATGTCCAGGTTCGTGGCGCGGGTTTGGCTGTTCGTGTTGCAGGGTCTCGGGAAGGTGCTGGATCAGCGTGCCACCGGCTTCCACGGCCAGAAGCTGCATCCCGCCGCAGATGCCCAGAACCGGCTTGCCTTGCGCCAGCGCCGCCCGCAGCAGGGCCAGTTCGGCGGCTGTCCGGGTGGGGCGCGGGCTGGTCATCGGGTGTGACGGCTCACCATACAGCGCCGGATCGACGTCGAATGCGCCACCCGTGACGATCAGCCCGTCCAGCCGCGCCATCAGGGCTTCGGCATCGCAGTCATAGCCCAGACAGACCGGCATCCCGCCCGCATCGCTCACGGCCGTCAGGTAGTTTTCCCGCAGCGCATGGAACGGATAGCGCGAGAACTGCCCCGGCCCACCGGGTTCATGATCCAGCGTCAGGCCGATCAGGGGCGCGCGGCGCGAAGGGGATGGACGGGGAAGGGTCATGCGCCGCATCATCGCATCATGATTCAGGGTGAGACAAGGATTCAGACGGATATCGGCCCGGCCATGCAGATCGCGTTGCAGGCCGCGCGCGAGGCGGCGTCGTGCGGAGAAGTGCCGGTGGGCGCGGTCGTGCTCGCACCCGACGGGAATGTGCTAGCAGTTGCGCGCAATCATGTGGAAGGGGCGCATGACGCTTCCGCCCATGCCGAGCTGCTGGCCATGCGCGAGGCTGCCACGCGTTTGAAAAGCCCGCGCCTGACGGACTGCACGCTGGTCGTGACACTGGAGCCGTGCTCGATGTGTGCGGCCGCGATCGTGCACTTCCGGATCGGGCGGGTCGTGTTCGGGGCTTATGATCCCAAGGGCGGTGGCGTGGAACATGGGCCGCGCATTTTCGAGCGTCCGTCCTGCCTGCACCGCCCGGAAGTGATCGGCGGGGTGTGTGAACGCGAGGCGTCGGAGATGCTGAAAGCGTTTTTCCGCAAGCTGCGCGTCGCGTCGCAGAAGAGCCTTCCGGACGCCTGAATTCACAGTCCGTCATGAACTTACGGATGTTTCACACGCCGGTCAGCTTGCGGAACGGGAACGGGGTCCATAGTTCAACGCTATAGCCATGATGTTTTCGTAACCAGTCGGGATTGACATGACCTCACGTTTTCGCGCCTCCCTCTCCGCCCTTGCTGCCACCACGATGCTGGTTTCGGCGCCGTTCGCTTTCGCGGACACGCCCTCGGCCGCCCCCCAGGCCGGTGCCACGACAGCCGCCAGCGGAGCCATCAAGCCGCAGACGGGCGTTCAGACGCTTCCCAACTTCGTCAACCTCGTCAAACAGGTGAAGCCCGCCGTCGTCTCCATCACGTCGCACATCAAGGCGGATGTGGCCGATGAAGAGGAAAACGGCCCGGGCGGTGGCGGCGGGCAGGGCGGCGGCATGCCGTTCCCGTTCCCCTTCCCGTTCCAGATGATGCCGCAGCAGCAGCCCAACCGCACGGTCGAGGCCCGCGGCTCGGGGTTCATCATTTCGTCTGACGGCTATGTCGTGACCAACAACCACGTCGTGAACGGTGCGACCAAGGTCACGGTCACGCTTGATGATGGCACGACGCTGCCCGCCAAGATCATCGGCCGAGACCCGAAGACGGACGTTGCCCTGCTGCGCGTCAAGCCGACCGGCAAGCTGCCGTTCATCGAACTGGGCGATTCCGATGAGGTCCAGCCGGGCGAATGGGTCATCGCCGTGGGCAATCCTTACGGTCTGGGCGGCACGGTGACGGCAGGTATCGTCTCCGCGCTGGGTCGTGACCTGCATTCTGGTGCCTATAACGACTTCATCCAGGTCGATGCGCCGATCAATCACGGCAACTCGGGTGGTCCGCTGTTTACGCAGGACGGCAAGGTCGTGGGCATCAATTCCATGATCATCTCGCCGAACGGCGGTGGCTCGATCGGTATCGGCTTTGCGATCCCGTCCGACACCGTGAAATCCGTCGTGAGCCAGCTTGAAAAGACCGGCCATGTCACGCGCGGCTATCTTGGCATTGAAGGGCAAGACATCTCGCCGACCATGGCGCAGGCCCTGAACCTCCAGTCCCCGGAACCCGGTGCTCCGCCGCGTGGCACGCTGGTGGCTTCCGTCTCCAAGGGCAGCCCCGCCGAGAAGGCCGGCATCAAGAGCGGTGACGTCGTGACCACGCTCAACGGAAAGCCGATCAAGAACGGGCACGATCTGGCAGTAAAGGTCGTCTCCATCGCGCCGGGCACGCCCGCGACGCTCGGACTGCTGCGTGACAGCAAGCCGATGACGGTGAACTTCACGGTCGGCAACCTGTCCGCCCAGGATCACTCTTCGGGCGATGCGACCGACAGCGCACAGTCCGGTGCAGGCAAGCTGGGTGTGTCCCTGGCCTCGCTGACACCGCGGGCGCGTCAGGAACTGGGTCTCGATGACAGCGTGCAGGGCGCAGTCGTGGCCGATGTCGTGCAGGGTTCCCCGGCCGATCAGTCCGGTATCCGCCCGGGCGACATCATCGTCGCCGTTGGCAACCACGTCACGCCGTCGCCCAAGGCCGTGGTGGCGCAGGTGCACGAGGCGCTGGGCCGCAAGCAGCCGCCGCTCCTGCGGATCCTGCGTGACGGACAGCAGCTCTTCGTCGCTGTCTCCCCGAACGGTTCGGACGACGACAGCTCCGATGACGGCCAGTAAGTCAGGCGTCCGGGCAGCAGTCCCGAAAGGCGGGAAGGGTCAGACCTTCCCCGCCTTTTTCATGTTTGTATTCCATATCGAATCCGGAATATGTTCGTCGTTCCGGATGGAATGGGATGTCACGCAATGGATCTGGCTACGGTCGTCGGCTGGATCGGTGCGATTGCATGGGCCGCGACCGGAGACGATGCGAAAATCAAGACCCGCTTCCGGGCGCTTTCAACCCGCAAAAAGGTCCTGCTCGTTCTGGAGCTTGTTTTCATAGAAGCCGCAGCGACGGGATATCTCGTGTTCCATCACTCTTCTCATGCAACACGTCTCCTGCACTGATCCGGGCTTAGCGCTCCGCTTTGCCAATCCGGTCATAGAAGAACCACACGCCCAGCATCTGCGAGAGCAGGATCGTCGCATTACATGCCGCCGTCGACAGACAGGCCCCCGCCAGCCCGAAATGCCGGGTCAGGACGTAAAGCGCGGGGAAATAGACCGTCATGATGGCCGTACGGTTCGTCATGAGGAACTTCACATGCCCGACGACGATCAGCAGCGGCTCTAGCGGGATGACCAGCAGGCTGAACACTGCCGCCAGCAGCATGATGGAAATATAAAGCGACGTGTGATGCACATGGACATGCAGCAGGAAGCGGAAAATCGTCGAGCCAAAGAACGCCGACAGCAGCAGAAGCGCGACTGAAAGTCCGCTCAGAACGCCGAACATCTTCCACGTCACGCGCTTGAGCCCACGCCAGTCCTGCCGGTCCCGCATCCGGACCAGTTCGGGATAGAGCACGGGCGAAATAAGCTGCGCGGGAGTGACAATCCCGTCGGCGATTTGGCGGCAGACGCGGAAGACGGCGGCCTCGGCCGGTCCCAGCCCGTTACCGACCAGCAGGGTCGCCACATGGCCCGAGATGTTGCCCAGCGTCTGGTTGACGCTTGCGGCGCGAGTGAACTGCCACATGCCCGGAAGCTGCCAACGCCAGTGCCGGAACGCCCGGAAATACCGGAACTGGAATTTCCGGTGCAGGATATCCAGCGCGTAATGGATGTAGAAGCCGTAATCGATGACGATCGTCATCGCCCAGATGAACAGGAAATATCCGAGCTTGAGGTGCAGCACATAGCCCAGCAGGACGCCGAACGTCTTCACAAGGGCCGCACAGCTGTCGATGATCGGGACGAGATGGAATTTCCCCGCCATCCTGAGGATGCCGTTCGCCCAGCCTGAATACATCAGCGGACTGACGAACATGTACAGGTCGGCCAGAAACCGCACATGCGCGGACCAGTGCGCGGTGTGTCCGTAGATCTGCACGCCCACCAACCCGAACACGATGGCGCAGGCCGCCGAGATCGTATCGAGGCGGATGCAGAAATGGATCACCCGGTGCAGGATATCCGTATCACCATTGCCGAAGCTCTCGCTGCCGAAACGGATCAGCGTCTGCCAGGACTGCATCCGCGACAGAACCGAACTGGTCGAGGCCAGCGAATGGATCAGGATCAGCAACCCGAAATCGGACAGTCCCAGCGCCCGGACAGCCAGGGCGATATAGATGAAGCTGCACAGCGCATTGGCGATGCGGCCGAGGGTGAGCACACTGACGTTTCGGAAAATGGATCTGAAAACGGAGCGCTCGCCGGACATGCGGGCCTTACTGACCACAAAGCCCCGAAACTGTCCATGCTGCGTGGCCATGCCGCAGGGGGGAATGTCGCAGGCGACGGATGTTTCTTGACAGAGGGCGGTCAGGGATTATGAAGAAATTATTACACATCTCGTTGCCAGGGTTCCTGCACACGAGATCTGGCAGCGATCCGTTTTCTCCGGAAGGCCACCCCACGAAAAAATGCAGGTTTCAGCCTGTTTTTTCAGGCAGGACGCATCTCATCAGTCATGAAAATCGCCTTCATCTACATCGCTGAACCTTATCAGTGCTACCACACGGCCTCGGTTGCCAGCGCCCTGGCTGCAATTCCGGGGCATGACGTGGTGGAGTATTACAGCTTTCCGGAAACGGTGGAGCATCTCTCCCGCATCCGCCAGGCGCTGGACGTACCAGCCCTGCCGCTGAAGGCTTTCCCCAAATCCCTCAAGGCCCGCCTACTGAAGCGCGCAAGACGGCTCGATCGGGAGCGCCTCGTGGTGCTGCGCGAGAACATTGTCGAGCTGAACCAGTATGATGCGGTCGTGGCCACCGAATACACGGCGGGTGTCCTGAAGGAGATGGGGCTTGCCGGTCCAAAGCTCATCCTGCTCATGCATGGCGCCGGGGACCGTTACGTTAATGACGAGCATCTGGTGCGGGAGTTCGATCTGACGCTTGTGCCCGGTCCGAAGGTGGAGAGCTACTTTCAGGACAAGGGTCTGCTGCGTCCGGAGACCACGCGGGTTGTCGGCTATCCGAAATTCGACGTGTTCGAGGCGGTGCAGCGGGAAAAGACGATCTCGTTCGCCAATGGACGGCCGTTTGCGCTGTACAATCCGCACTACCAGCGCAAACTGACATCCGCTTCAGGCTGGATGATGCCGCTGATCCGGCGCTTCAAGGCCCAGAGCGACTACAACCTCGTTGTGGCGCCCCATATCAAGACCTTCCACAGGGGCTTCGGCATCCGCGAGCGTCAGCTCAGGCGTCAGCGCAGTCCGGAAGTGATGGTCGATACGGGGTCGTCCGCCATGCTGGACATGACCTACACGTCCCAGGCCGCGCTCTATATCGGCGATGTCAGCAGTCAGGTTTACGAGTTTCTGGGTATTCCGCGTCCCTGCGTCTTCCTGAACCCACGCAAACTGCCCTGGCGGGATGATCCGTATTTCCTGCACTGGACGCTCGGGGACGTGGTGGAGGATCTCGACGATCTCATGCCCGCCATCGCCCGCGCACAGGAGCGTCATGCGCTCTATCGCCCGGCGCAGGAAAAGCTGTTTCGCGAAACCTTTGGCGAGCCGCTGCTGGGGGCGTCCCAGCGTGCGGCCGATGCCATCGCGCAGTTCATGATTGCAGCATGAGCGCCCTCAGCATTCGGGGAAATTGACCGCCAGACCGCCGAGGGACGTTTCCTTGTAGCGGTGGTTCATGTCGCGACCCGTCTCGGCCATCGTGCGGATGACCTGATCGAGCGAGACGTGATGCGCGCCATCGCCGTGCATGGCGAGGGACGCCGCGTTGACGGCCTTGATCGCGCCGAAGGCATTGCGCTCAATGCACGGAATCTGCACCAGTCCGGCCACCGGGTCGCAAGTCATGCCCAGATGGTGCTCCATCCCGATCTCGGCCGCGTTCTCCACCTGAAGCGGCGTGGCACCCAAAGCCGCAGCAAGTCCGGCAGCAGCCATTGAGGACGCCACGCCCACTTCGCCCTGACAGCCGACTTCCGCGCCCGAAATCGACGCATTGAGTTTGAACAGCCCGCCAATGGCCGCGGCAGTCAGCAGGAACCGGCGCTGCCCGTCGAGCGAATATTCGGGGCAGAACTCGCGGTAATAGCGCAGCACGGCCGGGATCACGCCCGCTGCACCGTTGGTCGGTGCCGTAACGACGCGCCCGCCAGCGGCGTTTTCCTCGTTCACGGCGATGGCGAACAGGCTGATCCAGTCCATGATCCCGTGCGCGGTAGGCTGGTTGCTGCGGCTCTGTTCCTGAAGCCGCTCGTACAGCGCAGCCGCCCGCCGGCGCACGTTCAGCCGCCCCGGCAGCGTGCCGGAACGGTGCAGCCCGGCCTCCACGCAGTCCATCATCACGGCTACGATCCGGTCCAGATACGCCTCGACCTCGGCGCGCGGGCGCAGCACGCTCTCATTGGCCAGAACCACACCCGCGATATCGAGCCCCGTTTCCTGCGTGCGGGTCAGGAGTTCCGCACCGTTGGTGAAATCATACGGCATGTCGGGCTGGGCATAGGTCGCGGTTTCGGTCGCCTGTTCGGGGACGATGAACCCGCCGCCCACCGAACAGAACCGCGCACAGGCCAGCAGGCGGTCTTCGGCATCGAACGCCTCGAACTGGAGCGTGTTGGGATGAACCGGCGGGATGGTCTTCGTGTCGAGGACGATGTCTGTTTCCGGATCGAACGGCGTGGGATGGCCCCTGAACGGGATCAGATGCGTCTGGTTCACGGAGGTTACGATACTGTCCGCCAGCATCGGATCCATCGTGTCGGGCTTTTCTCCCGCCAGCCCGAGAATGACGGCGCGGTCCGTCGCATGGCCCCGCGCCGTCCAGGCGAGCGAGCCGTAAAGCGTGACGCGCAGACGCGCCACGTCCGCCGCATGGGGCAGGGTGTCTGCGAAACGTGCGGCCGCGCGCATGGGGCCAACAGTGTGTGAAGAAGACGGACCGATCCCGATCTTGAACAGGTCGAACAGGCTGATCATTCAGGCGGCAATCTCTGCAAGCAGTGCGTCAACGTCCTGCTCCCGCGTGTAAAAGCTCGGCACAAGACGGATGAGCGTGCCGGATACCCCTTCCGGTGTCGGCCAGCGATAGAAGGCGTAGCCCGCGGTTTCCAGGTCCTTGACGAGAAGGTCCGGCAGGATGACGAAGACCTCGTTGCCCTGCGTCTCGAACGGAAGCTGTGCTCCGGCATGACGGCGCAGACCCTCGACGATCCGCTGCGCCATGGCGTTGGCATGCGCGCTGTTCTTCAGCCACAGCCCGTCTTCCAGCAGGGCCAGAAGCTGCGCGCTCAGGAACCGCGCCTTGGACCACAGATGCCCGCTGCGCTTGATGCGCCGCTCGAAATCCTTCAGCGCCGGGCGCGTGCGTTCATTGACGAAGAACACGACCGCTTCCGCCGCCAGCGCCCCGCATTTCGTGCCGCCGAACGACAGAACATCCACCCCGGCTTTCCATGTCGCTTCGGCCGGTGTGCAGCCCAGATGCGCGATGGCATTGCTCAGCCGCGAGCCATCCAGATGCACGGGCAGGTCCTGCTCATGGGCGATGCCGCACAGCGCTGCCAGATCCTTCAGGGCATAGACCGTGCCCCATTCGGTGGCCTGCGTCAGGGACAGCGCCTGGAGGGGGGGCTTGAGAATCCCGCCCTGCGCATTGGCCCGCAGACCCGTCCGCAGGGCCTCGGGACTCATCCGGCCATCGGCGGAAGACAGCGTGACGAGCTTGGCGCCATGCATGAAGAATTCAGGCGCCCCGCCTTCGTCATTGCTGATATGCGCGCTCTGGTCGCACAGCACCGCGCCATAGGGCGCCACGAGCGCGGAGAGCGCCAGACTGTTGGCCGCTGTCCCCGTCACGACGGGGAAAACCGCGACTTCTGCCTCGAAGACCTCGCCGAACCGTGCATTGAGGGATCGGCTGAGGATATCATCGCCATAGGATCCGACGCTGCCTTCATTGGCGCGCATCATGGCTTCCATCACGGCGGGGCAGGCGGGGGAAACATTGTCACTGGCGAAGTTCTTGCGTATTTCGTCGGTCACGAGACCATCCTCAGTTCCTGCGGCCGTCACGGCCTGTTCGTCAGCGTAACTGAAATGACTGCCAGTTGTCATCCGGAGTGCCCATGAGCATGTTGTCCCCTGAGAAGCCTTCCGAACCGGCGAAGATCATTGACGGCAAGGGCATTGCCCGCGCCCTGACCGATCAGGTGGGCCGCGAAGTGGCAAAGTTCGTCGAGCAGGGCAATACCATTCCGGGCCTTGCCGTCGTTCTGGTGGGCAATGACCCGGCCTCTGAAGTCTACGTGAAGAACAAGGCGATCCAGACCCATCGCGTGGGCATGCGCTCCTTCATGCACATGCTCCCGCAGAGCACGTCGCAGGACGAACTGCTGGACCTGATTGCCCAGCTCAACGCCAACCCGAAGATCCACGGCATTCTGGTGCAGCTTCCGCTCCCCGCCCAGATCGATCCGGTTGCGGTGACGAACGCCATTGCCCCGCACAAGGACGTGGACGGTCTGGGTGAGGTCAATGCCGGCCGCTTGTCGCTCGGGATCGACGGGATCGTGCCTTGTACTCCGCTGGGCTGCCTGATGCTGCTCCAGTCCGTGCACAAGGATATGACCGGCATGCACGCCGTGGTGATCGGCGCGTCCAACCTTGTGGGCAAGCCGATGGCGCAGCTCCTGCTCAAGGAGAACTGCACGGTCACGGTCGCGCATATCCATACGCGCAACACGAAGGAACTGGCCCGGGAAGCGGACATTCTGGTCGTGGCAACCGGCAAGAGCGAACTGGTCCGTGGCGACTGGATCAAGCCGGGCGCGACCGTAATCGATGTCGGCATCACCCGGGTCCCGGCCGAGAATGGCAAGACCCGTCTGGTGGGTGACGTGGCATTCGACGAGGCGTTCCCGATCGCCGGTCACATCACCCCGGTTCCGGGTGGTGTGGGTCCGATGACGATCGCCTGCCTGCTGCACAATACGCTTCAGGCCGCCCGTGCGACGCAGGCCGTCGCGGACGCGTCTTCATGACCCGCGTTTCGGTCGAGCTGGTTCCGCGCTCCCCCGAGGCCCTGCTGACGGATGTGCAGACCGTCCGCGACGTTCTGCCGCAGGTCCGCACGCTGAACGTTCCGGATCTGATGCGTTTTGATCTGCGCAGCTACGACGCCGCTTCGCTGGTCACCAAGCAGGCGCCGTTCGAGGTCATCCCGCATATCCGCGCCGTCGATATCGCGCCGGGCGCACCGCTGCCGGGCGCGGACCGTCCGGAACTGACCTCCATCCTCGTGGTCGCCGGCGATCCTCCATCGGCCGGTAGCGACTGGAAGGTCTATCCCAACACATCCGCCCAGATCATCGAGCGCTACCGTCGTGAAGCGCCGCATCTGAAGGTCTATGCGGTATTCGACCCCTATCGCCGCGCCCCGTATCAGGAACTCGAGGACATCGCCCGCAAGCGCGACGCCGGGGCCTGCGGGTTCTTCACGCAGCCGCTGTTCGATATTCCGATGCTCGAATACTGCATGGACTGGCTGCGGGACGACACGGTGTTCTGGGGCATTTCTCCCGTTCTGGGCGATAAATCCCGCCGTTACTGGGAGCGCGTTAACCATGTGGTCTTCCCGCGTGACTACGATGGAACGCTGGAGGGCAACATCGCTTTTGCGCGCCGGATGCTGGATGTCATCCGCGGGAAAAACGACAACGCCTATCTGATGCCCCTGAAAGTTGATCTGGCATCCTATCTGGGAGCGCTTGACGACATTATAACGGGGTAACATCGAACCACCGAAACGGAGGGTCCGCCCCGGATGTCTGTGCGCCTTTTTCTGCTTCCTCTGCTGGGAGGCGTGCTCGTTCCCGCTGCCCTGCTGCCCGAGACCGTTACTGCAAAAACACTCGCCGATCCGGCAGCCGTCTTCGCCTCCCTGACCCTCCCCGATGCTCCGAACGCCTATCGCTCGGGATCAGGTCTTCCGGGGCCGCAGTACTGGCAGAACCGCACGGATTACGTCATCCATTCACGGATCGACACGCAGGCCCATGTCCTGCACGGTTCCGAAACCGTGACCTACAGCAACAACAGCCCCGAGGCGCTGGACGTTCTGTGGCTCCAGCTCGACCAGAACATCTATCGTGCCGATACGCGCTCTGCGATCGGTGCAGTCGCCACCAGTCACAATCTGGCCGGCAACCACACCGACGGCATGGTGATCGAGCATGTCTCGGTCGTGCAGGGCGGGCGCGAAGTGGACGTCACGCCCCTCATTTCTGACACCCGGATGCAGCTCACGCTCCCCCGCACAATCGATCCGCATGGCGTGGCCTTCGTGAAGATCGACTGGCATTACACGCTGCCCGGTCCGTGGGGTGGCCGCACGGCTGTTACGCCGACACGCGAAGGCGACGTCTATGAAGTCGCGCAGTGGTATCCGCGTCTGAGCGTCTATGATGACCGCCGCGGCTGGAACACGCTGCCCTATCTGGGTCAGGAGTTCTTTCTGGAATATGGCAGCTTCGATTACAGCGTGACCGTGCCCTGGAACTACACGCTGGTCGGTTCCGGTGCGCTGCTCAATCCCGAACAGGTCCTGACCCCCGTCGAGCGCAACCGTCTGGCACAGGCGGCGCAGAGCGATGCGCGCATCATGATCCGTACGCTTGATGACATCACAGACCCGAAAAGCCACCTGAGGCAGAGCGGCGAAGTCACCTGGCATTACGCCATGCGCAACACGCGGGACGTGGCATTCGCGGCCTCGCCGGCTTTCGTGTGGGATGCTGCACGGATCAATCTGCCGCCGATCGTGCCCTGGGCGAACTATCATCCCGTGCCCCGGCTTGCGATGTCGGTTTATCCGCGTGAAGGGATCGGGCCGCATGGCTGGGACCGTTCAACGGATTACGTCAAACACGCCATTGAGTATTTCTCGTCGCAGTGGTTCGAATATCCTTGGCCGAACGCCGTCAATCTGGGCGGTCATGGCGCTGGCATGGAATATCCGGGCATTGTCTTCGACGGCATGAGCGACCGCGATCCGGAGCTGTTCTGGATCACGACGCATGAACTGGGCCATGGCTGGTTCCCGATGATCGTGGGCACGGATGAGCGTCGCAATGCCTTCATGGATGAGGGCTTCAACACGTTCATCGACGTCTATGCGTCCGATCACTTCAATAACGGCGAGTTCGCTCCCAAGCGTGATTCCGAATTCGCGCCCAAAACCGGCAATCCCGCGCAGGACATCGTCCCAGTCCTGACCGACCCTGACGCACCCGTGCTCATGACGGCTGCAGACAGCGTGTCCGAAAAATACCGCCACAGCGTGACCTATTTCAAAGGCGCCTATGGACTGAAACTCCTGCGCGAACAGATCCTCGGCCCGGTCCGGTTCGACACGGCTTTCCGGCGCTATATTTCCGAATGGTCATTCAAGCATCCGTCCCCGTCGGACTTCTTCCGCCTGATGAGCAGCGAAGCGGGCGAGGATCTGGGCTGGTTCTGGCGTGGCTGGTACTTCACCAATGCCGCTCCCGACTATGCGCTGGGCGATATCCATCACGATGCCGGAAAGCCTGCGACCGTGCAGGTCCGCAATTACGGCGAGCTTCCGCTTCCCGTTCTTCTGCGGGCGGAGTATGCGGATGGCAAATCCGAGGAAATCCGCATTCCGACAGAAGCCTGGCGTCAGGGCAGCGACATCGTTGTCTCGCTGCCGGTGCATGACGGGCTCAAGGTCGTCACGTTGGACCCCGATCACGTCATCCCGGATGTCGACCGTTCGGATAACCGGATTGCCGTCACTCCCTGAGGTTACGGAAAAGTGCGGGGCACAAAATGCCTCGCATTCCTGTCGCGAACAGGGCACCAAAAAGGGCGCCTGGCTGAGCCGGCGCCCTGAAACAGCATATCAGAACCGAAAATGGCAGGGCCAGACAGCCCTGCCGGATTTCAGCCAACGAGTTCCAGCGAGGATCTCGTGGGGGCCGTGGAATAGGCACCGGCCATGGCGGGTGCCACGGTCTGAGGCACCGGTGCTGCGGCCAGGCCTTCGATCATGTCGTTGTTGATGTCGATGAGTGGCTGCAGATCCTTCGGCGCGTTGAAGGCGGAATTGGAATAACGCATCGCCCAGGATCCCACCTTGATCAGATCGTCGCGCAGAACAGGCGGCAGAGGGCAGTCGACCCGCTCGACGCTCAGGGACAGCAGGCTCCAGAGCTTCAGATTGGCTGCCAGAGCGGCGACCTTTGCCTCGTGATCGGAAGCCTGCGTCAGCAGCGCATTGACGTGCCGGAACGCCATGACTTCGACTTCCCGCGAGGAAAGGTAGCTTCCGGACTGTTTCTGGTACTGTGAGGATGCGTAAGTCACGAAGGCAAACTCCTTTCGGGAAAGACTGTTTCAGGAGCCGCTGCGGGATGAAACAGCAGGCTTCTGAAGCAGTCCTGCGTATGGGCAGGGGAAGGTCTGGGCCTGAAGGGCGCCGGATAAACCGGCACCCTTCAGAAACCTGATCAGCCGCGGAAGAGGCTGAGCAGGGTGGAAGACTGCGAGTTCGCAATCGACAGCGACTGAACGGCCAGCTGCTGCTTCGTCTGAAGCGAGGTCAGCTTGGCGCTCTCTGCCGCCAGATCGGCGTCCGTCAGTGCGCCAACACCCGTCGTCAGGGCATCGGAGAGGCTGGACGTTGTGGTCAGTAGGTTCGAGATCGTCGAGCTGGAATAACCGATCGTGGACGCCGTACGCGTCACGCTCGAAATCGCTGCCTGGACAACAGTACTGACGACGGCAGCGCCTGTGACGGCTGTGGGGGTGGCTGCGGAGTTCAGCCCATTGGCAGCAGTCAGGGCATCGCTTGATGTGTCGAGATTGTTGCCAGCAACCGTCAGGTGGTTGTCAGAATCGCGGCTTACGGCAAAGCCCTGATACTGCATGGCCTGCGTGAGCAGATTGGTCTTGTTGACCATCTTCTGGCTGGCAGAACCGGTCGTCGTTGCCGTATCTGAGCCGGTGGCACCGCTGAGATCAACGTCGGAGATCACGGTTTTGGCGGTCGCATTGCCGTTCGAATCGGTGCCCGTCGTAACGGTGTAAACGGCGTTGCCGTTTCCATCCTTGGAGGCAACAACGCTCTTGCCGTTGGCCAGTGAGAACGTCACCGAGCCATCGGAAGCCGTAGTGGAGGTGGTGGTAGATGCAGCTTCCGTTAGTTTGCCGCTGGCGTCATAGCTGAATGTTCCACCAGAAGCAGTGTTCAGCGCCGATAGCGCATCCGTCTTCTTGCCGTCTTCATCCATGACAAAGTTATAGCTGACCAGCGGGTCCGTTGCCGTTCCCATCGCGTCAGTCGTGGTCGTTCCTGAGGTTCCCGCAGCAATTGCCGGTACGCTGCTCAGTTTGAGAGACTGGGAACCGGTGTAATTCGTGCTTCCCAGAGCAATGTCCATTCCTGTCGTGTCCATGCTCAGGTTCTTCAGACCGAGACCGGCGGACGTCACGTTGAAGCCGTTCTGCGTGAACATCGTGCCCTGGGAGTCCATGGCTGTGGACAGGGTCGTGTAGGTCGTGCCGTTGCCCGTCTGGCCGGACAGCAGGTTCACGCCCTGGAACTTCGCGCCGGTCGCGGCGGAGTCGATGGCGGACAGCGTCTTGGTGATGGCATCGTTCAGGGTCGAGTTGTCGACGCCCGTCGTGTTCGTGCCGATCGTGGTCGCCAGGGACTGCAGGGAAGCCGAGATGCTCGACAGGCCCTGCGTTGCGGTGTTCAGCACCTGAGCGGAGAACTGAAGGCCCGTGGAAACGCCCGACAGCGTCGAGATCTGGGCGGTCATGTTCTGGGCAATGGAGTACATTGCGGGATTGTCGGACGCCGTGTTGACCGACTTGCCCGTGGAGACCGCGTTTTCGGTCTTGGTCAGGTCAGCCGTCGTCTGGTTGAGGCTCTGGAGTGCGGCCATTGCCGCAGTGTTTGTATTGATTGACAATGACATTGAATCTGTTCTCCGTCGGTGCAGGTTTGCGGAGTCAGGATAGGGGGGAGTGGTTAACGGAAGCTGAATCCGCACCGTTAAAAAAAGCTCTCCGGAAATAACGGAAAACCGGGAAACAACTGGTTAAATTCACGATTTTTCTTGCGCTTCGTACTCTGGAACGAAATAAGAACATGCAATGAAGAAATCCCTCTCCCGGCGCCTGGCGATTCTGTCCGATGCGGCGAAATACGATGCGTCCTGCGCGTCGAGCGGATCGGGGCGCAGGGACTCGGCCAAGAGCGGCGGACTGGGGTCCACGACGGGAAACGGCATCTGCCACGCGTTCACGCCGGACGGCCGCTGCGTGTCGCTGCTCAAGATCCTGCTGACCAATTTCTGCGTCTATGACTGCGCCTACTGCATCAACCGCTCGTCCTCGAATGTGGAGCGTGCGCGGTTTACGCCGGAGGAGGTCGTATGGCTGACGCTGGAGTTCTACCGGCGCAACTGCATCGAAGGGCTGTTCCTGTCCTCGGGCATCATCCGCTCGTCCGATCACACGATGGAACAGCTCGTGCAGGTGGCACGGGATCTGCGGCTGAAGCATGGGTTCCGGGGCTATATCCATCTCAAGACCATCCCGGATGCCTCGCCGCGCCTGCTGGAAGAAGCCGGGCGTTATGCGGACCGCCTGTCGATCAATGTGGAAATGCCGACCGTGGCTGGTCTGGAGCAGTACGCACCGCAGAAAAAGGCGGGCGGTATCCGGCAGGCTATGGGTGAGATGCGCCTGAAGATCGATGCGGGCAAGGAGCGCAGCCATACCGGCCGCAGGGCCGAGCGTTTCTCGCCGGGCGGGCAAAGCACGCAGATGATCGTGGGCGCCGATGCGGCGTCCGATCAGGATATCCTTGCCAGCAGCGCCAATCTTTACGGCTCCTACGGGCTGCGGCGGGTCTATTATTCGGCTTTCAGTCCCATTCCCGACGCTTCCGCATTGTTGCCAGCGAAAAGCCCGCCGCTTCAGCGGGAACACCGGCTCTATCAGGCGGACTGGCTGTTCCGGTTCTATGGGTTCGCATTTGGAGAACTGACGGCCGGTCGCGCGGATGGAATGCTCGATCTGGAGCTGGACCCCAAGCTGGCCTGGGCGCTGGACAACCGGGCGCTGTTTCCGGTCGATCTGAACCGGGCGTCGAAGGAAATGCTGCTGCGGGTGCCGGGGCTGGGGGTCAAGGCCGTGGCTGCCATCCTCAGGGCGCGGCGGCATCAGGCGGTGCGGCTGGAGGATCTGGCGCGGCTGAACGTGTCCATCCGCAAGGTGCGCCCGTTCGTGCAGACGCCGGGCTGGAGTCCCGCCCGCCTGACCGACCGGCAGGATCTGCGCAGCCTGTTCAGCCCCGCGCCGCAGCAGATGAGCCTTCTGTGACGCGTTATGTCCTGACGCTTGAGGACAGTGCCGCGTTTGAACCCTGGCGTGAGATGGCACGGGCGGCCTTGCAGCGCGCGGTCCCGCCCGAAGCCCTCGACTGGCGCATCCGGGGTGGCGAGACGGATCTTTTCGGCCAGATCACGGATGATGGCGCTGGACTGGAGGCGCTGACGGCCCTGCCTGTCGTGAAAACCGTGACCTTGCGCGCGTCCTGCATCGCGCTGCTGCCGGATCTGCTGTGCCATTCCGATCCCGGTCGGTTCGCGCTCGCCTACCGGATCGCCTGGCGGGTGCAGGGCAATCCGCATCTGCTGGAAGTGGTGACGGATGCCGACATCGCCAGGGCGCGGATCATGGTGCGGCAGAACCGGGAAGACTGCCACAAGATGGCGTCTTTCCTCCGCTTCCGGGAAGAACCGGTCCAACAGGGCGAGGGGCAGGGCGAGAGGCGGCGGTTCCTCGCCTGGTTCGAGCCGCAGCATCATATTCTTGAACGCATCGCCCCGTTCTTCTCGAAGCGCTTCACGGACATGGACTGGATGATCCTCACCCCGCGCGGATCGATCCGCTGGGACGGAAAAGAGCTGGTGTGCAGTCCGGAACCCTGCGAGCAGCCGGAACTGGACGACGGTTTCGGGGAACTGTGGGACACCTACTATGCCTCGACCTTCAATCCGGCCCGGGTGCGTACCAAAGCGATGCGCCGTGAAATGCCCGGCCGTTACTGGAAGAACCTGCCGGAAACCCGCCTGATCCCGCAGCTCGTTGCCGGAGCCGAAGCACGGGTGCGGACGATGGCGGAGCAGGAACTCCAGCCCGCCCCGGCCTTTCATGAGCGTCTGCGGGCCCGTGAGCAGCTTCCGGCCGAACCGATGCCGGATGTGGCAGAAAATCTTGAGGATCTGGCCGCTCAGGTCCGGACCTGTACGGCCTGTCCGCTGCACTGCTCGGCCACGCAGGCGGTGGTGGGAGAGGGGCCGGCAGACGCGCGCATCATGGTCGTCGGAGAGCAGCCGGGCGATCAGGAAGACCTGGCAGGGCGTCCCTTCGTCGGTCCGGCAGGGCAGCTTCTGCATGAGGCACTCGGAGAGGCAGGGGTTGATCGCGGTGCGCTGTATCTGACGAACGCCGTCAAGCATTTCCGCTTCCGTCTTCAGGGGCGGCGGCGCATTCATCAGAACCCGGATGCAGGGCATGTGGCGGCCTGCCGCCCCTGGCTGGAGCAGGAAATCGCGCTGATCCGTCCGAAACTCATCGTCTCGCTGGGGGCCACGGCACTCCGGGCGCTGGACGGGCCGGGCATGGCAATGTCGGATGTGCGTGGAACGTCATGGACGGTGGGGCGTGGCGAAAATGCTGTCCGGCGTCTGGCACTCGCCCATCCGTCCTGGCTGCTGCGGCTGGGGGAGGGCGCGCAGGCTGAGAGCGAGCGGCAGCGCTTCGTCGAGGGGCTCACCCGTCTGAGGGACTTTCCGGATCAATCGGGGTCGTAAGGGACGGCACGTTTCAGAGAATGGAAACGGATCAGTTTTTTCCAGCTTGAAGCCCGTGAGACGATATGTCATGGATGACCGAACCGATCGGTCAGTAGAGGGTTTCCAGGCCCCGCACAGCACATCCGGTCATGATCTGACAGACCTGTTTTCAAAGCGAGACAAACATTATGGCGCAAGGCGATCAGGCCGATCACGCGCAGGGTGACACGACATCCGACAAGAACGGAAAGCCGCAGAAAAAGCGCCATCCCCTTGTCCGTGTCGCGCTGATCCTGCTGGTGATTGTGGTGCTCGTGGGTATCGGGGCCTATCTTTTCCTGACCCGCAACAATATCGAGACGGATGACGCCTACACGGCCGGTCGCAAGATCGCCATTGCGCCCCACGTCAACGGTTACGTCACGCAGCTTCTGGTGAACGACAACCAGTTCGTCCATGCGGGTGACCTGCTCGTGCGGATCGACAGCCGCGACTATGCAGCGTCCCTGAACAAGGCTGAAGCCGCCGTCTCGCAGGCGAAAGCCAATATCGACGCCTACCAGCTCATGCTGGCCGTGGCGCACAAGAACTTCCCGGGACAGCTCGTCACCGCGCAGGGTAATCTTGCTGCCGCGCATGCGCAGCTCGTCAAGGCGGAAGCCGATTACCGCCGCCAGCGCTCGGTGGCCCGCGCCGCCACGTCGCAGCAGGACATCGACTATGCCCGCGCCGCGCTGGATCAGGCGAAAGCCCGCGTGCTTCAGGCCCAGGGTCAGCTGACGCAGGCCGAGCCGGTCAAGGAAAACGTGGCCAATGCCGATGCCCGCGTTTCGCAGGAACAGGCTGCCCTGGCCGCGGCCAATGCGGATCTGGTGCAGGCCCGTCTGAACCTGGAATGGACGGAAGTCCGTGCCCCGCATGACGGCTGGATTTCCCAGCGTAATGTCGAGCGCGGCAACTTCGTGCAGACCGGCCAGCAGATGTTCTCCATCGTCGAGCCGGAAGTCTGGGTCGTGGCGAATTACAAGGAAACGCAGCTCACCCACATGCGTCCGGGCCAGAAGGTGGATATCGAGGTGGATGCCTATCCGCAGCTCGAACTGCACGGCCACGTGGACTCCATCCAGCTCGGCTCGGGTGAATCCTTCAGCGCCTTCCCTCCCGAGAACGCGACCGGCAACTTCGTGAAGACGGTGCAGCGTATCCCGGTGAAGATCGTGCTGGACAGCGGTCTTGATCCGAACATCCCGCTGGCCCTTGGTCTGTCTGTCGTACCGACGGTCTATGTGAAATGAGCGATACTGCCGGGCATCAGGACTGGAAACCCAGTCACAATCCGTGGCTTGTGGCCGTCACGGTCACGCTGGCGGCTTTCATGGAGGTGCTGGACACCACCATCGTCAACGTGGCGCTGCCGCATATCGCGGGATCGCTCGGCAGTTCGTATGATGACGCCACCTGGGCGCTCACGTCCTATCTGGTGGCGAACGGAATCGTCCTGACGATTTCGGGCTGGCTCTCGCGGCTGTTTGGCCGCAAACGCTACTTCCTGATCTGCATCACGATGTTCACCGTCTCGTCCTTCCTGTGCGGACTGGCGACGTCGCTGCCCATGCTCGTGGTGTTCCGGCTCATGCAGGGCTTCTTTGGGGGCGGCCTGCAACCGAGCCAGCAGTCCATCATTCTCGACACGTTCCCGCCCGAAAAGCGCGGCGCGGCGTTCGGCCTGACCGCCATCGCCACCATCGTCGGCCCGGTTCTGGGCCCGATGCTGGGCGGCTACCTGACGGACAATTTCTCCTGGCGCTGGATTTTCTTCGTCAACGTGCCTTTCGGCATCATCACGGTCATGGCCGTGACGGCCTTCGTCGAGGACCCACCCTGGGAGCGCAAGAAGCGCGAGAAGGTGGACGTGGTCGGCATCAGCCTGATCACGCTGGGCCTCGGCTGCCTTGAAGTCATGTGCGACCGCGGCGAGGATGACGACTGGTTCGGCTCGCCCTTCATCGTCACCATGGGCATTCTGGGCGCTATCGGCGTCATCGGGGCAATCGTCTGGCTGTGCAATGCGAAGAACCCGCTGGTCCGCCTGTCGGTTCTCAAGGACCGTAACTTCGCGACCGGCATGCTGCTGATCTCGATGGTCGGCGCCACGCTGTACGCTTCCGCCATCATCGTTCCGCAGTTCGCCCAGCAGGTGCTCGGCTACACCGCGACGAATTCCGGCCTGCTGCTCGCTCCCGGCGGCGTGGCGGTGATCTGCCTGATCCCGATCGTGGGGCGGCTGATGAAGTTCATCCAGATGCGCTACATCATCGCCTTCGGGTTCTTCGCGATGGGCATGGCCATGTTCCAGGCCTCGAACCTCTATGCCGGGACGGATTTCAGGCACCTGATGTTCTACCGCATCAGCCAGACGGCCTCGCTGGCCTTCCTGTTCGTGCCGATCTCGACGATCGCCTATTCGACCCTGCCGCGCGAACTGAATTCCGATGCGTCGGCCCTGTTCTCGATGGCCCGGAACTATGTCGGATCGCTGGCGATTTCGCTCGCCACGGCTGCCATCATCGAAACCCGGCAGCGGCATCAGACCTATGTGACGGACCACATGACCCCGGCGAACCCGGAGTTCAACAGCTATATCGCCACCGTCCAGCAGGCCGCGCAGGCGCATGGTATGGCCCCGGCCCAGGCGCACAGTTTCGCCATCTACCAGCTCTTCCGGGACTTCACGTCGCAGGTCGCCATGCTGGCCTATAACGAGGTGTTCGACTGGATCGGCGTGATCGCGCTGTTCGTGGTGCCGCTGTGCTTCCTGCTGTCACCCAACGGCAAGAAGGAGGCCCAGGCCTCTGGTGGCGGTCACTGATGGCGCGGTTCGTAGATCTTCAGGAAGCTGTCGGCGATGAAGCCGGCAAGCTCCGCAATTGCGGCATCGCTGTCATCGACCGACAGCCGGAAACGGCGGCGCTGGACGATGCGGGTCTGGCACATGAGCAGGAACTGCTCGGCCGACAGGGCCGGATCGGCGATGTCCAACTCTCCGCGGGCCACGCTTCGCGTCAGGAATTCCGTCAGATTGCCCAGCGTCCGGTCGAAGCCGTAGCGCCAGAACGTATCGGCCAGGTTGGGGAACTTCTCGACCTCGCCGATGATGATGCGATACAAGCCCAGAGCCATCGGCGAGATGAGCAGATGGGTCGTCATGTCCGCGAACCGGACCAGCGTGAGACGAACGGACTGTCCGTCACTGCGCGACAGCGCCACGATGGGCGCGAGACGGCAGCGGGCCTGCTCATCGAAGAACGCGGAGAACAGGGACGCCTTGCCATCGAAATGATTGTACAGCGTCCCCTTGGACACACCCGCCATCTGCGCGATGCGGGACATGGACGCCCCTTCGTATCCATTCGCCAGAAAGACCGTTCCGGCACCTTTCAGGATCTGTTCGCGCTTGGCGCACCCTGCAGGATCGGCGCTGCCGGCCTCGTCGGCTCCGGCGGAAGTGCCCGCGCTGCCATCGTCCATGATGCCCGTCATGTGAGCGAGAGATCCTTCTGTCCGTCAGGTCGAGTTCCTGACATGCTGACCGAACCGGTCGGTCACCGCAAGATCATTTCCGCCTCAGGAGTTTCTTTGTGAGCGCAGCCTTTACTTCCCGCGCGCTGCTTTGCGGCTGCGCCCTGTTCACCCTGTCCGGCTGCCTCATGGTGGGGCCTGAATATCATGCGCCCAAGCCCTGGTCGCCGGCACATTACGCCGATCATACGGCCGGCGCGCCCGACAGCATCGTCAGCGAGATGAAGGCCGACAGCCACTGGTGGCAGATCTTCCACGATCCGGAACTGACCTCGCTGGAAGACCGTCTGGTCAACCAGAACCTGTCCTTCCGCCTCGCGACCGCCAATCTGGCGCAGAGCCGCGCGCAGCTCATCATGGCGGGTGCCGAGCGCTTCCCGGCCCTGAGCGCCACGGGTTCGTACCAGCGCAGCCAGCACAGCACCAAGCAGTTGCAGGAAATCATCGGCCATGTCGCCGGCGGCATCGCGAAATCTGAAGGCGGCTCGATCGGCAGCACGGTCGGCCCGATGCTTCAGGATGCCGCCGGTGGCGCCAATATCCCGCTGCTGAACCAGTGGCGCAGCGAGATCGACGCGACTTACGAGATCGACCTGTGGGGTCGCGTGGCGCATCAGTACGATGCCGCCAAGGCCGATCTTCAGGCCACGGATGAAGAGCGTCGCTCCGTCCTCATCGCCCAGCAGGCCGATATGGCCCATGGTTATATGAGCCTGCGTGGCGACCAGCAGCGCCTGAAGATCCTGCGCGACAACATCAAGGTCCTGACCCAGATCGCCACCATCGCGCAGGACCGCTATCGCGGCGGCCTGGTGACGGAACTGGACGTGGATTCCGCACAGGCCCGCCTGCATGACACGCAGGGTCAGGAAGCACAGCTCGAGCAGGCTGTGGCGCAGGAAGAGAATGCACTCGCCCTGCTTCTGGGTGCTCCACCGGAAAGCCTGAATACCGAGCTGGAGAAGAACGCCGGCGTGCCGGTCGTCCCGCCGGTCGTGCCCGTCGGCCTTCCGTCCGAACTGGCCCATCGCCGCCCGGACATCCGCGAAGCCGAAGCCCGTCTGCGCGGTGCGGTTGCCGAAGTGGGCGAAGCGACGGCGGATTTCTATCCGAAGGTCACGATCAACGCCGATTTCGGCTTCCAGACCCTGTCCTTCCGCGATCTGGGCTTCTGGAACGCCCGTGCCTGGAACGTGGGGCCGTCCATCTCCCTGCCGATCTTCCAGGGCGGTCGTCTGTACGGCCAGCTTGAGCTGAAGAAATACGCCCAGAAGGCCGCGGCGATTTCCTATCAGCAGACGGTTATCAAGGCCTGGCATGACGTGGACAACGCCCTGATCGCCTATCGCGATGAACAGCTGCACCGCCAGGGCCTGCAGAACGCCGTCAACGATAACGGCAAGGCATTGGCGCTGGCGCAGAGCCAGTATCGCAGCGGCCTGACGAACTACCTGAACGTCCTGAACGCGCAGGCGCAGCTCCAGTCCGCCCAGCTTGATCTCGCCAACAGCGATGCCACGCTGGCGACCAACCTGACGCGTCTCTACAACGCGCTCGGCGGTGGCTGGGAAGACGCGCTTCCCGACAGCCGCGATGTGGCCAAGGCGCAGCTCGCTTCCGCCACGCCCGGCCCCTGAAATCCGAAAGCCCGTTCAGGAGGCCGGAGCCTCCTGAACGCCGGTCCCGTCAGGATTTGCGGGCGACGGACCGGCCCTTGGAGCCCAGGATTTCGAAGGCTTCATCCAGCCGCTCGACAATGGACTTCTCGCCCACGCGCAGCCATTTGCGCGGATCGTAGAGCGACTTCATCGGCTTGTCGGTGCCGGGTTCGATCTGGTGCTGGAAGGCCACCGGATGTTCCAGAACATAGCTGCCCACGCCATGCGCGAAGGCGAACTGGATGTCGGTGTCGAGGTTCATCTTGAACACGCCATAGGACACGGCCGCGTCGATTTCCGCGATCGTGGACCCGGACCCGCCATGAAAAACCAGCGGCAGCGGCTTGGGACCGCTCTGCGTCGCCTTCTGAACGGCATCCTGCGAGTTCTTCAGGATTTCGGGACGAAGCTGCACATTGCCCGGCTTGTAGACACCATGAACATTGCCGAAAGACGCGGCGATCGACACCGTCCCGATCGGGGAGAGCAGCTCCCAGGCCTTCAGCACGTCCTCGGGCTGCGTGTAGAGATGCGCGTTATCCGCACCCTCTTCGAGGTCATGGCCGATGCCATCTTCCTCGCCACCCGTCACGCCCAGTTCGATTTCCAGCCCCATGCCCAGAGGTGCGAGACGCTTCAGCATGGAAGCCGAAGTCGCCAGGTTTTCTTCCAGCGGTTCCGTGGAAAGGTCGAGCATATGGGACGTGAACAGCGGCTTTCCGGTCGCCTTGAACTCGTCCTCGCTCATCGTGATGAGGTCGTCGAGCCAGGGGATCAGCTTGCGGTCGGCATGATCGGTGTGGAGAATGACGGCGATGCCGTATTCCTTCGCCAGAAGATGGACATGACGCGCCATGGAGGCTGCGCCGAGCACGCGAGCGCGATGGGCATCCGGCAGGCCTTCACCGGCATAGAAGCGTGCGCCGCCGTTGGAGACCTGGATGATAACGTCCGATCCGTTACGGGCTGCGGCTTCCAGAACCGCATTGACGCTGTCGGTGCCAACGACATTGATGGCGGGGAGGGCATAGCCCCCCTCGTGGCAAGCCTTGATCAGGGCCGTATAACTGGCGCCACTGACGACGCCGGGGGAAACTCGTGACATGGGCGACTCCAACACAACGCATGAAACGGGCCAGCAGAACGGGCATGGCCGTGATGCGTTGTATTGTACGTTGCTAATCCGTTTTCGTCATGGGCGCTAAAGTATCGGGAACAGTTGTTGTCAGGATTTGTTGCTTGTGATGCCAACCCAGTGGAGACTATGGAAAAGACATGGTGCCAAATCTTTCTGACCCCGATCTTCCCGCCCGTATCCTCGTCGTCGAAGATGACGCGGGCATGCGGACCCTCATTCTCCGTGCCCTTCAGGGCGGCGGTTTCCGTGCCCGTGGCGTTGCCTGCGGGGACGAGATGTGGGCTGCGCTTGAAGTGGCTCCCGTCGATCTCATCATCATGGACATCATGCTGCCCGGCAAAAGCGGCATCGAACTGTGCCGCGCACTGCGCAGCGGGCAGGGTGCCACGCATGAAAACGAGACCCCGCCGGTCCAGGTGCCGATCATCATGGTCTCGGCCCGTGGCGAGGAACGCGATCGCGTGAACGGTCTCGAATCGGGCGCGGACGATTACGTTCCCAAGCCTTTCGGTCAGCGCGAACTTCTGGCGCGCGTGCGTGCGGTGCTCCGCCGTGGCATCGCCACTGGTGCGCCGCAGGAGCGCGTGCGTCGCGAAACACTGCGTTTCGCCGGCTGGACGCTCGACCTGCGTCGCCGCGAACTGACGGACCCGTCCGGGGCTACCGTCGATATTTCCGGTGCCGAACACGATCTGTTGACGAGCTTTCTGGACAATCCGCAGCGCGTCATCGCCCGTGACCGGCTTCTGGAGCTGTCGCGGACCCGTCTGGGTGATGTGTCGGACCGCAGCATCGACGTGCTCGTCAGCCGCCTGCGCCGCAAGCTGGGCTCTGACGCCGATCAGCTGATCCGCACCGTGCGTGGCCTCGGATACATCTTCGTGGCTGAGGTTGAACGCGTCTGAACATCCAGAACCGCATTCTGCTATGGCCGCTGGGGCTGGTCGGGCGCGTCTGCGTTGTCCTGACCGTCGCAGTAACACTGGTGTTCCTGACGAACGCCATTTTCTACGGTCAGGCAGAGACCTACATTGTCGATGACGTGCGTATCGCCCAGCTGGGCGAGGCGCTGAGTACGGATCTGCGCGTGCTTGCCGCGGCTCCCGTCAGCCAGAGATCCTTTCTGGCCGTCATGCTCTCGGGCAGTGAACTCAGCGTGACCTGGCAGCCCGCCTCGATCACGCCCGCACTGTCGGGACATCATCCGGTCGCACTGACCCAGCTTGTCAGACGCCTGACGGCCGATGATCCCATTCTCGAACAGGCCCATCTGGACCTTTATACGCTTGGTCCGGGAAGCGCGGACGTGCTGGGCTCCCAGCGCCTGCCGGACGGAAGCTACATCCGTTTCCGCGTGCCCGGCATGCTCGGCCATCACCGCGTCACGCGTGGTCTGGCCTCGGCCGCCATCGCGGCGGGGGCCGTGGCTATTGCTGCGGCTATGCTGATCCGTGGTCTCAGCATGCCGCTCCGTGCGCTGGTATCTGTTGCGGACCGCATCGGCTCCAGCGAGAAATGGGTGCCGCTGGCCGAACGGGGTCCGCCGGAAGTGCGCGGGCTGGCCCATGCGATCAACGCCATGCAGGACCGCATCCAGAGTCTCATCAATGACCGGACGCAGGCTCTGGCAGCCGTGTCGCATGATCTGCGCACGCCGCTGACACGCCTGCGTCTGCGCTGCGGCTTCCTCAGTGACGGGGAAGCGCAGGCCGCCATCGAGGCCGATCTGGACGAGATGGAAGCCATGGTGAACGGCATCCTTGCCTATCTGGCGGGCGCGGATGATCCCGAAGTCCCGCGCACCATCAATATCGTCGCCACGCTCGAAACCCTCGTGGACGATCACGCCGATCACGGGCGCGATGCCCGCTATGAAGGGCCGGACCGCGCATTGGTGCATGTCCGTCCGCTCGCCATGAAGCGCGTGCTGTCCAACCTGATCGAAAATGCCCTCAACTATGGCGGCAATGTCCTCGCCACCCTCCGCACCCGCGAGGACGGCGCGCTCGAAATCGCCATCAGCGACAGTGGTCCCGGCATTCCCGAGAGCGAGTACCAGCGTGTGCTGACCCCGTTCTACCGTCTGGAAGGCTCGCGCTCGCGGGCTACGGGGGGAATCGGGCTGGGGCTTGCGATCGTCCAGCGTGAAATCGCGCGCGAGGGCGGCTCTCTGGTTCTGGGGCGTGGCGATGCCTCGAAAGGCTATGGCGGCCTGCGCGCGACCATCATCCTGCCCCGGGGACTCCCTTCTCCTTCAAGGAAAACCGAGGGGCAGGGCGAGCAGGTCTGAAAACATCCGCCCTGCCGTTAAAAACACGGGAAGTCGGACCAATGCAGTCCCGACACTTGCACCTTGGGGAGAAGTGGCACATGTCAGGGCGACTGGAACGCAAGGACATGACCACGATGTTCATCGAGACCGAAGACACTCCCAACCCCGCCACCCTGAAATTCCTGCCCGGCCGCAGCGTGACCGGCGATGCCCGTCCCGTCGATTTCGGCGATGCGGATGTCGCCGCCGGACGCTCCGAACTGGCGAGCGCCCTGTTCGACCAGCCGAACGTGCGCCGCGTCTTCCTCGGCGGCGATTTCGTCTCTGTCACCAAGTCCGACGACATCAGCTGGGGCGACCTCAAGCCCGTCGTCCTGGGGACGATCACGACCTTCTTCGAAAGCGGCCGCCCGGTCCTGTCCGGCACGCAGGCCGCGCCGGAGCATGACGTCTCCCCCGAAGACGCCGAAGTCGTCAGCCGCATCCAGGACCTGCTCGACACCCGCGTGCGTCCGGCCGTTGCTGGTGACGGCGGCGACATCGCCTTCCGCGGCTATAAGGACGGCGTGGTCTATCTGGCCATGCAGGGCGCCTGCTCCGGCTGCCCGTCCTCCCGCGCGACCCTGAAGCACGGCGTCGAGAACATGCTGCGGCACTATGTTCCCGAAGTCGCCTCGGTCGAACAGGTCGAGGACTGAACCATGGACGGCCAGACATATCCTGATTGCGCCCCGGTTCCGGGCGCAGAAGCCCTGTTCACGCAGGCCCGGACCCCGCGCAGCTTCTCGCCGCGCCCGGTCGGGGAGGATGTCCTGCGCCGTCTGTATGATCTGGTGAAGCTGGGGCCAACCTCCGGCAACTGCTCACCGGGTCGCTTCGTCTTCCTCACGACACAGGACGCCCGCGAGCGCATCCGTCCCGCCCTGTCACCGGGAAACGTGGCCCGCGCCATGGCGGCTCCGGTTCTGGCCGTCGTCTGTCATGATCCGCTGTTTTTCGAGGCGCTTCCCCGCCTGAACCCGCAGGAAGGTCTCCGCGACTGGTTCGCGGCCGATGTGGGTCTGTCCGATGAGACAGCGTTCCGCAACGGCACGCTGGAAGGCGCCTATCTCATCATGGCCGCCCGGATGCTCGGCCTGTCCGCCATGCCGATGTCCGGTTTCGACAGCTTCATGGTCGAGGACACGCTGCTGAACGCGACCGGCTGGCGCGTGAACTTCCTCGTGGGTCTCGGTTACCCGGCGGAAAACGAGCCCGCTCCCGATCACGCCGAGCCCCGCGCCCCCCGCCTGGACTTCGGAGAAGCCTGTCTGTGTCTGTAAGGACAGTCGTTTTCAACGGGGCAGGGGCCGGAACCGGCCTGACCAGTCTGGTGGCACTCGTCGAGGACGGGCATGTCGTCGCGGAAAAACTGATGGCCGGTCGCGGTGCCTCCGAACATTTCGCGCCTGCTATCCGAGAACTCCTGACGCAGAACAACTGGACTACGTCCCCTGACCGCGTCGTTGCCGTCATCGGTCCGGGTTCCTTTACGGGTCTGCGCTCTTCCCTGTCGCTGGCAGCAGGGCTGGCGGCAGGCTGGAACTGCCCCACGATCGGCGTCACGCTCGGTGCGGCCATCCGCGCCACACTCGCCCGTCCGGATGCCGTCTGTGTCAGCATCGCCCGTCGCGGCCGGGTTTTCGTGGACCCGCCGCACGGTCCGGTTACAGCCAGCCAGACCGCCGATCTCGATCCCACAGGCTGGGCCTGCGTGACGGGTGACGCCGTTTCTGAAAAGACCGACTGGCCCTGTCCGGTGCTTCCCTGCGAGGCTCCTTATGCTCTGGGTATCGTGCAGGCTGCGCAGGGCGTCACGCCCGGTCCGCTTATGCCGCTCTATGTCGATCCCCCTGAAGCCAAGCCCCCCGCTGCCGGTCTGAGGCCTGCGCCACTGTGAACAGTCCTGAAAAGGATTTTCAGTTAAGGGTCATGGGGATCGAATGTGCGCCGCTTCTTGCCGCGCTGCATGAAGTCACGTTTCGCGGCGGAGAAGTCTGGGACGCAACTTCATTTGCCGCTCTGCTTTCAGGTCCGGGGACTGAAGCGATGCTTGCCGTGATCGACACTGTCCCCGTCGGCTTCATTCTTGCGCGGACCATTCTGGACGAGACGGAAATCCTGACCATAGCCGTACACCCGGATTTCCGGCGCCGCGGCATCGGGCACGCTCTGGTGCAGAACGTTCTGGGCAAAGGGAAAGTATTTCTGGAAGTAGCAGTCTGTAACAATCAGGCCGCTGCGCTGTACGAGAAGTGCGGTTTTGTAAAAGCGGGGCTCCGTCGCGGTTATTACAGGGACGGAAGCGACGCCTTGGTACTTGTTTCTAGCGATGTTTAACGGTCAGGCAGTAAAGATCCGGGCTGTCAGTAACAGGTGAATCCGCCAGAATTGCGTGACCGAGTGCCTTTACGGACGTGCCAACATTCTTCCGTGTCTCTGTTCCGCGAAGCCGGACCTCAAGTCTCTGTCCGGAAGTCATGGTGTCGAGTTTTGCCCGGACATATACTGTGGTCATGGGGCATTTTTTTTCAGTTATATCTATAAAAAATGTTTCATTTTCTGTCACGCACATGTTTCTTTCTTTTTATGCTTGAACCGAGCAATTTATGACTGCTACATGCTCACTCGCTCAAGGATGAAGGACTTAACTACAATGTCGCAAGAGACAAATGCTCCCGAACTGCATCAGCTGACCGCGCAGATCGTTACGGCCTATGTATCGAACAACGATATTCCGGCTGACGCTCTTCCGGCCCTGATCCGGTCCGTCCATGACTCTCTTGCAACGGTGAACGTTCCGGAAGAGGCTCCTGTTGAAAAGCCGGTGCCGGCCGTTTCGCCGCGCAAGTCGGTTTTCCCGGACTACATCATCTGCCTGGAAGACGGTAAGAAGCTGAAGCTGCTGCGCCGTCACCTCAAGACTGCCTACAACATGACGCCGCAGGAATACCGCGAGCGCTGGGGCTTGCCGCCGGAATACCCGATGGTTGCGCCGAACTACGCGAACCACCGCTCGTCCCTGGCCCGCAAGATCGGCCTCGGCCGTCGTCGCGAAGACTAAGAGCCCCTTTTTCCTGCCGCCGGTTTCTCCATCCCGGCGGCAGGAAAAGCCTGACAGGCTCCACGAAGTGGACAAGACGCCTGTTTTTCGGCTAGGCCGCAGATATGGTCGCAGATACGAAAATCGCCGAGAGACGCGCCAGCCCAGGGAATCGGAAGGCCCCGTCTTCCCCTGTGCCGGATGATTCGCACATTGCCCGCCTGTGTGTGGAAAGCGGCCTGAAGATGACCGGGCAGAGACGGGTGATCGCCCATGTCCTGTCCGTGGCTGACGATCACCCGGACGTCGAGGAGCTGTATCGCCGCGCGTCCGAGATCGACAGCCGCATTTCCGTCGCAACGGTCTACCGCACGGTCCGCCTGCTGGAAGAAAAAGGCATCCTCGAACGCCGGGATTTCGGCGGCGGTCGTGCCCGTTACGAAGCCAGTGACAGCGGCAATCACTATCATCTGATCGATGTGGACAGTGGCCGCGTCATCGAGTTCGAGGACGAGGAGCCGGTCCGTCTTCTGGCCCAGCTTGCCCAGCGTCTGGGATTTGATCTTGTCTCGCATCGGATCGAACTGTTCGGCCGCCGCGCCGAACCCGATGACAGGAAAAAATCTCCTTCAGAAAACAGGAACAAGAGCGGATCATGACCACCAAACCGGCTGGCACACCTCTTTCCGTTCCGGATGACGCAAACGTCGCTTCAGTCTCGGCCCCGGCATCAGCTCCGGCAGCCCATACGCTGGCCAGCAGCGAAGAAACGCTGCGCCAGATGGAAACGCTCTCCACGCTTTCCCTGAACCGCGAAGGCGGCTTTCAGGAACTGCGGGGCGGCACGTTGGGTGTGCGCATCGCTGAGACGGCCGAGGAGCGCGACGCCGCACAGGCCCTGCGTTATCGTGTTTTCTTCGAAGAACTCGGCGCCCGCCCCGACGAACGTGCCTTCCGCACCAAGCGTGACGTGGACGAATTCGACGAGGCCGCCGATCACCTTCTGGTCATCGATCACGCCAAAGGCCCCGGTGCGGCCGGCGTCGTCGGCACCTACCGTCTGCTGCGCTCAGACGCCGCCGAGAAGGTCGGGCGTTTTTATACGTCCTCCGAATACGACATCTCGACCCTGACGGAATTCCCCGGTCGCCTGCTTGAAGTCGGGCGTTCCTGCGTGGCGAAGGAATATCGCGGCCGGTCCGCGATGCAGCTCCTGTGGCGCGGTATTGCGTCCTACATCTTCCTGCATCGGATCGATGTGCTGTTCGGCTGCGGCAGCCTTCCTGGCACGAACCCGGACGCCCTGGCCGACCAGCTCACCTACATGCACCACAACCACCTGGCCCCGCCGGCCCTGCGCATCCGCGCGCTTCCGGACCGCTATGTGGAAATGCAGCGGACTGACCCGCATGTGCTGGACTACCGCGCCTGCCTCAACAAGCTGCCCCCGCTGATCAAGGGCTATCTGCGTCTGGGCGGCTATGTCGGCGATGGTGCAGTTGTGGACGAGCAGTTCAACACTACGGATGTCGCCGTTCTGGTGAAGAGCGAACTTCTGGCGGACAAGTATTACCGCCATTACGAACGTCGCCTGCGCGACGCTCTCGACTGACAGTTTTTTCGCAGCCGGATCTTCGAGGTCCGGCTGTTTCCTGTTTCAGCCTTTTCGTCAGCCGGACGGTTCCTTCATGATTTCGACGCTCCCTGTCCGTGGCTGGCGCCTGGCCGGACTGATGCTGCTCGCGGGTGCGCTGGCAGCCCTGTCCCTGCCACCGGTGCACGCCCTGTTCCTGCTGCCCGTGGGGCTGATGATCCTCTATCGTGTGTCCGAAGACGCGCGGTCCTGGAAACAGGCGGCCTGGTGCGGCTTCCTGTTCGGCATGGGCTTTCACACGGTCGGGCTCTACTGGCTGACCAACGCCATCCTCACGCGTGTCCATGAATTCTGGTGGGTCGTTCCCTTCGCATCTCCCGGCGTGGCGCTGCTGATCGCGCCTTTCATCTGCGTCCCGGCGATCCTGTGCCGCGTGGTGCGTCCCGGCTGGCGGCGCGTGCTGATGTTCGCAGGAAGCTGGACCGTCATGGATATGGGGCGCGTCTTCATGTTCTCGGGCTTTCCGTGGAACCCGCTGGGAAGTGACCTGGAGCTTCCGGGTTTTGCCGGAGACGTCATGATCCAGCCGGCTTCGGTTCTGGGTGTGGACGGCCTGTCGCTCGCGCTGGTGCTCGGCTCTCTCGCCCTGTTCCGGGGCAGACGCGCGGCTGTGGCCGTGCTGGCCGTATCCGTGCTGTGGATCGCCGCCGGGACCTGGCGTCTGTCCTCCGCCACGCCGCTGAACATCACCAATCCCCGTGCCGTTCTGGTGCAGGGCAACGTGCCCGAAGCCGAAGTCATCAGCCATGCGGACGCGGTCGGCAATTTCCGCCGCTATCTGAGCCTGACCGCACAGGGCGCACAGAAAGCCTTCGCGGAGGGCGGCCGTCCGCCCGTGGTAATCTGGCCTGAATCCGGCTTCCCTGGCCTGCTGGACGAGGACACACTGGCCCGGCAGATGATCGCCCGGGCCGCTGATGGAGCCCCGGCACTGGTCGGGTCGGACCGTGAATCCGGCAAGGACTGGTTCAACAGCCTGATCGCCGTCGCCCCCGATGGCAGTATTGCGGCGATCTACGACAAGAGCCGCCTCGTCCCCTTCGGCGAATACCAGCCCTGGATCCTGCCCTTCAACGTCCTGCCGGGCGTGCTGACGCCGGGGCCGGGCCTGAAGACATGGGACCTGCCGGGCATGGGGCGCGTGGGGCCGATGGTCTGCTACGAGATCATTTTTTCCGGCTCCGTCACGGCCCGGAACGACCGCCCGGACTGGCTCGTCACGATCTCGAATGACGCCTGGTACGGCAACAGCGCCGGCCCCCGTCAGCATCTCGCGACCGGACGGATGCGAGCCGTGGAAGAGGGGCTTCCGGTCGTTTTCGCCAACAATACCGGCATTTCCGCCATCTATGACGCGACCGGACATGAAACCGCGCGTCTGGGCTGGGGTCGGGCCGATGTGCTGGTCAGCGATATCCCGTCACCGCTCCCCCCGACCTTCTTTTCCCGCTTCGGCCGCGCCACGCCGCTTGCGCTTTCGATCCTGTGCATGGTTCTGGCGCTCGTCCCCACGCAGCGGAAGAAGCGCGACTGGGACCTGGGAGTGTATAAAGGTTAACATTGACAATCCAGGGTTGTCTTATTAACCATTTACATGTGTCAGAAAAAGAATCCTCCCCGGATCGCGCCCGCCCTGAATCCCGCAGTTCTGCTGCGGCCGGACCGGTGGACGTCCATGTCGGCAACCGCATCCGGCTGCGTCGCACACTTATGGGGCTGTCGCAGGAAAAGCTGGGCGAGGCTCTGGGACTGACCTTCCAGCAGATCCAGAAATATGAGCGCGGCGCCAACCGCGTGGGCGCCAGCCGCCTGTACGATCTGGCGCAGGTTCTGGATGTGCCGATCGGCTTCTTCTTCGATGATATGCAGGAGGCGCGCCCGTCCGCGCCGTCCAGCGCGCCACGGCCGTTTCCCGGTTCCGCTCCGACGTTCAATCCGGCTTTCGGCCAGGCGTCCGCCGCGCAGGCCCCCGTCCCAGGGTTCGCCGAGACGCAGTCGGCATTCGGCGCCCCACCGCCCCGTCCGGCTGCCCCGCCGCCGCGTCTGTTCGATCTTCCGGTGGACGAGGCTGCCCTGTTCAGCCGCCGCGAGACGGTCGATCTGGTGCGCTCCTATTACCGCATCCCGGACCCTGCGGTCCGCAAGCGGATGCTGGACCTCATCCGCTCCCTCGGCCCGGCAGACGTCAAACCGGACTGAGTCCTATTCCCGGCGCAGGATGCTGTCGTTTACGAAGGATGCCAGCTTCCCGGCCTTGAAATCGGCGCGCAGCCGGTCCTCGTCATACTCGTCCCGGACCCAGTCCAGAAACGGCAGACGCCCTTCGGCTTCCTTCTGATAGCGCAGGAAAAACGCATCCAGAATGCCGGTGCGCGAGCGGTTGAAATGCCCGAACCGCCAGTGCAGCTGCCCCAGCGCGTCCTGCGCCGTGCCGCCTTCAAACATCAGCACCAGACCTGACGCCAGACCCGCCCGGTCCGCACCCGACTTGCAGTGCATGAGCATGGGGAAGGCGAGCGTCTGGTACATGTCGTAAAAGCGCAGAATGCGGTCGCGATGTGGCGCTCCCCGGCTCTCGAAAGCCATGTCCAGATGCGTCAGCCCCAGCTTCGCGCTGGCGCCCCGGGACAGCGCATCCGAGCCGCATTTGCGATGCCCGCGCAGGTTCACGAGCGTTTTCAGATGCAGGCGCCGCGTCAGACTGCGCAGGCGTGCGGGCGTGGGATGATTGCAGCGCCAGACCTTGCCCGGCACGACGGGTGCGAGATTGGTCCAGCCCAGCCGGAAGATGGAGTGGTCCACGAACAGACTGTCCCACCAGGCGCGGCGCCGCGCGGCGGGAGACGTGATCCGACCTTCGAACATGGTGAATGCATCCTTGCTGGGCATGCCGCTCGGGAGGGGCGGGCGACGGGAAGAACGCGCTGTGTCCCATCCCGCAAAGGGATGCGTCAACCGCCGAAAAGTGCTATATTGCGTCTCATGCGCTTCGTTTCCCCTTTCCTCATGCTCTCGTTTCTCGCCACGGCGGGATGCGGGTCCATGTTCAGCGGGCCCGCGCCAGACATGGCCGCCCTCCCGCCGCCAGGCGCAGCACCTGGCCACCACTCCCACAGCAGCACCCATCACCGTCAGGCCAGCGGCATGTCCTATGCCGACGATGCTCCGGTCATGCCGATGCCGCCGGGTGCGGAAAGTCCGTCCTCGGCCTCGCATGACACGGCCAGCAGCTCGTCCCCGGGCGGCATGTCCTTCGGCGGCGGTCAGGGCAACAGCGTCAACATCGCGCCCCAGCCCGCAACCCCCGATACCGAAGTCTCCTACGGACAGAACAGCGCGTCCAACTGACCCCGGGATCATCGGCCGTTCTTCATGATTGCGTAACTCTTGGTGTGTTACGGGCATTGCCCTGAACACGCGCCAAATCCACGCTCTGGAGACTCCGATTATGACTGAGCAGGTCAAGGCAAACATTGCCGAGCGGCTGCTGTTTCTTGGCATCGGCGCAGCTGAGAAAGCCCATCTGGCCAGAATCCGCCCTCAGGCGCTGGGGGTGCTCGGGCCTGCGCTGGACCGCTTCTACGGCCGGATTCACAAGACTCCGGCCCTGAACCGCTTTTTTGCCAACGAGCAGCATCGCATCGGTGCGCGCACCCAGCAGGAAAAGCACTGGAAGCGGATTCTTCAAGGTGACTTCGGCGCCGATTACGTCGAGAGCACCCGTGCCATCGGCAACACCCATGCCCGGATCGGCCTCAAGCCGCAGTGGTATGTCGGCGGTTATGCCCTGCTGATCGAAGGCATGGTGACGGACCTGCTCCGTCAGTACTGGCCGCAACCGCGCCGCAGCTTTCTGGACCGCCTCCTGCGACGTCCGGCCCGGGGAACCTCTGGCGAAGAGGCTGCCGCGCAGATCGGCCTGCTGATCCGCTGCGGTCTTCTGGACATGGAACTCGGGCTGGAAACCTACACGCAGAATCTGGATGTCCGTGAGCGTTCACGCGCGGAAAGCGAGCGGATCCAGAGCCTCGCCGCCCTGTCGGACGCGCTGGCGGATGCGCTCGATCGCATGGCGGGCGGCGATCTGGTCCAGCAGATCGACCCGGCGCTGGAAAACGGCTCGACCCGTATGAGCGGCGCTTTCCACCGGGCCTGCGAAGGACTGGGACGCATCGTCCATGCCGTCCGCGAAACTTCCGGGGCCGTGGAGCAGCGCGCCCGCGAAATCAGCGGCTCCACCGAGAACATCACCTGCCGCATCGCCGAACAGGTCGATGCCCTGGCGGCCGTGGCGCGCAACATCACGGAACTGACGTCCTCGGTGAAAGAAGTCGCCGACGAGGCCCGGCAGGCCGATACGACCGTGGCCGACTGCTGTCAGGAAACCGAGCAGGGCCGCGATATCGTGGCCAAAACCGTCGAGGCCATGGCCAAGATCTCGTCATCCTCCAACCGCATCGTCCAGATCATCGGCGTGATCGACGAGATCGCGTTCCAGACCAATCTTCTGGCTCTCAACGCCGGCGTCGAAGCCGCCCATGCCGGAGATGCGGGGCGCGGATTTGCGGTTGTCGCTCAGGAAATCCGGGCCCTGGCCCAGCGCTCCGCCACGGCCGCCAAGGAAATCAAATCCCTGATCGCCAGCAGCATGGAAGACGTCCAGCGCGGCGTGCAGATGGTCGACGAGACCGGCACGGCCCTGGGCAATATCAGCACGTCTGTCGAGCGTCTGGGTACAGCGGTGGGACAGATTGCGTCAGGGGCCGAAGCGCAGGCCCGGCGCATCATGGACATCAACGCCAGCACGACGCAGCTCGAGGGGGTGACCAAGAGCAACGCCGCGATCGTTCACCAGACCAGCGGCGCCAGCCAGAAACTGGTCGACGATGCCGGCGAACTGACGCGCGTCGTACGGAACTTCAAGGTCCGCAAAAGCCCGTCCCGCCCGTCACAGCGCACGCTGGAGGGCCGGAAAATGCCTTCCCCGGCCAGTACCGCAGAAAAGGTCTGAACAGGGATCAGGCGTCGATCTGGCGGGCCTCTTCGGGCAGCATGATGGGAATGCCGTCCCGGATCGGGAAAGCCAGCTTGGCCCGGGGGCTGATGAGCTCCTGGGTCTCGCGGTCATAGGTCAGCGGCCCCTTGGTGACCGGGCAGACCAGAAGGGACAGGAGGCGGGGATCGAGTTCTGTAGTCATGACTATTCCATGCCCCTCTCAAGCAGATCCAGCAAGAGCCCGGCGCGCTCATCCAGCGTCATGGCTTCCAGAAGAGACTGTTTTTCCACCGGCGTGAACGGCACGAGCATCGGCAGGACAACCAGCAGCGTTTCATCGTCCATATCCTCGATCAGCGGCCAGCTTGCCTGCAGGTCGCGGGATTCGAGATAGGTTTTCAGACCGCTCAGCAGCAGGTCGCGGTTGATCGGCAGCGGATCTTCCTCGACGAGGTCTGCCGCGAAGGGGGTGGCATCTATAATGCCCTCGCGCCAGCCTTGGTTCGTTGGCGTCTCGCGGATCAGGCGAAAACGGGAAATACCGAGCAGGGTTACGGAAAACGTGCCATCGACATGTTCGGTAAATTCCGTGATGCGGCCCAGCGTTCCGGTCCGGTAGAGCAGGGGGTGCTCGTCCGTGTCCGGGTCCATGAGGGGCTGGATCACACCGATCATCCGCCGCCCGGCCAGCGCATCCTCAAGCAGGGCCACATAAGGCGGCTCAAAGACCAGAAGCGGCAGATGGCCGCCCGGCAGCAGCAGCGCGCCCGAGAGCGGGAACAGGCCGACGCGCGGCGGAATGTCCGCCAGCGTCAGTTCCGTCAGGGGGGGCGCGCGGCGGGGACGTTCGGCGGATGGAAGGTCGGGCGTTTCGGTCATCGGCTCACGAAAACAGAAGGGAAGAGAGTTTGCGTCGTGCCGCCAGCGTATCAGGATCCGTATGTCCCCACGCCTCGAAAAAGCGCAGAAGTTCGGTTTTCGCGGCGCCGTCGTTCCAGTTGCGCTCCTTGCGGAGGATATCCAGCAGGGTATTGGCGGCTTCCGCCCGCTCCCCTGCGCCGTTGAGGGCGGCGGCCAGTTTGAGGCGCAGGTCGAAATCGTCCGGGGCGGCAGCGCTCTGCTGGCGAAGCGTTTCAAGCTCTGAGGCGGCCTTGGCGCCTTCGGCATGGAGCGCCAGCGCGGCCCGGGCGCCGGTGATCTCGGGATGGCTGTCCAGCTTCGCAGGCACCTGAGCGGAAGCGTCCTGGGCGGCTTCGGGTTCGTTCAGGGCAATAAGCGCCCGGATCATGCCGCCCCAGGCTTCAGGGCTTTCAGGCTCGGCTTCCAGAAGCTGCGAGAATAGACCGGCGGCCTGATCCGCATGTCCGTCAGCCAGCGCCTGACGGGCTGCGGCCAGGATTTCCGTGGCGGGCATGACGTCACCGGCCAGCTTCAGAAGGGATTCCACGAAACGGCGGACTTCGCTTTCAGGCTGGGCACCCTGGAAAAGATCCAGCACCTGACCTTTCCAGAAAGCCACGACGAGCGGAATGGACTGGAGCGGCAGACCCAGCTGGCCGAGTTGTGCGGCGAGGGCCTGATTGGCTTCCACATCGACCTTGACGAGTCTGACCCGCCCGCCAGCCGCACGGATGACCTTTTCGAGCACAGGGGTGAGCTGTTTGCACGGACCGCACCAGGGGGCCCAGAAATCGACCAGAACCGGGATTTCCCGGCTGGCTTCCACGACATCCGCCATGAAGTTCGTCTGATCGGCGTCAATGATGGTGGCGGCTGTGCCTGCCGGGGCCTTGTTGGAAGACTGACCAATCAGGTGTTCGTCGAATGTGCTGCTCATGGGGGCGGGAACCGTTCGCTGGAAAGACAAGTTTCCTGAAAGATCGGATGTGCGTGCCTCGTGTGCAAGTGCCGGGTGCAGGGCTGTGACGTGGGGTGTTGTGTCCGAAAGAGGATATTGCTCCTGAATCGAAAAATCCCTCTTGCGCTGTGGCGCTGATTCGGTCATAAGCCCCA
>NZ_BJNM01000005.1 GCF_006539685.1 Gluconobacter oxydans
CCCATCAAACCCCGGGACCAAACACCTAGAAATTTTTATTATGACCAAGGACAAGCATACAATGAATTATGCAGATATTCTCCCGGGGGTCCCCTATATTGACTCGCCGTTTTTTGATGAAATTACTGTCGAAAAAAATTTCGATGCACAAACCAGGGAAATCGCTTCCTCATTAAGAGAAAATGGCTACGCCATCATAGATTTTCCTGACGCGGATTTTGCGCAAAAAGCAAACAGAATTAGGAATGATCTGTCCGAAAGTTTCGATTTCGGATACTGGCGCGACAACCTATGGAAAAAAATCAGGGTCTGAGAATTCAGGATGCCTGGGTTTCGAATGAAGACGTAAAATCCATAGCTGCAAATCAGACGATCCTAGACATTCTCTCGAGAGTTTATGGAAAAAAGGCCTTCCCTTTCCAGAGCCTGAATTTTCCGGTTGGAACCCAGCAGCACATGCATTCCGACCATGCCCATTTCTCTTCTGTTCCCGAACGGTTTATGTGCGGTGTCTGGGTCGCCCTGGAAGATGTTGATGAAGACAACGGAACTCTGGAATACTGGCCCAAGAGCCATAAAATTCCCTCTTATATCAATGAGAATCTCGGAGAATTATCTATCACCAACAATTCTCCAATCGAGCACTACAAGAACTATGAGTCTTTGTGGAAAATACTCATGGACAAGCTCGACATCAAAAGAGAAATTCTGACAATAAAAAAGGACAGGCCCTCATCTGGGCATCCAATTTGATACATGGCGGGACGTTACACAAGGATCCCAACAGGACGAGATGGAGTCAGGTTACACATTATTTTTTTGATGAATGCGTTTATTATACACCTATGCTGTCTGACCCGATTTTTGGATCAATTCATTACAGGGAACCAATGGACATCGGTACAGGCGAAGTAAAAGAAAACAAATATTCAAAACACTTTGTATCAAAAGATATTATGTCCAGAGAAAAGCAGATGGAAAGAATTCTTCCTTCCGATTTCAATGGCAATGATTACCTGAGCAAAAACCCGGACGTGCACAGAGCCGGAATTAATCCGATCAAGCATTACCTGATGCATGGTATCAAAGAGGGACGAGAATGGTGATCTAATTCTCATAACTCACACCAGTTGATCTCTCGCGATAAGTCATCGTTTTTATGTTCTTTCCTCTCGCCCCCATGAGGAAAGAAGAGGCTATGGGTTGATTTTCTGCGCTGGCATGACCGCGTTTTGGAATACCTGCCAGAATGCGTCCAGGATCTGACCGAATATCAACTCATAGCCACGTTGCAGAGGCTACGGAAACAGCCAAGCAACTTCCATAATTCTACATTACAAAAAAGGCGCGGACCGAAGCCCGCGCCTTTCCTTCAGGACAGAAAGTCCCAGCCGCAGATTACGGCAGGATTTCTGTCTCGGCGAAGAAGAAGGAGATCTCGTTCTTCGCGTTCTCAAGGCTGTCCGAACCATGCACGGAGTTGGCTTCGATGCTCTCGGCGAACAGCTTGCGGACGGTGCCTTCAGCAGCGTCGGCCGGGTTCGTCGCACCCATGACTTCGCGGTTCTTCGCAACGGCGTTCTCGCCCTGAAGAACCTGAACGACAACCGGCTCGGCAATCATGGAGGACACGAGGCTGCCGTAGAACGGACGCTCCTTGTGAACCGCATAGAAAGCGCCAGCCTGCTTCTCGGTCAGCTGGATGCGCTTCTGGGCAACGATACGCAGGCCAGCGCCTTCGAACACGGCATTGATCTTGCCGGTCAGGTTACGCTTGGTTGCGTCGGGCTTGATGATGGAAAGCGTGCGCTCGAGAGCCATCTTTCTTCTCCTGGTTAGGACCGGTCCCTTCCGGGACCAGCGGGTAAATACCGCCGTTCCACTAGAGCAAATTCATCGTTCCTGATAGGTCTGTCGCAGTATTTTAACGTCCCCTGTTTCTTTTCTTCCGACTGATCGAGGCGCCCGTGAGCCTGCTCACCATCACCGACCTGACCCTCCGCATCGCGGGCCGCACCCTGCTAGACAATGCGTCCCTCAGCGTGGATCCGGGACGCAAGATCGGTCTGATCGGCAAGAACGGCGCTGGAAAATCTACCCTTCTGGCCGCAATCGCCGGTGATTTCGCCCCCGATGGCGGCACCATCACCCTCGCCGCCCGCGCCACGATGGGCCGCGTCAAACAGGAAACGCCCTCAGGCAGCACCTCCATCCTCGATACGGTCCTCGAAGGCGATCTCGAACGCACGCGCCTGCTTGCGGAAGCCGAAACCGCGACCGATCCGGTCCGCATCGCCGACGTCCACGAACGCCTCATCGCCATCGACGCCTATACGGCCCCCGCTCGCGCGGGTGCCATCCTCTCCGGCCTCGGCTTCGATCAGGACGCCCAGAACCGCGCCGTCTCGGACTTCTCGGGCGGCTGGCGGATGCGCGTGTCGCTTGCCACGGCGCTGTTCCTGAACCCCGATCTGCTGCTGCTCGACGAACCGACCAACCATCTCGACATCGAAGCCACGCTCTGGCTGGAATCCTGGCTCGCGAAGTTCTCCGGTGCCGCGATCATCGTCAGCCATGACCGCTCCCTGCTCGACAACACAGTCGACGCCATTGCCCATCTCGATCACCAAAAAATCAGCGTCACACCCGGCGGTTACGACAATTTCGTCCGCATCCGCACGGAACAGGCCCTCCAGCAGAACCGCGCCGCCGAACGCATCGCCGCCCAGCGCGCCCATATGCAGTCCTTCGTGGACCGCTTCCGCGCCAAGGCCACGAAAGCCAAGCAGGCTCAGGCCCGCCTGAAAGCCCTCGAACGCCTGCCCCAGATCGACAGCGTCGTGGAAGACACTCCCACCCGCTTCTCCTTCCCCGAGCCGCAGCCCCTGCCCCCGCCAATGCTGAGCCTGAACAATGTCAGTCTCGGCTATGACGGGCGCGTCGTGCTCAAGGGCCTGAACCAGCGTCTGGACATGGAAGACCGGATTGCCCTGCTCGGACAGAACGGCCGCGGCAAATCCACCTTCGCCAAGCTGCTGGCCGGTCGGCTGGAGCCCATGTCGGGCACCTACATCCATTCTCCCAAGCTGAAGATCGGCTATTTCGCCCAGCACCAGAGCGACGAACTCGTCCTGACCGATACGCCTATCGACCATATGAGCCGCGCCATGCCGGACGCGCTTCCCGCCGCTGTCCGAGCCCAGCTCGCCCGGTTCGGCCTCGATGAAAATCGCGCGGAAACCAAGGTCGGAGAACTTTCAGGCGGCGAAAAGGCCCGTCTGCTTCTCGCCCTGTCCACCCGCGAAGCCCCGCACCTGCTGATCCTCGATGAGCCAACCAACCATCTAGATCTCGATGCACGTGACGCCCTGATCCGCGCCCTGTCAGAGTTCGAGGGCGCGGTCGTCCTCATCAGTCATGACAGCCATCTCGTGGAATCGGTCGCCGACCGCTTCTGGCTGGTCGAAGACGGCACGATCGCTCCCTTCGAGGGTGACATGGCCGAATACCGCGCCTGGCTCCTCGAACGCGCCCGCAAAGCCCGTGCTGAAATGGCCGAACGCAACAAGGCCGCCACGACATCAGAAAACAGCGGCTCCTCGTCGGCCCAGAAGCGGATCGACCGCAAGGAACAGACCCGCGCCCTCGCGCCCCTGCGCCGCAAAATCCGCGACGCGGAGAGCAAAATGGCCCAGCTCACCGGCGAGAAGACGAAAATCGAGGCCAGACTCGCCAATCCGGCCCTCTATCAGTCCGGCGATGCCGCGGAAGTGACGTCCCTGAACGTCCATCTCGCCGCGCTCAACGCCACCCTGGAAACCGTTGAGGAAAGCTGGCTCGAGGCCCAGGCAGAGCTTGAAAATGCCACCGGCTGAGGCCCTGAGATTTCCTTGACAGGAAACTCTTAACAAAAATGATTTGTTATTTGTTAACTACTATGGGAGATATAGGGTCTCCAGGGGGTTAACATCCTGTTTCGGTCCTGACCGGCAACAGCTGCAGGGTGTTCCTGACCTGTCACTACAATCAGGCACTCTTTCCAATCCGACATGCGGGTCTCGGAATGGAAGGAACCTCCAGCTCTAAAAACCTGCCGTTATACAGGAACTCAGCACATGACCCGCGAATATCACGCTCCATCCGACTGCTATTACGGCCGTCCCTTCCATTCTCCCTCCTACGACGCGAACGGCTGCTCCTACAGTCCGCATCACGCCCAGTCTGCTTCCGGCCTGACGGTCAGCGGCTGTGGCCGGGTTCTGTATGTCCTCAATGGCGATTCCATCACGAAGACATCCATTGTGAATGGCGGCACCGTCGTTGTCGGATATGGCGGGTCATCCAGCTACGCCACGATCAGCCGTGACAGCCTTCAGGCCATCATTTCGGGCGGCACGTCCTCCGACACGACGGTCGGAAGCGGCGGCATCGAAGCCGTTTACACCAACGGCAGCACGACGCAGACCGTCCTCAACGGCGGCGATCAGGTCGTGTTCGGCGGCACCGCCACCAACACGACAGTCGGCAAGGGCAGCACGCAGTACGTGCTGACAGGCCAGGCAAACGGCACGACCATCGGCGCCGGCGGCACGCTTGCCGTCTCGAGCTGGGGCACCGTCAGCAACGCCTCGGTTCTGAACGGTGGCACGCTGGTCGTGAATTTCGGCTCCGTCGTCCAGAACACGAAGCTCTACACGGGCAGCACGCTCGACCTGAACTTCCTGCGCTACAACAGCAGCACGACGGCCACGATCAGCAACGACTATCTGGTCATCACCAGCGATCACGGGAAGATTTCCTTCAAGCTGGCTGACAATTACAGCGGCTACGCAGGGCAGACCGTGACCCTGTCGCGCGACAGCGACGGCAGCACGCTCGTCCATCTCCAGGAAGTCTGCTTCCTGCCGGGCACCCTGATCGCCACACCCGATGGCGAGCGCGCCGTCGAGACGTTCGAGATCGGCGACAGCGTCGTCACCCCGGACGGCCAGACCCGCACCCTGACCTGGGTTGGCCGCGCCCATGCCCGCGTCCGCGCCGGTCTCCCCGACGACCAGGCCGGCTATCCAGTCCGCATCCGCGCCAATGCGATCGCCGATGGTGTTCCGCATACCGACCTTCTGGTCACCGGCGAGCACTGCCTGTTCCTCGATGGCGGCTTCATTCCAGCCCGCATGCTGGTCAACGGTGCTTCCATCGTCTGGGATTACGCCATCACGGCCTACGACTACCTGCATGTCGAGACGGACGGCCATTCCGTCATTCTCGCCAACGGCCTGGCAACGGAATCGTATCTCGACACCGGCAACCGTCGCAGCTTCACGCAGACCGGCCGCGTCGTTGCCTTCGGTGGCGCCCCCGCAAGCTGGGAACACGATGCCGCTGCAGAACTGGTGACCGATCGCGCCCGCGTCGAGCCGGTCTGGACGGCCATCGCAGCCCGCAGCAACGTGACCGCCGCTCCCGCAGCGACGACCACGGATGCCGAACTACGCCTGCAGTTGCCCTGCGGAACGCTGCTCGCCCCGAGCCGCATCGCCAATGACCGTGCCGTCTTCAGCCTGCCGGACGGTGTCAGCGATGTCCGCATCCTGTCCCGCACCAGCCGTCCCTGTGACGTGGTCGGACCGTTCCTCGACGACCGCCGCGACCTCGGCGTTCTGATCGGTGACGTGACGCTGTTCGAAAGCGCCTCCACCCGTCAGGTCACCACGCACCTCACGACGGACGCGGATGGATGGCATGGCCGTGAAGCCGCCCCCATGCGCTGGACGGCCGACAACGCCACGCTGAGCCTCGACACCATGACAGCAGCGGTCCTGACCCTGCAGATCGTGGCAGCCGGCCCCTACACCGTCGAAGACACCACCGCTCCGGTCGCCCGGCTCGCCTGAGACCAGACAGGGACCAGCCCGGGTCCCGGACAGTCCGTCCGGGCCCGGCAATGTCGGCGCACAGCCGGCAAAAGAAGGGGGACCATTGACCCCCCTTCCCTCTGCCCATAAGCCAGTCGGCAACGACTGACCAAGGACAGACCTTCCCCATGCCCATCTCCTTTTCCGATCCGGCAGAACGTAGCGAGACGGAACCTCGCGCGCGGGAACTGTCCAGAATCGCCGGTCTGCTGCGCATCGCACTGACCCTCACACTGGGCCTGCTGGCGATCTGGCTGATCGGCGACGTCCTGGCCGTAATCTTCGCCTCAGCCCTCGTGGCGATCGTCCTGCATGGACTTGCGCGCATGCTCCGGCGTCATGTTTCCGTCATCCCGTATCAGGGAGCGGTCGCCCTGGTCACTGTCGTGATCCTCGTGGCCCTGTTCGGTCTGGGCTGGTACAGCGGCCCGGCCATCAGCGACCAGTTCATCCGCCTCAAACAGGCCCTCATCACCCAGTCCGGTGAACTGCGCACCCATCTCTCCGGCTCAACGCTCGGCCAGATGGTCCTCGATCACCTGCCCTCGTCGCTGGGCGGCAATGCTGCGAGCACCGCGAGCCTCGGCTCACTGGGCTCAGGCCTCGCAGGCTCGGTCACGGGACTGCTCAGCTCCGTGTTCGGCATCCTCGGAACCCTTCTGGTGGTCCTGATCGCGGGGCTGTATTTCGCACTGAGCCCGGCCGTCTATATCGATGGCATGCTGCGCCTCGTCCCCACGCAGCACCGTCCTGCCGCCCGGGAACTGATGCTGACCGCCGGCTCCACCCTCCGGGCCTGGACCGCCGGACAGGCGCTGGACATGCTGGTGGTTGGAATGCTGTCGGGGATCGGCCTCTCGCTGATCGGGATCCCGCTGGCCCTGGCGCTCGGCGTCGTGGCGGGCCTGTGCAACTTCATTCCCTATATCGGAGCCATTCTCGGCGCAGTCCCCGCCGTCCTGCTGGGCCTGTCCCTCGGCACCCACGAAGCCCTGTTTGTCGGCATCCTGTACTGCGTGATCCAGTTCTTCGAGGGCAATGTCCTCGCCCCGCTGATCCAGCGCCGCGCGGTTCACATGCCCCCCGCCCTCGCCATCCTCTCGCAGACGGTCTTCGGCTCCATCCTCGGCGCGCCCGGCCTGATCCTGGCGTCCCCCATCACGGCCGCCCTGCTGGCCATGGGCGACAAGGCCACGGCCCCGCTTGAAGACGAAAACCAGACCCGCCGCGCCGTCGGCGAAGTCACGGAACAGGAAGAAAAACAGCAGAAGTAAGTCCTCTCCATAAGGACAAAAAAAGACCGGCACTCCCAAAGGAGGCCGGTCTTTTTCATGCCTGAACCGTTCTCGGCTTCTTACTTCGCAGGCTGCTGCGCACCATCCGGCTGAAGCGCCATGACCTGCGCATCCGGAAAGGCATTCATCCGGTACGGGCCGTTCTTTTCAAGCTGAACACCGATAATGTCGTCCTGCTTCTTGTGCTTCCAGATGGACACGATGACCGGCTGCCCCTGCGCCGTAGTCATTTCCAGAATGACCTGACCCGGTGCAGGCGGACGCTCACCCGACGGTCCCCATGCCGTCTCATGCGACTGCAGCCACAGATTGACCTTCTGAACCTCATCCGCCGTGAGTTCACGACTGACGGGCGCGCTCAGCTGCCCCGCCGTCACTTCCGGAAATTTCCAGGGATGCAGCAGCGGCCAGGTCACGAACCAGATGATGCCCACCGGAATGAGAACAAGGGCCGCAAAAACCAGCAGAAGTTTCTGTTCACGTCTCACGCCTGTTCTCCTGCCCAGCGGTTAAGGGCTGCAATGATGTAGCTGACGTCATCGTCCGTCAGTTCGGGATGAATGGGAAGGGCCAGAACCCGCGCACCGAGCCCTTCGGCCACCGGCAGCGAGGCACCATCATGATGCGGCGCATAGGCCGGCTGACGATGAAGCGGCTTGGGATAATAAATGGCCGTCGGAACACCCGCATCTTTCAGGAACGCCTGAAGCGAATCCCGCTTGCCCGCATCCGACAACAGGATCGTATAAATCGCCCAGGCACTCTCGCTGTTGGCAACGCGCACAGGCGGAACAATGCCTTCCGGCATGGCAGCATCATAGGCCGAAGCAATCGCATCCCGACGCTTCAGCTCGTCCCCGAACACATCGAGCTTCGCCAGAAGCACCGCAGCCTGAAGCGTATCCAGACGCCCGTTGATGCCGATCCGCTCGACTTCATAACGTGTGCGGCCTTCCCCATGCGTGCGCAGGGAATGATACAGCGCCGCCAGGTCGTCATCATCCGTCAGGATCGCACCGCCATCCCCGTAACCGCCCAGCGGCTTCGACGGGAAGAAGGACAGCGTCGTTGCCGTCGCCTCATGCCCCAGACGGCGGCCATGATAGGTCGCACCAAAAGACTGCGCGCAATCGGCCACCAGTGTCAGATCTTGCTGCGCCGTCCAGGCTTTCAGTTCGTCCCAGGGCGCGGGCTGACCAAACAGATCCACCCCGATCACGACCCGCGGCTCCAGCTCCCCGGCCTGACGCACGGCCTCAAGCCGCTCCTTCAGCGACTCAAGACTGATCTGAAAGGTCTGCGGATCTACATCCACAAAAACCGGCGTGCCGCCCAGAAGCAGTACGACTTCCGCCGTTGCCGTATAGGTGAAGGCCGGCAGGAACACTGCGTCTCCCGGACCGATTTCCTCACCCATCAGCACCATCAGCAGCGCATCCGTCCCGGACGACACGCCGATTGCATGTTTCGCACCGCCGAACTCCGCCAGACGCTGCTCCAGTTCCTGCACTTCAGGACCAAGCACGAAACGGCAATGCGCCATGACGGCGTCCACACGTTTCTGGATGCTGCCCTTCAGCCGCGCCTGCTGGGCGGGAAGGTCGAGAAAAGCAATCTGCCTTGTCATGGCGTTATCATCTCCGGATCGGGATGGGACATTGCAACCGGCATTCCGCCGTCGCGGTTATGAAGGAATTCGGGCACCAGCCTGTACAGGATGCTCATGATGGCGCCCAGATCACTCGCGTGACAGGCCGCCTCCAGCTCATCCATCGCAGCACGCGCCACCTTGAAATCGACCGTGCGCGGAGACGCCATCCGCAGGCCCGGCGCATCGGTCGGAACCGGCGCCTCACGGCCGTGAAACAGCTCTTCAAACAGCTTTTCGCCCGGCCGCAGCCCGGTAAAGCGGATCTCGATATCGGTCTCCGGCCGCAAGCCGGCCAGACGGATCATCTGAAACGCCAGATCCATGATCCGCACCGGATCACCCATATCGAGCACGAAAATACCACCCTGCCTGAGCCGCTGGTCCGTCGCATCGTTCTGCGCGCGCTCATGCGTCCCACGCACAGCCGCCTGCAACACCAGCCCCACGGCCTCGGGCACTGTCATGAAATAGCGCGTCATGTCCGGATGCGTGACCGTCAGCGGCCCACCATGCTCAAGCTGCCGCCGGAACAGCGGCACGACCGATCCCGTGGAACCCAGCACGTTGCCAAACCGCACGGTCACGCAGCGCATACCGCCCTGCCCGGCCCGCGCCCGCATATCAAGCGCCTGCCCGTACACTTCGGCACAGCGTTTGCTCGCCCCCATCAGACTGGACGGATTGACCGCCTTGTCCGTGGAAATCATGACCATCGCCTGCGCCCCGGCCCGCTCGGCCTCATCCGCGACGATCCGCGTGCCGATCACATTGGTCAGCACACCCTCAACCGGATTGTCCTCCACGATCGGGACATGCTTGAGCGCGGCTGCATGAAAAACGAGATGCGGCCGGTACAGTCCGAACACTTCAGCAATACGCCGCCGGTCACGCACATCCGCAATGATCTGCTGGCGCTTTACGTCTGCAAAACGCTCGGAAATATCCAGATTGATCTGCCACAGCGCATATTCGCTGCTCTCGATCAGCAGCAGCATGGCCGGCTGGAAAGACGCAATCTGCCGCGCCAGTTCGGAGCCAATGCTCCCCCCGGCCCCCGTCACGGCAATGACGCGCCCACAGATCAGCCGCGCCATCCCCTGCGAATCGAGCGCCACAGGCGGCCGGTTCAGCAGATCCTCGATCGCGATCGGCCGCAGCTCCACCCGGTCCGCCGGCTGCAATGCCGTGAGCGACGGCGTGCGCTGCACATCGATATCATAAGCCCGCGCGGCTTCAAGGATCTGGGCCAGCTCCCGGCCTTTGATTTCCCCCGCCGTAATGACAAGTGCATCCGGCAGTTTCCCGGCTGCGAAAAGCCGCTCCAGAATGGCAGGCGTCTCACTGATCGTCCCCAGGATCGGGCAGTCATGAATTCGCCGTCCGGCCTGCTGCGCGCCCCCGGTCAGCAGCCCCACCACACGACGGTTATTCCCGCTGTCCCGCTCCATCGCCCGGATGAACAGATCGGCTTCATGATCCGCTCCGAGCAGCAGAATGCGCTCGCCATCCAGAGCCAGACTTCTGCGCCGCGCCGCCAGACGCCACATCATGCGGATGGCTCCCAGAAACACGAGCAGGACCAGCGCATGAATGATTGGGAAAGTCGGCGTCGGCAGCGGATAGCCCGCCACATGCAGCAGTTCCGCAAACAGCAGCGCACTCAGAACCGACGCACAGGCGATATTGAACAGGTCCGCCACACCCGAAAACCGCCAGTACTGCTGCGGAATACGGAACGGCAGCCCCCCCACCAGCAGCGTGATCCCGCCCCCGGCAATGAACCACAGCGGATGAAGCCACCCCCCTGCCGGATCAGCCAGCCAGCGCGCCACCGGCGCCGCAGCCGCGGACACGACTCCATCCAGCACCACATTGAGAGCGATGCGCCGCGCCGGCATCGAAGAGCGCGGGGCCGGACCTGAAGGGGGCATTGAGGCCTGGGATGTGGGCCCTGTAGGATGAACGGATGTCACGCGCCCCTTATAGCGCCAAAAGCCTCCCTCCCATAAAGTCGTCCCATGCCCTTTTCTTTCCAGAACCTGACCAGCGGCGTCACGCTCGCCTGCATCGCCGCCGTTGTCCTGTGCAATCTCCTGATCCTGCTCATGATCCGCGCGGGCGTTCTGGACCATCCCGTCGCCCGCAGTTCCCATACGCGCCCGACGCCCAAAGGCGGCGGGATCGGCATCGTCGGCGCCTTCATCCTGTGCCTGTCCCCCGCCCTGTACGAGGCCCACGCGTCAATGCGCATCGTCCCTGCCATCACGGGGCTGCTGGTCGGCATGATCCTGCTCGGCACGGTCTCATGGCTCGATGACGTCCGCCCTTTCCCCGCGCGCTACAAACTCGCGGCCCAGTTCGTGGCGGCAATCGCCGCGGCCATCGGAACAGGCGCAACCCTGCCCGAACTGATCCCCTTCGTGCTGGCTGCCGTCTTCATCACGAACGCCCTCAATTTCATCGATGGCATCAACGGACTGGCTTCGGGCGTCATGGCCATTTCCGCCCTGGTTCTCGCCAGCACGGGCCTCATGCCCGTCGCCTTCGTCCTGCTCGCCGTCTGCCTGCTGAGCTTCCTGCCCTATAATTTCCCGAAAGCGCGGATTTTCATGGGTGATGTCGGCAGCCAGCCAATTGGCCTCGCCATCGCCTGGGGCGGCATGACCGGCTTTGGCACAGGCAGCGACGTGCTCGTCATCGCCCTGCTCTCGGGCGTGCTGTGGGATGTGACCTTCACGCTCGTACGCCGGGCACGCGCCGGTGACAGGCTCGCCCAGGCCCATCGCGGCCATCTCTATCAACTGGCCGTCCGCTCAGGACTGCCCGTCCCGCTCGTCACATGTCTCTATTGGGGATTTGCCCTCTGGGGCGCTGCGGCTTTCGCCACAGGTCAGATCATCACGATGGTTCTGATGATCGTCCTGCCACAGCTTGCGTGGACAGGATATGTCTGCACGCGGGCCAGAACCCGCGTGCAGGACCGCTGGTAACCCAGCGGCTTAAATCAGCCAGCGCGACGGCTGCTCAGACGCTCGACAGAAGCCGAAGCGCGTTCCGTGCGCGTGGAGCGCGTGCCGGAAGCTTCCGCCATGACGGCGCGCATTTCACGCAGGAAGGTGGAGCCCTTCAGCGTGCGCTGCACCAGCACCGAACGGCGATCCAGCGGATCGACCTTGCGGCGTGCCAGATCCAGCTCGCCCAGACGGTCGAGCGCGCGGGTGATGGCCGGCTTGGACACCTTGAGTTCCAGCGCCAGGCCACGAACCGTGTGAGCCCCGTCCCGCAGGTAGCAGGTCAGGAAGACGGCAAGCTGGCGGGCCGAAAGGTCGGGTCCGTCACGGCGGACCATGGAAACGATGGTGTCGCACAGAAGGTTGAGCATCTGATCATTGGTAGCCTGGGGCATGATCTCTCTCCTAAGCAGTCCCTCCCTCATCTGTTGTCCGATCCCATAACAGGAGCCGACGGGATGAGGGTCGACGTGAAATTGTCTCTGCCTCTCCATGTCCGGAGAGACCGTAGTGGCATTCAAGTGGTGATTCGAAACGCATACGCAAGCATACGGGTTCCAAAACAATCCAGTGGACGATGACTCTGCATCGAAACGATAAAAGGGCGTATGCCTGATTGAAGCGCGTTTGACACCCTAATCTTTCAACACTCCGTCGCTCGGCCACACTGTTCGCCGAGTGAAACGCTTTATGGAAGCTCAGGAATTATTATGAATTCGTGACAAACTCTCCAGAATTGCCCGAAGACCAAGCACTTCTCCGCCCTCGGGACGGCCCGGCCGGGCACCGTCATTCCACGCATAAGTGTCGATATGCGCCCATTTCTGGCCGTCCGGAACGAATTTCTGAAGATAGAGCGCGGCCGTAATCGCCCCCGCCATCGGCTTTGAGGTCACATTTCCGAAATCAGCCACTTTACTATCCAGCCATGCATCATAGCCATGCCAGAGCGGCATTCTCCACATTACATCGGCGGTCGTTTTTCCCGATTCGAGAATGAGTGATGCCAGTTCATCGTCATTGCTGAACAGTGCCGGCACATCCGGACCGAGTGCAACGCGCGCGGCACCCGTCAAAGTTGCAGCATCCAGAATGGCATCCGGACGGCTCTCAGACGCTTCCGTTATCAGATCACACAACACCAGACGCCCTTCCGCATCCGTATTGCCGATTTCGACCGTCTTGCCACTCCGCGTCCGCAGCACATCCCCCGGCCGCATGGCATGACCCGAAACACTGTTCTCGACGCAGCCCAGACGCAGTTCCAGATCCACATCCAGCCCCAGATCGATCGCAGCACACATGACGGCCAGCATCAGCGCCGCGCCACCCATGTCCTTCTTCATGCGCAACATGCCCGCAGCGCTCTTAAGATCGTACCCGCCCGTATCGAAACACACGCCCTTGCCGATCAGCGAAATCCGCGGTGCACCCTCACGGGCCTTCCACCGCGCCACGACCACAACCGGCTTGCGCTCCGACCCCTCGCCCACTTCCGCCAGACACGGATACGCACTCCGCAGATCATCACCTTCGACAATGCTGACAGTAGCCCCGCGATGCACCAGCGCCGCCCCGGCCATATCTGCCAGTTCACGCGGCCCCAGCAGATTGGCGGGCATGTTGATAAGGTCACGCCCGAACCAGACCGCCTTCGACAGCGCCACCAGCCGCTTCGCATCATCCGGCACGACCATCCGCGTCTTCAGAGGCTTGGTCTCACCAAGGCTGAACCGGTACGTTCCCATGCAGAACCCGAGCAGCGCACTCTCCAGCGCCGCTTCCCCGAGCCCGTGCAAGACAACCGTCCAGTCCCCGTCCGGCAGAGCGGCTCCGAGCGTTCCAAAAGCGGCCGGATCATTCACCCGCGCGGATGCCACACACAGAATCGCAGCGCCAACGCCGTCCTCACCCGGCAGCAGCGTGAAGGCGCCGTCTTTCGCGGAAAAACCCTGCCCTTCAAGAAAAGCCGCATGATCGCCCAGCAGCCCGGCAATCGCAGCACTGTCCTCACAGGCCACGAGATGCACCAGACGGGCCGACGGCGCTTCGGCAGAGGTCACGAACGGAAGCTGGGGATGCGGATTCATATGACTTTCTTCCTCAAATACCGGCCCGACCCGATAAAGATCACCCGGATGGGCTTCAGATGCTTGCTTTTGCCCCGCAGGCACCCGACCATTCAGACATGAAGGGTGCATTCCACGGAACCTCGTCCAGCTATCATACCATGCCAGCCAGCATCCGTGCTGCCCTCGGCCCCACCAATACCGGCAAGACCCATTATGCCTTAACGCGCATGATGGCCCATGCGTCCGGCATCATCGGCTTCCCCCTGCGCCTGCTGGCCCGGGAGAACTACGAGCGCCTGGTGAAGATCAAGGGCGAGCGCAGCGTCGCCCTTATCACGGGCGAGGAAAAGATCGTCCCGCCCGGAGCCCGCTGGTTCTCCTGCACCGTCGAAGCCATGCCGCTGGACCGCAAGGCCGAGTTCGTCGCCATCGACGAAATCCAGCTCGCCTCGGATCCGGATCGTGGGCACATCTTCACGGACCGCCTGCTTCACGCGAGAGGCACGGTCGAAACGCTTTTCCTCGGCGCCGAAACCATCCGCCCCCTGCTCCAGAAACTCGTCCCGGGCATCGAGATCGACATTCGCACCCGCCTCTCCAGCCTCGCCAGCACAGGACACACCAAGCTCTCCCGCCTGCCGCCCCGTTCGGCCATCGTCGCCTTCTCCATGAGCGAGGTTTACGCACTGGCCGAAGTCATCCGCAGACGTCGCGGCGGCTGTGCGGTCATCATGGGTCAGCTCAGCCCCCGCACCCGCAATGCCCAGGTCGAGCTCTACCAGAACCGCGAAGTCGATTATCTCGTCGCCACCGACGCCATCGGCATGGGCCTGAACATGGACGTCGATCACGTCGCCCTGGCCCAGCTCAGCAAGTTCGACGGCACGGTCCCCCGCCCCCTGTTCCCGCAGGAAATCGCCCAGATCGCCGGACGCGCCGGACGCGGCATGAAAGACGGCACCTTCGGCACCACAGCCGACTGCCCGCCCATGTCCAGCGCCCTCGTCGAAGCCGTTGAGCAGCACCGCTTCGACCCGATCCAGCGCCTTTACTGGCGCAACCACGAACTGGACTTCACCAACCCCGCAAACCTGCTCAAAAGCCTGACCCGGCCGCCCCCGCTGCGTGGCCTGACCGCAGGCCGCGTGGCCTCGGACGTCACCACACTCGAATCCCTGATGCTCGATCCGGACATCCGCGAGAGCGCCCGCGGAAAACGCGCCACCGCTTTGCTCTGGGACGTCTGCCAGATCCCCGATTTCCGAAAACTCGGCGACGACAGCCACACCCGCCTCTGCGCGCGTCTTTACATGCATCTGCTCAAGGAAGGCGCTGTCCCCGCCAACTGGATGGAAGGCCATATCCGTGGCCTGGCCAAAACCGAAGGCGATATCGACACGCTGATGCACCGCCTCACCGGCGTGCGCGTCTGCTCCTACGTCGCCGCTCGCACCGAATGGAGCCGCCACTCCACGATGTGGCAGGAACGGGCCCGCGAAGTCGAAGACCTGCTCTCCGACGCCCTGCACGAACGCCTCACCGCCCGCTTCGTGGACCGCCGCGCCACAACGCTCCTTCGCCGCCTCGACAGTGACAGCGACCGCAGCCTGCTTTCCGCCGTCAAACCGGACGGAGAAGTCCTCGTCGAAGGCCACAGTATCGGCCGCATCCGTGGCTTTACACTGGAAACGGATGTCGCCGCAGGCCCCGACCGCCAGATCATCCTGCGCGCCGGCCGCAAGGCCCTGCTGCACGAAATCCCGCGTCGTATCCGCCTGCTGCAGGACGCACCCGACACATCCCTCAGACTGGACGCCACGAACGGCGAACTCTTCTGGGAAGACACGCGCCTCGGCCGCCTCGCTGCAGGCCCCTCCCTGCTCCGCCCCGCCATCCAGCTTTTCCCGGCCGAGTTCACCGACACCGTCCAGAAAACCCATGTCGAAACGCGCCTGCTGGACTTTGTGGCACAGCTCATCCAGCGGGATCTCAAGCCTCTCTACCGCAGTCAGGCCCTCGCCGAACGCGAACCCCAGCTCCGCGCGATCCTGCACCGCCTCATGGAAGACGGTGGCATCACCGAAACCCTCCCCGAAGACCACGCACTTTCCTCGGCCCTGAAAAGCAGACTGCGCAAGGGAGGCGTCGAGGTCGGACGTTTCTCGATCTACTGTCCCGCCCTCTTCCGGACCCGTCCGCTCGCGCTTCTGGGCCTTCTCCATGCCCTGCACAACAAGACCCCGATCCGCCCGACCGCTCCCGGCCGCGTTTCGCTGCCCTGGAGCGAGATCCACGGTCAATTCGGCTGGATCCGCGCAGGCGACACCGGCCTGCGCCTCGATATCGCGGAACGCTGTATCGCGGAAATGCACCAGCTCGCCGTCCGCCACGACCACGCCGCCCCAGTCAGCCTGGCCTCCAGACTGGGCGTGAAAGCCGACATGCTCCCCTCCATTCTCAAAGGCCTCGGCATCGCACACCAGCCGGCCGAAGCCCCCTCATCCGCCCATGCAGGGCCGCCCCGTCCGCTCATGATCCTGAACGACCGCAAGACCCGGGCATCACGTCGGCGCAGATCCGCACCGCACCACGCGCCGCCCAGACGTCCGGCCCCTCCCCGAACCGACAGCCCCTTCGCAGCCCTCGCAGCTCTCAGGGAAAAAATCCGTCCATGAGCGAAGACTACCAGCGGCTGGACCAGTGGCTGTATTACGCCCGCGTCGCCAAGACGCGCCCCCTCTGCGCCGCCATCGTCAGCAAAGGCCGCATCCGCATCAACCGCCAGCCGACCAGCAAGCCCCATGCCAAACTTCACGTTGGCGACATATTGACTTTTCCGGCCGTTTCTGGCGGAGAAGTGCGCGTGTGGCGCGTCTTGGATCTTGGTGAACGCCGCGGTCCGGCAAAAGAAGCCGCACTTCTTTATGAAGCCATCACAGAAGACGGCTGACGATGCTTGCGTCTGAGGCCAAACCTTCGCATATCATCCCGCTCGGATGAAACCGGCCGGATGCCGGACCAGCAAGACGATCGGAGACGTCAATGACCTATGTGGTCACCGAAAACTGCATTCGCTGCAAGTTCACGGATTGCGTGGAAGTCTGCCCCGTAGACTGCTTCTACGCCGGTGAGAATTTCCTCGTCATCAATCCTGACGAATGCATCGACTGCGGCGTGTGTGAGCCGGAATGCCCGGCAGAGGCCATCTTCCCGGACAGCGACAACCGCGCCGCTCCGTGGATCGAGATCAACGCGAAATATTCGACTCAGTGGCCGAACATGACCCGCAAGATCGACGCCATGCCGGACGCCGAAGAATGGAAAGACAAGCCGGGCAAGGCCGCCATGCTGTCCGAGGCGCCCCACAAGGACTGACCCCGCTTTTCTTTGGCGGCATCTTTCACCCGGTCTCCCAGGAGACCGGGTTTTTTTTATGCCCGATCGCCAGCTCAGCGCCCTTAGCGGACTGAAGCACAAAGGAAAGCGGGCACAAAAAAAGGGCTGGCAGGATTTCTCCCGCCAGCCCTTCCCTCAGGTTTCGAAAGAAACCTTAGCGGGACATCATGTTGATGGCCGTGTCGTGCATGATGAAGATCGTACCGCCGATGATGACGATCACCGATGCCGCAGCAAAGATGAAGCACATCAGGTTCCAGCTCTGCTCGGTGCTGGTGTTCATGTGGAGGAAGAACACCAGGTGGACGACGATCTGCACGACGGCGAGAACCGTCAGTGCTGCCATCGTCATCCCCGGGGAGAGGGCGTGGGTCATGACAGCGGCAAAGGATGCCACCGTCAGGATCACGGCCAGAACGAAGCCGATCAGATAGGACGGATAAGAGCCGTGGCTGTCACCCGTCATCGTGGTGGTAGGAGCCTGGGTCATTACATCACACCTGCGAGATAGACGAACGAGAAGACACAGATCCAGACGATGTCAAGAAAGTGCCAGAACAGGCTGAGGCAAGCCAGCTTGTTCATCATACGCTCGGACAGATCCTGCGGACCCATCATCTGCACCATCAGAACGACCATCCAGATCAGGCCGCAGGTGACGTGCAGACCGTGCGTTCCAACCAGCGTGAAGAACGCGGAGAGGAATGCGGAGCGGTCAGGACCATTGCCTTCTGCGATCATGGAGCTGAACTCGTTCAGCTCCAGACCGACGAAGGAAACGCCCAGCACGAACGTAACGGCCAGCCAGAGCAGGACCATCTTCTTGTTCTTCGCCAGCGCGTTCAGCGAGGCGAAGCCGTACGTGATGGACGAGAACAGCAGGATAGCCGTCTCGATCCCCACGTTCGTCAGGTCGAACAGTTCCTTGCCCGACGGGCCACCGGCAAACTGGTTCCGGAGGACCGCGAAGGCAGCGAAGATCGACCCGAACAGGACGCAGTCCGTCATCAGGTAGAGCCAGAAGCCGAACACGTTGGGGGACTCGTGGTGTTCCCCGTGGTGGTCGTCAGCGTGTGCCAGAGGCGACATTGTTGCTTCGTGAGCCATAAGTCTTATGCGCCCCTCTTACTCTGCTGCCTGCGCAGCAGCGATACGACGAGAATAGACTTCCTCGTTGTGCTCGATTTCGCTCACCGGGACATAGTAGTCGACGTCGCGGTTGGCGCTGCGCAGGATCATGGTTGCAACGATACCGATCAGGCCGATGGCAGCGAGCCACCAGATGTACCAGATCGAAGCGAAACCGAGGATGAAGCTGAACAGACCGATGAAGACACCAGCAGATGTGTTCTTCGGCATGTGGATCGGAGCCAGCGGCTTGCCGTGAGCCTTCAGACCCAGCTGCTTCTCGGTGTGGAACGTGTCGAGACCATGAATGTCAGGAATGACCGCGAAGTTATAAGCCGGCGGCGGAGAGGAAATGGACCACTCCAGCGTACGGCCGTTCCACGGATCACCCGTCAGATCAAGGTTCTCGGGCAGGTTACGGTCACGGATGGAAACGTAGAGCTGCGTGAGCTGGCAGACGATACCGAGAGCGATAACGATTGCACCAACTTCAGCAACGAGCATCCACGGATACCAGTCGGGGTTGTCATAGTGGTTCATACGACGCGTCATGCCTTCGAGGCCGAGGACATAAAGCGGAATGAAGGCCAGGTAGAAACCGACGAACCAGCACCAGAAAGCGCGCTTGCCCCAGGCTTCGTTCAGCTTGAAGCCGAAAGCCTTCGGGAACCAGAAACCCATGCCTGCGATGTAGCCGAAGTACACACCGCCGATGATGACGTTGTGGAAGTGGGCAATCAGGAACAGGGAGTTATGCAGGATCCAGTCAGCGGCCGGCATGGCCAGCATGACACCGGTCATACCGCCGATGGAGAAGGTGATCATGAAGCCGAGCGTCCAGTGCATCGGAGCCGTGAATTCCACGCGGCCCTTATACATCGTGAACAGCCAGTTGAAGATCTTCACACCCGTCGGAACGGCGATGATCATCGTCATGATACCGAAGAAGGTATTGACGTTGGCACCGGCACCCATGGTGAAGAAGTGATGCACCCACACGACGAAGGAGAGCACCATGATGGAGCACGTGGCGTACACCATCGTCTTGTAGCCGAAGAGCGGCTTCTGGGAGAACGTTGCAGTGACCTCGGAGAAAACACCGAACGCCGGGATGACGAGGATGTAAACTTCCGGATGGCCCCAGGTCCAGATCATGCTGAGGTAAAGCATGACGTTGCCGCCGGCATCGTTCGTGAAGAAGTGCATGCCGAGGTAACGGTCAAGGCTGAGCAGAGCCAGCGTCACCGTCAGAACCGGGAAGGACACCATGATCAGAACGGTCGTGCAGAACGCGGTCCAGGTGAAGACCGGCATCTGCATCCAGCCCATGCCAGGCGCACGCATCTTGACGATGGTCGTGAAGAAGTTCACGCCCGTCAGCAGCGTACCGACACCGGAGATCTGAACGGCCCAGATATAGTAGTCAACGCCGACACCCGGGCTGAACTGCATTTCGGACAGAGGCGGGTAAACCAGCCAGCCGCACTGAGCGAACTCACCGATGAACAGCGAGATGTTGATCAGCAGGGCACCGACCAGCGTCATATAGAAGCTGAGCGAGTTCAGGAACGGGAACGCAACGTCGCGGGCACCGATCTGAAGGGGAACAACCAGGTTCATCAGGCCCGTCATGAACGCCATCGCCATGAAGAAGATCATGATGGTGCCGTGAGCGGAGAAGATCTGGTCGTAGTGATGAGGCGGCAGGTAACCGGGATTACCCTTGTAAGCCAGCGCGAGCTGGGTACGCATCATGATGGCGTCCGCAAAACCGCGGAACAGCATGACGATCGCCAGGATGATGTACATTACGGCAAGACGCTTGTGGTCGACAGTCGTCAGCCAGTCACGCCAGAGATAGCCCCATTTGCCATAATAGGTGACAGCACCCAGTACGGCGAGACCGATGACAGCAACACCAATGAACGTACCGACAAGAATCGGCACATCCAATGGTATGGCTGATAAGGAGAGTTTTCCGAGCATCTGTCGGTTATTCCTTCATGCCAGTGTCGGACGGTGCAGCGTTGGAAGCAGACTGCATGTGCATGACCTTGCCCGTCTTCTTGTCCACCATCATGCCGTTGTTGTACTTGGCAACGATGCCGTCGAAGAGATCCGGCTGGACATGCGCGAAATACTGTACCGGTGCAGCTTCCTGCGGTGCAGCATATTTCGGGTATGTGGTGTCGTCGAGATTTTCGCTTCCGCTCTTCACCTTCTCAACCCAGTCGTTGAACTGAGCCGGATCCATGGCGAGGGTACGGAACTTCATATCCGAGAAACCACGGCCGCTGAACTGTGAAGCCTCACCCAGGTAATCCCCGGATTCACTTGCAAGCAGATGCAGCTGGGTCTGTTCACCCGGCATGGCGTAGATCATCGAACCCAGACGGGGAATGAAGAACGACGTCATGACGGAATCAGACGTGATCTGGAAGTTCAGCGGCGTGTTCGTCGGAACATCCAGCTGGTTGATCGTTGCGATCCCCAGGTCCGGATAGATGAACATCCACTTCCAGTCGAGAGAGACCACCTGGACATTCAGGGGCTTGACGTTGTCAGCCGTCTGAAGCGGGCGGTACGGGTCATAAGCATGCGTGCTCCACCAGCTGATGGCACCCAGAAGGGCGATCAGGATGGCGGGAACGCCCCAGATGACATATTCGATTGCGGTCGAATGATCCCAGGTCGGGAGGTATTCGACCTCTTTGTTGGAAGCACGATACTTCCACGCAAAATAAAGCGTCGCGGCGCAGGTGGGAACCACGACCAGCATCATGATGACGAATTCCGCCACCATGACATCGCGGTTCATTTCTGCGACCGGGCCGCGCGGCTGAAGCAGATCAACCGTACAACCCGATAGCATCAGCGCCGGCAACGCTGGGAGATATCGCCAGAGTTTTTTCATCGGTCCTGCTTTCATCATCCGTTCCGGCTTGCAGTAGTCGCCGGGAAACGGTTTGACACGATAAGGTCCGCATCAGTGCCGCCGAACGCTGCCATAGTCTGCTACCTTTCTCGTTCGTATCCTGACGTCAGGAACCGGATCAAAGATCCGACCCTGAAATTCATTCAGCATGGGACACGGCTGTCCCGGTTCCTCAGGTTTTTTCCGCCTGAATCGCCTCAAAGACAAGGCTTATCACGGATTTCGTGAGCACTCCCCCAAAATGGACGTCAGAGTGAAATGGCTGTTTTTCGCCACATTTGATCTAATTACGACTTTCATTAAGCCTGGACATTACCGATTTTTAATGTAAACTCGTTTAGAATTCGCGGAAATAATTCAAGACTTTTTTGGTCCAAAAAGCAGAAAGGGGCGGCATCAACTGCCGCCCCTTTCAGGATCTCCAATATCGCGCAGATAGTAATCTCAGTCCTTGTTATCTGAGCGAACCCCCATGAACTGGATCAGGAACTGAAACAGGTTCACGAAATTGAGATACATCGTCAGCGCATCATAGACACTCAGCTTCGCAACCTCTTCTGGACCAGCATAAGCCATGTACTGCTGGTACGTGATCTTGATGCGCTGCGTGTCATACGCTGCCAGTAGGGTGAAAAGCCCCACACCTATTATGGAAACCAGCATGGCAAGCGGCGAACTGTGGAGGAAAATGTTCACCACGGACGCCAGAATGATCCCGATCAGCCCCATGAACAGGAAGGAACCGAGTCGAGCGAGATTGGCGCCGGTCGTGTATCCCCACAGCGACATTCCGGCGAATGTAATGGCCGTCACGAAGAAGGTGCGGGCCACGGAAACGCCGGTATAGCTCAGCAGAAGGCTGGCCATGCTCGCCCCCATCGCCGCACTGAACAGCAGGAAAATCCCCTGCACGGCCGGCCGGGACAGACGGTTGACCCCGAAGGACAGGACCATCACGAACACAAGCGGCGCAAAGATGCTGATCCCACCCAGCAGGGTCGGACGCAGGACGATGGCACCGTTCGGCATCTCTGCCAGATGGAAGAAGAGAGCGCGCAGGGATGTCTGCGCCACGCCATAGGCGACCAGTCCCGTGATCACCAGACCAAGCGCCATCCAGTTGAAGACCCGGCACATATAAGCACGAAGCCCGGCATCGAGACTGCCGGCTCCGGCCTGCACACCGGTTCTGCTGAAGTTGGTATTGAAAGCCATGACACCTTTTCCAATGAGATGCCCTTCTGAAAAGGGCGCTTGACGAACCCGGGAGGGCCGTCCGTACACTCGGACTGAATGTGGGGTTTTTGCCGGAAGGGTCAAGAATACTCCGCCGCCCCTTACTTCTTTTTCATGGGAAACGCGCCTCTTGAGACTTTTTGTCGCACTCGACCTTCCTGCCGATGTCCGGGAAACGCTTGCGCTGATGCGCGGTTCCATGCCCGGCGTGCAATGGGTTCCGGCCGAAAACCATCACATCACCCTCCGCTTTATCGGAGAGATCACGGACCGGCACCGGCTGGAGGAAATCGACCTCGCCCTCTCCCGCCTCGCCTGGCAGCCTTTCGAACTTTCCCTTGCTCAGGCCGACATCCGTGAAGGTCTCACGGCGGACAGTCTCCTGATCGGGGTCGAGCGTACCCGCCAGTTGGATGCGCTGCAGTCACAGGTCGAAAGCGCTCTTCGCCGCGCCGGTTGCCCACCAGCAAAGCGCCGCTTCCAACCCGCCATCACCCTGGGGCATTTTTTCCCGAACCAGCGGGCTGACGCCATCAAATGGGTCCAGCGGCACAATCTCTTCCGCAGCAAACCCATGTCCGTAGAGCACGTTACAGTCTTCGAGAGCATGCGGAGCCTAGGCGAACACGTCTATGTTCCCCGCGAAGAATATGCCTGGCAGCCGGAAATGCCGCTGATCCCCGAGGAAGAATGACCCTGTCCGTTCCGTCACCCGAGGAGCGCCTCGAGGCGCTCCTCACGGAAGTCCGGGCCTGCCGTGTCTGCGAGGCCCATCTCCCGCTCGGCGCCCGACCTCTGATCCACGCTTCCGCCACATCAAGGATCCTGATCGCCAGCCAGGCCCCTGGCACAAAGGCCCATATCGCCGGAAAATCCTTCTACGATCCCTCCGGAAACCGCCTGCGCGACTGGCTCGGCATTTCAGAAGACATATTTTACGACACGCGCCAGATCGCCATTTTCCCGATGGGCCTGTGTTATCCCGGACGCCTGCCCAAAGGCGGTGACAACCCGCCCCGCCCGGAATGCGCCCCTCTCTGGCGCCGTCGCGTCCTTTCCCTCATGCCGGATATCCGCCTGACGCTGCTCGTCGGAAGCTATTCCCAGAACCATGTTCTGGGACGCGGCTCAGTCACGGAACGCGTCCGGAATTTCCGGGACTATCTGCCCGACTACTTTCCCCTGCCCCACCCCTCATGGCGTACGGGCGTGTGGGAAAGAAAAGCGCCATGGTTTCAGGAAGAGGTCATTCCCGCCCTGCGCGAGCGCGTTCACACGATACTGGCAGAGCGCTGATCAGGCGGCCTTGGCCTGCTTCAACGCCTCGACAAGGAACCCTTCCACGCCCGACGCCAGGATCTGCACCCCGATCGCCAGCAGGATCAGCGCCGCAAGCCGGCTGACAATCCGCGTTCCCGTCACACCCAGCATCGCAACAACCCGCTCCGCATAGGCGTAAACAACCGCCACCACGATCGCCATGGTCGTCGCGGCAGCCGATACGCCGACATAATAGTCCGCGGTCGGCATGTTCGGCGGCGTGGATGAACTGAGCGCGATGGCTACGGAAATGCTGCCCGGCCCCACCGTAAACGGCATGGCCAGCGGAAAGAACGCCGTCTCCCGCAGGTCCGGCGTCGTCACCGTCCGGCCACCCTGCAGCGCCTGCTTTTCCTTACGCGCCTCGGACGTCTCGGGCTGCAACAGCATCAGCCAGGCACGCGACGCCACAACCAGTCCCCCCGTAATCCGCAGCGCATTGATCGAAATTCCAAAGAACCCGAGGATCCAGCTCCCGAACCAGATGGACACCAGCATGATGCCCAGCGAATTCAGCGCAACCTGACGCGCCAGTTCGACAACCTCGCGGCGATCGCGCCCTTCCGTCGCCTGAGCGAAGATCAGTGACGCTCCAAGCGGATTGATGATCGAGAAGAGCGCCGGAAAGGCAATCAACCAGCTGCTGAGCGTATTCCCCAGCCCGGGTGCCAGGCTCATGAACCGGTCAGACCTGACGCAGCCTGTGGCTGGCGCTTGCGTGCCAGCCGTTCCTCACCCTTCAGAAAAGCCCGCAGCATCCGATAATCCTCGGAAAAACAGCACACCGTCCCAGCCGTCCTGTCCGGACAGACCGTCAGTCCCAGATCGTTATAGACGGCCATCAGCGACTGGCCAACCTGTATGAAGGCGAGCTTGCACCCTTCCTGCAACGCCAGATCCCGCAAGCGCCAGATCGCCGCAACGCAGTTCCGTTCAGACCCGGCCGGATCGCCCAGCCCGATAATGAACTGCCCCGTCCGCAGGAACGGAATGGCCGCACGCCCGGCCTCATCCAGCAACAGCCCGGTCGGACGACGCGCACCCAACTGCGGCAGTGCATGGGCCAGACTGTGATAGCGATGGGCATTCTCGGCAGTCCAGGCCTCGAACCGGATCCGCGTCCTCCGCATCCCGCGCCACAGGACATAGAACCCGCACAGTGCCGAAAATCCCAGAAACCAGCGCCCGACGGCCGTATGGGCGTCATAGATCATCGACCGCCACCAGATCGGCCCGAGATGCCGTTGCACGGCAACCCAGCCCACCCCCATAAGCCCAAGCCCCCAGAGCGAGAGCGGCGCCAGCATCGACGGTGTCAGCGGTGCGGCCAGAAGATGCGCCCGGCGATAATAGCAGTTCCGGAACGGCAGCAGCAGCAGCATCACGAGGATGATGACCACCGGCCCTTCCCACGGCGCATGACGCAGCATCAGCAGCAGAGCCGCCGAACCCAGCATCCCGAGGGAAAACTTCCAAGCCAGCGCCACACGCTGCGACAGCCCCCAGGACAGCGCCACCAACCCGACACCTGCCACCGTCAGCAGCAGATCCGCGATCTGTGACACAGCCGCCCCAAGGGAGGTCTGAAGCGGCGGCAGATCCGCCACAAGAGCGTAAAGCACAAGCAGAATGCCCACGACGGCCTGAACACTCGTCGCCACGGCCACGGAAAAATCCGCTTCCGACTCACGGATGACCTGACTGGGCCGCACCCGTCGCGGCGTCTGTCCCGCCGAAACCAGAGCCTGCTCGCCGCGCAGGAACAGTTCATGCCCCGCGAACATCAACCCGGCGAGAAGCAGCGGAATGATGTAATAGAAAAGTCTGAAAACAAGGATGGCGCCCATGATCTGCGACGCCGGCAGATAAGCCTGCAACGCCAGCAGCATGGCCCCGTCAAAAACGCCCAGGCCACCCGGCACACTGGCCATGAGCCCGGCCGTATAGGACGCCAGATAGATCGCAAGGAACGTCCCGAACCCGAAATGCGCCTCGGGCGGAAGCGGAGGCAGCACGCAATATGCAATCAGCGCCGTCGCCGCCATATCCGCCGCACTGACCGCGATCTGCGCAATCGCAATACCCGGCCCCGGAAGCTCGATCTCGTATTTCCAGATCCGCACATGCCGCCGCACACGCGCCACCAGCACATAGGCCAACAGCACACCCCACAGCGCCAGCCCCGCCAGACGGAGCATAAACTCCGGCAGATGGGACAGAACCGGCACGGCATGCGGCTCAAGGATCAGGATGCCGCCAATCAGCGCCATCGTCCCCAGCAGATAGGTCGCCGAGCAGAACGCAATAATCTGCGCAATCGCCCCCGGCGCCACGCCCCAGCTCCGATAGAGCCGAAAACGTACCGCCGCCCCGGAAATCGCCGCACATCCCAGATTATGGGACAACACGTAGGAGCAGAACGCCGCAAACGCCGAGCGCTGGTAGGACACCTTCGCCCGGACATGCAGACAGGCCAGCCGGTCATAGAAAGACAGGATGAAATACGACAGGACCGTCGCCGCACCACCCGCCAGCAGTGCGGAATCCGGAATGGCGCTCAGGCTCGTGGTGATGTCATGCAGCGACAGATGCCGCAGTTCCCGCCAGATGACGACGACCGCCGCCACCAGCAGGACCAGCCCCACGAGAGCAGGCGCACGGGACATGAACACCTGCCACCGCCGCTTCCGCTGCCCGGTCTCCGCACATGCCCCGTCAGCCGCCCCTACATCCACAGACAGGCTCTGCTCTTCCATCACGGAAGACACCTGAACATCCTGCGGCCTGTTATCCCCGGGCATGCCCACGGCTCAGTCCTGCACAGGCTCTTCGACAGGCCGCGCGAGGGCATCCCGGATCAGGCCGACCGTCTCCGGCAGTCCAAACAGGGAAGCGAAAATCCCGAAACGCGGCCCTTCGGTCTGTCCGAGCAGCACTTCATACAGGCTCCCGAACCAGGACCGCAGTTCCGGCTTGGCGAAATAGCGCTTGCCAACCTCGAACACGACATCCTGCACATCGCCCGGTGCCGTATCCGGCGCGAGCTTCGCCAGTTCGTCCGCCAGATCCTCAAGCCCCTTGCGCTCGGTCTCCGTCGGCGCACGATAGGTCTTGTTGGGGTACACCTGCTCCTTGAAATAGGTCAGCGCACAGTGCACGAGCCGGTCCACATACGGATGCGTCTCGGGCGACAGCGTCGGATCATAGCGCCGCAGGAACTTCCACAGCGTCTCCGGCTTGTCGGCATTGGCCACGTTCGCAAGGTTCAGCAGCGCCGTATAAGACACCGGGCTGGTGTCTTCCGGACGGATCGTTCCGCCATGAATGAACCACACCGGATTGGCCATCAGCTCCGGCCCTTCCTGCGTCTCGGCCTTCTGCACGAGTGTCAGGTAATCATCCGTCGCACGCGGAATCACGTCAAAGAACAGACGCTTCGCCCGCGTCGGCTGCTGGAACATGTACTGCGCCAGGCTCTCCGGCGTGCCGTAACGCAGCCATTCCTCAACCGACAGGCCATTGCCCTTGGATTTGCTGATCTTCTGCCCCTGCGCATCGAGGAACAGCTCATAGGTCAGACCCGCAGGCGGCTCCTTGCCCAGAATACGGCAGATCTTCGAGGACAGCTTCACACTGTCGATCAGATCCTTGCCGGACATTTCATAATCCACGCCCAGTGCATACCAGCGCATGGCCCAGTCGGCCTTCCACTGCATCTTGGCATGACCGCCCAGAACAGACGTCTCGAACGTCTTGCCGGCCTCGTCCTTCCAGACCACCGTCCCAGCATCCGGATCGACCTTGATGATCGGCACCTGCATGACCTGCCCGGTCTCGGGATGGATCGGCAGAACCGGCGAATAGGTCGCCCGGCGCTCCGGACCAAGCGTCGGAATAATGGTCGCCACGACTTCGTCATGGACTTCAAGCATACGGCGCAGAGCCGCATCGAACGTGCCGTTGGTGTAATACTGCGTGGCGGAGGCGAATTCGTAGTCGAAACCGAAACTGTCGAGGAACTGGCGAAGGCGCGCATTATTATGCGCGGCAAAGCTGTCATATTCGCCAAACGGATCAGGCACCCGCGTCAGCGGCAGCCCCAGATGCTTCGCGAGCATCTCCTGCTCCGGCACATTGGTCGGCACCTTGCGCAGCGCATCCATGTCATCGGAGAACGCAAGCAGACGCGTCGGACGGCCCGTCAGCGCCTCATAGGCCTGACGCACCCAGGTCGTCCGCGCCACTTCGCCGAACGTGCCGATATGCGGCAGACCCGACGGACCATAGCCTGTTTCCAGAAGGGCCGGAGCCTGCTCCGAAGCATCAGATGCGCGCGCGTCCATGCGCGCGGTGATTTTTCGTGCCTCTTCGAACGGCCATGCTTTCGGAAGCGGCGCGTCAGGAGAGAGGGACGGGGCGATAGGTGTCTTGGTTTTCTGCATGATTACCGGAAAAGGTAGGGAGACACCTCTCCCCGGTCAAGCAATACGACACATTGCGGTTTCAACCAGACACATCCATGTGGTTACGAAATATTTCAGGGACTTTTCCGCACTTCCCAAGCCCTTGCAGACAGCCAGCTTTCACGTTCCGTTCGCAAAACCCGCAAAACATCCTCGCCGGATTTTCCCCTACCCGCTACACTGGCGACAATGCCCCGCGCCCCCACCTTTCTCTCGCCATTCGACGCTCCGGCCCTCGTCGCCCGTCGCGGCCTGTCCTCGCTTCTCACCCCGGATGGCGAACTGCTGGACCTGACGGCAGAGGAAACCCGCGAGCGCCTCACCCAACTCCCCCCGCCGCTTCTGGTGCACGGTCCCGCCGCCCTGCGCGCGCTGGATCTCTCTCCGCTGTCCCAGCCTGTCCCATGGTTCGACCTGCTGGACCTCTTCCTGTTGGTCCGCCCCGCCACGACCGTCGCCCCCACCCCACGCGGACTGGCCCTCGCCCTCGGCATCGAACCGCCCGAAACCATCGGCGCGGACCTCCTGCCCGTCCTGTGCGAAACCCTGCTCGACGAACTGCGCCACAAGGCCGAAACACCCGAAGGCACCCGCCTGCGCGCCCTGATGGTTCCCCTGACCCGCGCCGGCTGGGCCTGGAGCGGCGAAGTCACGGACGTTCTCGGCACCCCACGAGACACCACGGGCGCCCATCCCTACGAAGCCATCCGTATCTGGAAACGCCTGCCCCGCTGGGAAGAAACTGCCCCACGTCCCGCCCCCGGAAGCCAACCCGTCTCCCCGAACGCCGCCCGCCAGCGCCTGCGCGATATCCTCGGAGAAAACGCCGAAATCCGCCCCGGTCAGGCCGATTTCGCCTCCGTCGCCACGGCCGCTTTCGAGCCACGCGAAAGCATCGGCTCCCCCAATGTCGTCCTCGCCGAAGCCGGAACCGGCACAGGCAAGACACTCGGCTACATCGCCCCCGCCAGCCTCTGGGCCGAACAGAATGACGGCGCCGTCTGGGTCAGCACCTACACCCGCCACCTCCAGCGCCAGATCGAGCAGGAACTCCGCCGCCTCTACCCGGACGAAACGACCCTGCGGGAGAAGGTCGTCGTCCGCAAAGGCCGCGAGAACTATCTGTGCCTGCTGAACATGGAAGACCTGCTCAACGTCGCCACCTCCCGCGGCCCTGACGGTTACGCTGCCCTGCTCCCGATGGCCCTGCTCGCCCGCTGGGCCGAAGCCAGCCGCGACGGCGATCTCATGGGCGGTGACCTCCCGGGCTGGTTCGGCGAACTCTTCGGCCACGGCACATTGTTCGGCGTCGCCGACCGGCGCGGCGAGTGCATCCACGCCGCCTGCCCGCATTACCAGACCTGCTTCGTCGAACACGGCATCCGCCGTGCCCGTCAGGCCGATCTGGTCGTCGCCAATCACGCCCTCGTCCTCTCGCAGGCCGCCTGGGCCGCCCTCGCCCCACCCGGCCTGCCCGACGAAGACACCACCCCCACGCGCTACGTTTTCGACGAAGGCCATCACATCCCCGACGCCGCAGACAGCGCCTTCGCCACAGCCCTGTCCGGCCTCGAAGCAGCCGAACTCCGCCGCTGGCTGCTCGGCGCCGAAGGCAGCCGATCCCGCGCCCGGGGCCTGCAACGCCGGCTGGACGATCTGGTCGAACGCCTGCCGATGATCGACACGCCGCTTCAGGCTGCACTTCAGGCCGCCCGCGCCCTGCCCGCCCCCGGCTGGAGCACGCGTCTGCGCCCGCAGGCCGAGCCCGAACAGGACCCGGACCTTCCCCCGCTGCCTGGCGAAACATCCTTGCTGATCCCCGAAGAACCCGCGCCGGAAAACCCGTCCGAGGCCTTCCTGCGCGCCCTGGACCACCAGCTCCGCGCTCGGCAGACCAAGGACAGCCGCGACGGCTATATTTCGGCGGAATGTGACCTGCATCCCGTCAATGAAGACGTCGCCAGCGCCGCCGAAACTCTCAGCCGTGCCCTGACCCGCCTGCGCGATCCCATCAGAATGCTGGCCGACCGCCTCGCCGCACAGGTCGAGGATGATGCGGAAATGGACGCCCCGACCCGCCAGCGCATTGAGGCCATGATCCGCACCCTGCACCGCCGCGCCATCAGCCGCCTGTCCGGTTGGATCGGCATGCTGGACGCGCTTCAGACGCCCCCCGAACCGGACGTCACCCCCACCTTCGTGGACTTCATCCGCACCGAACGACTGCCCCGCACCCGCGCGACACAGGGCGACCACGACATCGGCCTGTACCGGCACTGGCTGGACCCGACCATTCCCTTCGTCTCAACGATCCAGACACCGGCCCACGGCCTGCTCATGACGTCCGCCACCCTGCGCGACCAGACCGGCCACGGAGATGCCCAGAACGAGGCCAGCTGGCACGCGGCCGAACTGCGTCTGGGCGCCACGCATTTCCTCAAGCCGCCAATCCGCGCTTCGGTCATGAGCCCGTTCGACTACGCCACGCAGACGCGCGCCTATGTCATCACGGACGTCTCGGGCGAAATCCCGTCCCTCGCCCACGCCTTCCGTGCCCTGTTCGAAACCGCAGGCGGCGGCGCGCTCGGCCTGTTCACGGCTATCCGCCGCCTGCGAGAAGTCCACCGCCGCATCCACGAACCACTGGAAACACAGGGCTTCCCGCTCTACGCACAGCATGTCGATGCCATGGACAACGCAACCCTGGTGGACGTTTTCCGTACCGAAACCCATAGCTGCCTGCTGGGCACGGACGCCATGCGCGATGGCGTGGACGTCCCCGGCGAAGCCCTGCGCATGGTCGTGTTTGAAAAAACGCCCTGGCCCCGCCCCGACATCCTGCACCGCGAACGCCGCCGCCTGCTCTCCGAAGGCCGCCCCGGCGATTACGACGATCGCATCACCAGAATGCGCCTCAGACAGGCTTTCGGGCGTCTTATCCGCCGAGGAGACGACAGAGGCGTTTTCGTCATGCTGGACCGCCGCATGCCCTCACGCCTGCTCTCGGCTTTTCCCGACGGGGTCGAGGTCCGGCGCCTCAGCCTCGCTGAGACATTGAAGGATATTGAGGAGTTTCTGAGCTCCCTGTCCCAGAAACTCCCTGAGGTCTGAAGAAACTTTGCTTTTCGCGTCTGGCACATCAATGGACGCCGCATTGTAAATACAAAAAGAGCCCGCAACTCCCTAAGGTGCTGCGGGCTCTTTTTTCATTGCGTCAGAAAGCGGGACTTAGAAGTCTTTGCTGATCTGCAACCAGAAGTTACGCCCAACAACGAACGACGAATAAGTCGACGCATCAGTATTCGTTGCACCATCCGGGAAGAACGGCGGAGCCTTGTCCGTAATGTTGTTGATACCCCCCGTGAAGTTCCAAGAATTGTAGCGGTAACCGAGGGCAATATCCTGCTGTACCATTGCAGGCGCCTTTACGCGGCCATATCCATCAGACAGCTGCATGAACGACGAGCCGTCATTATAATGCAGGCCGCCGGTGTAGTTTGCCATATAGGTAAACGAGAACCGGCCGTGCTGCCACGTCGCAGTAGCATAATCACGCCAGCGCGGATTGGACGTGCCATTCGGGTAATAGATGGCGTTTGTGTAGTGATAATACTGTCCGCCTGGAGTCTGCTGCTGAGAAAAATTGACCAGGTTCTGCAAATTGTTGCTGATCGTAATGGAATCCATGCTTGTCAGACGGATACGATAGTCAAAATCCCAGTCAATACCACTTGTATTCATGGTGCCAAGGTTTTGGTTTATGGCCATGACCTGAGAAACCTGTCCGTTAGCTGAACGAGTTACCAAGTCGCAGAGCGCCGTATTAGAGCCGTCGTAGCAATTATTCAGAATATAATTCGTTGAAAGCGAACCAACTGTCGAACTGACATTATAGTGCCAGAACGTCACCGAGGTAGACAGGCCCGGGATCCAGCGCGGCGTTACAACTGCACCGAATGTATAGGTCCGACCTGCTTCGGGGCGCAGTTTGGTGTTTCCGCCCATAATCGTCGCTACCTGACCAGCACCCTGCTGGGCGAACGTGGCGGGGTTTGCAACTCCCGCTTTCATGCAGCTTGCGACAACAACCGGATTGGATGCCCCAGCGCAAGGATCAAGTGCAGTTTCGTAGCTCAGGGACTGCGCACCATAAAGCTCATTAACATTTGGCTGACGGAACGATGTTCCAATTGTACCGCGGAAACGGACGTCACGCGTCGGAGCCCAGTCGATAGAAGCTTTCCAGTTCTTGACGCTTCCGAACGTGTTGTAGGACGAATAGCGACCCTGCGCGTCGATGGTCAGATCTTTGGCGAGGAAGGCATTCTTGAGAAGCTGGGCCTTTCCTTCGAGGTAACCTTCCGTCACGTTGAAACCGCCTGACGTCACGCCTTGCGGGTTCGTCAGCGCCGTCCCTGCCTGGATTGCCGGGTCCGGCGTGTAGGTCAGTTGCTCTCCACGATGCTCCATACCCAATGCGATACCGATATCGCCACCATTAGCCCACGGCATTTTGACGACATGATCATTATGGATACGCAGGTTCAGGTCACGAAGCTGGTAATGACCATGCGATATGGTGTTGAGATTGGAGTACTGTGCAGCAGCAGGGGAAAGTGTTGAAAACGGGCTTCCCGCCACACAATTTGGCGTCGACGCGCACAGACCGGGATTATATGCCATGCTAGAATCCGGGTCGCCGAAGTTTGTCGGCTCCAGACCATAGCTATTCAGCAGGGCCGGGTAGCTGCCCATGTTGCTCTGCTGGTAGGTATACATATTTGAACCATACGTATACGAAATGTCGTATTTCCAGCCTTTGTAGATCACGCCCTGCGCGCCAACCTTGGCCGTTAGCGTGTCACTGGCCGTCTGCGTCTCACGAGGACCCCACTCATTATAGCGGCGAATCATCTGCAGATCCTCGCCTGTCGTGTTCCCCGGATAGTTCGCCGGGATAGTGATGCCCGTCGGGTAAGGCCCGGTCGCAGACAATCCACCCTGCACAGACTCGGCCGCCATGTTGGTCATGGAGTTCGAATGTGAATACATTACATTCGAATAGATCGAGAGATGTTCGTTGACGTCGTAATGCGCGTCACCATTCAGGCTTGCATCCTGAAGCTGGTTTGTCAGGGACGTGTCTTGCGCGAAATTATAGCGCTTCGTTCCTGGAACCAGATTACCGTTCAGATCGCTCCGATAGGAATTTTCAGCCCCAAAGAACGAGCCATATGGCGAGTAGCTTGACCCGAAAATGTTCTGGGCCGGGTTAGCATAATCTCCAATCTGGATATTATTCCGTGACCAGGAGCGGTTGCCCTGGCGCACCCCACCCTGCGTCATGTACTGGCCGAACAGACTAACGTTGCCCTTGCCGTGATCGAAATTGAAACCCTTGAACGCAGAGAGGATACCCTGCGGGGCATCACCATGTCCGGTAATGCCACCGCGAATAGTAATGTTGCCGGTATCCAGATCGTGACGCAGCTTAATGTTAATGACACCTGAAACAGCATCTGCGCCATACAGCTCAGAGCCACCATCCTTCAGGATTTCAACGCTTGCCACCTGCTGGATGGGAACGGCGTTCATGTCAAAGCAGGAGCTGCCACTGTTCAGCGCAGCACGCTTTCCGTCGACCAGCACAAGAACGCGGTTCGTGCCAAGGTTACGGATATCCGTGCAGTTCACACCACCACCACCGTTGGTGTCAGTGTTCTGCTGGCTGCTTGACCCTACCGACGGCAGACGCTGGAAAAAGTCAGAAAGCGTAGTTGCTCCGGTCTGCTGGATCTGCTTCGCGGTAACAATCTGAACAGGGTTCGCATTGGTGTTGTTAGACGTTCCCAGTGCGGAACCCGTGACAACGATGCTTTCCTGCGTTCCGGAATCTATGGAACGAACTGCGCGAGACTTGTTGACCGCTACAGGTGCGGAAAACTGCGGAGCTGCTACCGGACGAGCCGCCGAGACCGGAGTTGTTTTTGCAGGCGTCGCAGCAGAACGCACCGGACCATGAGTCACAGTCTTGTGGCGCACATGTGAGGACGTGTGAGTGCTTTCGGTTGCAGCATGAGCAACGCTAGAAAGCGCTCCCATCCCCAGCACTGATGCGCAAAGTAACGTATTGCGACGCGATACGATCATATTGGAACGAAATCCTACTAAAGGCGGTGGAGTCCTTTAGGCAGATCCTTACGGTCATGTCACCCCAAGCTACCATGGTTACGGTCGTTATATGATAGTTGCGTGACAGGCGTTGCATAAGGGTCACATATGCACCTTGCACATATCAAAAAAAGGCCGCTCCACCTGCGCGGAACGGCCTTTTTTGCAATCTTTCGACGCAATTTCCGGCTTTGAAACGAGCCGGAAATCAGATTCGACCGGATCAGAAATCCATGTCACCCATGCCGCCCATGCCGCCCGGAGCAGCGGCCGGAGCCTTCTTCTCGGGACGCTCGGCAACCATGGCTTCCGTCGTGATCAGCAGACCACCAACCGAAGCGGCATCCTGCAGGGCCGTACGGACAACCTTGGTCGGATCGATGATACCGGCCGCAACCAGGTCCTTGTACTCACCCTTCTGGGCGTCGAAGCCGAAGACATAGCCTTCGTTCTCAAGCACCTTGCCTGCGATGACCGCACCGTCTTCACCGGCGTTGAACGCGATCTGGCGCAGCGGAGCCTGCAGGGCCTTGCGGACGATCTCGCCACCGACGCGCTGGTCGTCGTTGTCGAAGGTCAGACCCTTCAGAGCGGAAGATGCGCGGGCCAGAGCCGTGCCACCACCCGGAACGATGCCTTCTTCAACGGCAGCTCGGGTTGCATGCAGGGCATCGTCAACGCGATCCTTGCGCTCCTTCACCTCGACCTCGGTGCTGCCACCGACGCGGATGACGGCCACGCCACCAGCCAGCTTTGCCAGACGCTCCTGGAGCTTCTCGCGGTCGTAGTCGGACGTCGTTTCCTCGATCTGCGCACGGATCTGGTTGCAACGGCCCTTGATGTCGTCGCTGTTGCCAGCGCCTTCGACGATCGTGGTATTTTCCTTCTCGATGTGGATCTTCTTGGCGCGACCCAGCATTTCGAGCGTGACGGATTCCAGCTTGATCCCGATGTCTTCGGAAATCACCTGGCCGCCCGTCAGGATGGCGATGTCTTCCAGCATGGCCTTGCGACGGTCACCGAAGCCCGGAGCCTTGACGGCAGCGATCTTCAGACCGCCACGCAGCTTGTTCACGACCAGCGTGGCCAGTGCTTCACCATCGACGTCTTCGGCAATGATCACCAGCGGACGACCGGACTGCACAACGCTCTCGAGAAGCGGCAGCATCGGCTGAAGCGAGGAGAGCTTCTTTTCGTGGATCAGGATGTACGGGCTGTCGAGATCAGCCGTCATCTTCTCCGGGTTCGTCACGAAGTACGGGGAGATGTAGCCACGGTCGAACTGCATACCCTCGACAACGTCGAGTTCCGTGTGCAGGCCCTTGGCCTCTTCCACCGTGATGACACCCTCGGAACCGACCTTCTGCATGGCAGAAGCGATCATCTCGCCGATTTCGGTCTCGCCGTTGGCGGAAATCGTACCGACCTGGGCGATCTCTTCCGGAGACGTGATCTTCTTCGTGTTGCTCTTCAGCTGGTCAACGACAACGCCGACAGCCTTGTCGATGCCGCGCTTGAGATCCATCGGGTTCATGCCGGCGGCAACAGCCTTGGCGCCCTCACGGATGATGGCCTGGGCCAGCACGGTTGCGGTCGTGGTGCCGTCGCCTGCGATGTCGTTCGTCTTGGACGCGACTTCGCGGACCATCTGGGCGCCCATGTTCTCGAACTTGTCAGCCAGTTCGATTTCCTTGGCAACCGACACACCGTCCTTGGTGATGCGCGGTGCGCCAAAGCTCTTGTCGAGAACAACGTTACGACCCTTCGGGCCGAGCGTTACCTTGACGGCATTTGCGAGGATATCAACGCCACGCAGCATACGCTCGCGGGCATCAGCGCCGAACTTTACGTCCTTGGCAGCCATAATTCTTACTCCTGAATGAGGGTCTTACGAGAGGAAACGGGGACGGCTGATCAGCCGATCACACCCATGATGTCGCTCTCTTTCATGATCAGCAGCTCTTCGCCGTCGATCTTGACCTCGGTGCCGGACCACTTGCCGAACAGCACCTTGTCACCAGCCTTGACGTCCAGAGCCACAACCTGGCCCTGCTCGTTGCGGGCACCCGGGCCGACAGAAACGACTTCGCCTTCGGTCGGCTTGTCCTTGGCGGTGTCAGGAATGATGATGCCGCCGGCGGTCTTCTCTTCGCCCGTCAGGCGACGGACCACCACGCGGTCATGAAGGGGACGAAACTTCGTCATGGATCGCTCCATTTATGGCCACACCCTTGTACAAAGCAGCGTGACCGGGTTGCTGCACTCAATAACTGCAGTGCATTTTGGCACTCTCACATGGAGAGTGCCAAAGACATAGTCGCCCCCACCTTCTGCGTCAAGGATTCTCGCTTTCGTCCGAAGGTGCTCCGGAAGAAAGTCTGCGCCCGTCCAGAAGCGCCTGCATCCGCTGTTTCTCAAGCGTTTCAGCCAGTTTCTGCCCTTTGGTCCGGCCGTGCAGAAGGCGGTTCGCATCGGCGACCTTCGCATCCTCTACGCTCTTGCGGCGTTTGCGTTCCCGACGGAGATTGATGACGTCGCTCATGGCTCATGGCCTTCCGGGCATTACAAGACTGGACACACAGACATGAAACACAGCCCCTCGGACAACAAAACCCCTGCTTCCAGCGCGGACGGTCGCATGATCAGCCTGACCGCATCCGATGGCCACAGCTTCAAGGCCTGGGAAGCCGGCTCCGCGGAGTCGCCCCTCGCCGTCATCGTCGTGCAGGAAATTTTCGGCCTCACCACCCATATCCGCAATGTCTGCAACGACTTCGCGGCCGACGGCTTCCACGTCCTCGCCCCGGCCGTCTTCGACCGCGTCAAACCCGACGTCATTCTGGAATACACACAGGCCGGCGTGACCGAAGGCCTCGAACTCCGCAGCAAGATCCCGTCCGAAAAGACCCTCGCTGACATCGCCGCCTGCGCAAAAGCCCTGCGCGAGGCTGGCCACAAGAAAGTCGGCATCATCGGCTTCTGCTGGGGCGGTCTCCTCGCCTGGCTCACCGCCACCCGCACGCATGACGTGGACGCAGCCGTGAGCTGGTATGGCGGCAGCATCGGCAACCATGTCGAAACTGCGCCGCACTGCCCGGTCGAACTGCATTTCGGCGGCGAGGATTCCTCCATCCCCCATACCGAAATCCAGAAGATCCGCGACGCCCGCCCCGAGGTCGAGGAATACGTCTATGACGACGCAGGCCACGGCTTCGGCTGCCCCGAGCGCCCGAGCTTCAACCGCGATGCCCGTGACCTCGCCTGGTCCCGCAGCGTCGATTTCCTGAAGTCTCATCTCGAACAGAAGTGAGCCCCACCATGACCACGGACAACATCGCCGGAAAGGTCGTCCTCATCACAGGCGGCAGCTCCGGACTCGGCGAAGCCACAGCCCGTTACCTCGCAGCCCAGGGCGCAAAGATAGCCATCGCCGCCCGCCGCCGTGACCGGCTGGACGAAATCGTCTCCGAACTCACGGCACAGGGCCAGACCGCCCGCGCCTACACACTCGACGTCACGAAACGCTCCGAGGTCGAAGAGACCGTCGCCGCCGTCACCCGCGATTTCGGCCGTCTGGACGTTCTGGTGAACAATGCTGGCCTCATGGCCATCGCCCCCATCCGGAAGCTGATGGTCGATGAATGGGACCGGATGATCGACATCAACATCAAGGGCGTGCTCTACGGCGTCGCCGCCGCCCTGCCGGTGTTCGAAAAACAGAAATCCGGACACGTCATCAACCTGTCCTCCGTCGCTGGCCTGAAGGTCTTTGCTCCGGGTGGCACGGTCTATTCCGGCACGAAATTCGCCGTCCGCGCCATCAGCGAAGGCCTGCGGCAGGAAGCCGGCAACACCTTCCGCGTCACCTCCATCGAGCCCGGCGCGGTCCAGAGCGAACTCAAGTCCGGAAGCGGTGACACAGACAGTCGCAAAACCGTGGAAGAGTTCTATAAGATGGCGATCCCGGCGGACTCAGTGGCCCGTGCCATCGCCTTCGCCATTTCACAGCCTGACGACGTGGACATCAACGAGATCGTCCTGCGCCCGACCAGACAGGAGTTTTAAGATGAGCAGCAATCCGCTCAAAGACGACCCCAAGCGCGACGCCGCAATCCGCCACGAAGCGCGCCTCCTGTGGGAAGCCGACGGCAAGCCGGCCTGCGGTCCTGAAGGCTATATCGAAAAGGCCACAGACCTGATTGCCATCAAGGGTGTCCCGCAGGGCACCCCGGTCAAGGACCTGCCGCCGCCGGAACTCGACGGCGTGGAAATCGACGATGCCCGTGCAGGCATCAATGTCGACGCAGACCCGAACCACAATTTCGACTGATCCCGTCAGCCGATCACGGTTCCAGCCGCGCCCGCATCACGCAGGCGCGGCATCCGCAGGGCCTCAGCCCTGCTTCAGAACACGCCCTGCAACGGCATCGAGCTTGGCCACCAGCTTCGGATCACGAGCGGCAGGGGCCGTAATGATCGCATGATCCAGTGCCCGCTCGGCGCTCGCATCCACCGGACGCTTCTTCCCCAGCACCGGAATAACCGCCTTCACCAGGCGACGCGCATTATCCGCATTCCCCTTCATGACCTTCACGACAGCCTCGACCGTCACGCTGTCATGGTCGGAGTGCCAGCAGTCAAAATCCGTGACCATCGCCACGGTCGCATAGTTCATCTCTGCTTCACGTGCGAGCTTGGCTTCCGGCATGTTCGTCATGCCCACGACCGAACAGCCCCAGGACCGGTACAACTCGCTCTCCGCACGCGTTGAGAACTGCGGGCCTTCCATCACCAGATACGTCCCGCCCCGCGTGAATGGAATTCCGAGCGAAGCCGCCTCGCCCTGCACCACATCGAGCACACGTGCCGAAACCGGGTCCGCCATGCCGACATGCGCCACACAGCCCGTGTCGAAGAAGCTCTTCTCACGCGCAAAGCTGCGATCAATGAACTGGTCCACCAGCACGAAATGCCCCGGCGGCAGCTCTTCCTTGAGCGAGCCCACAGCCGAAAGCGACAGGATATCCGTCACACCGGCCCGCTTGAGCGCATCGATATTGGCGCGGAAGTTCAGACGCGACGGCGGAATGGGATGCCCTCTCCCGTGACGCGGCAGGAACACGCACTGCACGCCTTCAAACGTGCCGAACAGCAGTTCGTCCGAAGGCTCGCCCCAGGGCGTTTCCACCCGACGCCATTCCTTGTTCTCGAGTCCGTCAATGTCATACAGCCCCGAGCCACCGATCACACCGATGACGGGCTGGATTTCCTGTTCCGAAGACATGTCTGTTCCTGATTTCTGGTTGATCCGCTCGCCCGTTCTGGACCACGAGACGGCCCGACACGCAAGCCTTGCGGCCCGCAGGCAGCGCGTTGCAGCGGTCAGAGAAACTTTTTCACAAAACGCTGCCGTTTTTACGAAATGAAAACGTCTTTGCGCCATCGTCCCGCCACGGATGCCCGCGACGAATGAACGTCAGACATGCATCAGCCAACTGTTCGGCGACGGCGCGATTTGCTAGGACACTGCGCGTAACGAAGTTTTGTCCTGTATAGACGGGGGAAGAAAACATGGACCAGATCAGCCCCGGTTTCGCCGAAACCGTTCGTCCAGACGTGCCTCACGACGCCCTCAAGCAGGACGCCAAAGCCTGGTTCGAAACCCTCCGCGACCGCATCTGCGCGTCCTACGAAAAACTCGAAGACGAAGCAGCCGAAGGCGGTTCGCAGGTCCTGCGTGACCGCACGGCCCCGGGCCGTTTCGAACGCACCGCCTGGAGCCGCCCCGAAGGCGGTTCCGGCGTCATGTCCGTCATGCGCGGCCGCGTCTTCGAGAAGGTCGGCGTCAACGTCTCGACCGTCTGGGGCGAGTTCTCCCCCGAATTCCGCAAGAACATCCCCGGCGCTGACGAAGACCCGCGCTTTTTCGCAACCGGCGTCTCCCTCGTCGCCCATCCGTGCAACCCGCATGTGAGCGCTGCGCATTTCAACACGCGCATGATCATCACGACGAAGGGCTGGTTCGGCGGCGGCGGCGACATCACCCCGATGTTCCCCGAAAGCGCGGAAGCCCAGTCGGACGCTGCCTATTTCCACAAATCCTTCGAAGACGCCTGCAACCGCCATGACCCGGAGCATTATCCCCGCTTCAAGGAATGGTGTGACCGCTACTTCCACCTGCACCACCGCAACGAACCGCGCGGTCTCGGCGGCATCTTCTATGACCAGTTCTATACCGGTGACGTCGATCTGGACTTCGCTTTCACCAAAGACGTGGGAATGGCCTTCCACGACGCCTACCCGGCCGTCGTCCGCCGCCGCATGTTCACCCCCTGGACCGAAGCCGACCGCGACGCCCAGCTCATCCGCCGCGGCCGCTACGTCGAGTTCAACCTGCTGCACGACCGTGGAACGCTGTTCGGCCTGAAGACGGGCGGCAACACCGAAGCCATCCTCATGAGCATGCCGCCGGAAGTCCGCTGGCCGTGAGACTGACCCGACGTGCAGCCCTGAAGGGGCTGGCGGCTCTGACCGGAGCCGCTCCCTTCCTGAATATCCCGGCCCGGGCCGGCACCCTGACGGATGTCCAGCTCCTTCTGGGCGGCACGCTCGCCTCCACCCCGGGCCAGTTCGCAGAACTCGCGACGGGCCCCCTGTCCCACGCCCTGGGGCTGGAGACACCTCTCGAACTGACCCCCGACATCGGACAGGACGGCGTCCGCGCCGCCAACCTGTTCGACGCCAACAGCGCGCCTGACGGCAACACCGCCCTGGCCCTGCCCGGCGCCACGCTGCTGGCATCACTGACCGGCGATTCCCGCGTCCATTACGATTTCGGTCGCTGGATTCCCGTCCTCGTGGCTTCAACAACAACCGTCGTCATCGCGCGCGCGGAGCTGCATAAGACCCTGCGCAGCCGCCTGACAGGTTTCTTCCATGACCACCCCGTCCGCCTCGCGGTCTCGCATATCGGCGGCCCGGAACTGAACGCCCTGATGGGTCTGTCACTTCTCGGCCTGCGCCCCATTCCCGTGCCCGGCTATGTCGACTCATCAAACGCCCTGACCGCCCTGCATGAGGGCACGGTCGATGCGGTCCAGATTTCCCCCTACACGCTCGACCGCCCGCTCGATGACGTCCTCGCCAACCTGCCGGAAGGTACGGGCGCGATCTATTACGCCGGCGATCTGACCGACACGCATGCGACGACCATTCCCATTTTCATGGAAGCCTATCAGCAGGCCCGACACCGCCCGCCCGAGGGCCCGTTCTATCATGCCTGGCAGGCCGTTTCCGCCGCCGCCGATACAGCCATGGCCGTCGCCCTGCCCATGCTGACCCCACCCGAAATCGTCACACAGTGGAGCCACGCCTGCTCTGCGGTCGGGGCGGATTCCGGTATCCGGCGCTGGGCCGACCTGCATCATTTCAAACTGGCAACCGGCGAAAATGCCGCCCCGTTCCTGTCACGGACGGTCCCGGATCTCGGTGCCACGCTGGCCCTGCGCCGCTGGCTCGCCGTCAACATTCCGCGCTGGCGCGAGGGGCAGGAAACCCGCCACCTCTGACAGGATCAGCGGCGGCGCGTCTTCAGCAGAATGCGGACCGATCCGTGATTGGCGGCATGGGGATGCACCACGGCCAGAACCATGGACCGCAGATCCCCCCGCTGAAGCCACATCGGCAGCTCGCGCCGGATCAGCCCGCTGGTCTGCCCGCTCCCCAGCCCCGTCACAACCTCGACACAGCGCCAGTTCCGTACCCGTGCCCGCTGCATAAAGTCATAAAGCCGCTCAAACGCTTCCTGCACGACATAGCCATGCAGATCGAGCCGCGCATCGATCTTCATCTGCCCGCGTGACAGACGCTTCCAGCTCGTATCATCCAGCCCCGGTGCGCGAACGCCAACGGCAAGCTCTGCCGGACGTGACACAGGCTTTTTCGGCTGGACCGGAACAAAGGAACGCCGGGAGACCACGGGGGCCGAGCGCGCAACCTCCGGCATAAGCGCAGGCGGCTCGGCCTTCGCCACAGGCATCATACGACGCGGCGCACGCGGAGAGCGCAACGGCTTGATGTCACGGACAACCATCCGCCACAACGTCGCCTCGTCCTCCCTCAGATCCCGCTTCGCCACACCATCCTCGCTTGCTGTCCCACCCGCATTGCCCGGTCGGGAATTCAGGTCCCGAGCATGTAACGGGTTCCAGCGCCATTGAACAATGTTCTTTCGGGATTTCGGCACTTACACCGCACTGATACGTTTACTTTCAGGTTCCATTTCCGAGAGAGCAGACCCATGAGCCATCTCACCCAGGAAGAACGCGACAGCCTCCCCGACAGCGCCTTCGGCCTCCCCGAAAAACGCGCCTACCCGATCGACACCCGCGCCCGCGCCAGCAACGCCAAGGCCCGCGCCACGCAGGAATACGAGCGAGGCCTCCTTACGGCCGAAGAGCGTGACCGGATCGACAAGGCGGCCGACCGCCGCCTCGCCCAGGACGACTAAAACTCCCCGCAATCGCAAATTCACTTGACGTTAAGGGACATGCCGTCAGTCTCGCTTGCACGTGGTGTTACATGCGCTGGCTTTCGAAGCGAGACTGACAAAGGATTTTTCATGCCCCTGCCTTTCCTGCGCAAGATCCTGCCCCTTCTTGCGAGCACGGCCCTCTGCGTCTCTGGCGTCGCCAACGCTCCCGCAGCACATGCCGCAGCCCCGGCCGCTGTCCAGAAGCCAGGAACCATCACCGCTTCGGCCCCTCTTGCTGACGTCCTCAGCCTTCCGGACGCCGGACGCGCCCTGCGCATCACCTATCTTTCGACCAATGGCATCACCGGCAAGGGCCTCGTTCCCGTCACCGCCGAGATCATCCTGCCCGCAGGCCCTGCTCCCCAGGGCGGCTGGCCAATCGTCGCCTGGGCCCACGGCACCGTCGGCGTGGATGACAGCTGCGCCCCGTCCCTCAACCCTGTCAGCGACCGCAACCGCACCTATCTGTCCGCCTGGATGAAGCGCGGTTTCGCGATCGTCGCCACCGACTATCAGGGCCTCGGCACACCCGGCACCCATCCCTATCTGGACACCCGCGTCGAAGCCTACAGCGTCCTCGACAGCGTCCGTGCTGCCCTCGCCAATGTCCCGGACCTGAAAAACCGGATCATGATCGTCGGTCAGTCGCAGGGAGGCGGCGCAGCCGTCGCCACCGCGTCCTACGCACCAATCTACGCACCCGAACTGGACATCCGCGGCACCGTCGCCACCGGCGCGCCTTATGTGACGCCCGAACTGCTCGGCGGCCTGCTCAAAGCAGCTTCACAGCCCGGCATCGGTTACAGTCCGCTGATCAATTACGTCTTCTACCTCGCCGCCGGACTGGAAGGACACGATCCGCACTTCCGTCCCGAACAGGCCTTCACCCCCAAAGCGCTGCCCATCTATCGCAATGCCGCCCATGAATACCTGACCTCCCTGTCCCATCAGACGCAGGAAGCCGGCCTAAACCTGCAGAACAGCCTCCAGCCGACTTTCCTCAAGGCCATGAGCCCGGCCCTGAAAGCCATGGCGTTCCCAACGCTCAAGCTGGCCCAGCCCCTCTTCACCGGCACCGGAACAGAAGACCGCGACGTGCCCCCCGCCCTTCAGCTTGGTCTGGTCAAAGCCGCCTGCGCAGCAGACTCCACGGTCCAGGCCCATCTCTACAAGGGACTGGACCACAGCCAGGTCGTAAACGGCTCCCTTCCGGACTCCGCCGCCTTCACAACAACCGTCATGACCGGCCAGCCCATCACCCCGCAGTGCAATCCCGTGCCGGAATAAGCGGAAGGGAGATAAAGCTTCTCCCTAATCTCCAGCAGGCAGCACGATTGTCAGCAGAGAAAACTCTACTGACAATCGGAGCCTTCAAACCGCTGGAGCGCATTCTCAAGACAGGGCGCAATCGCCAGACACCCGGAGAAATCCGGATAGTCCACAGGCTTTAGTCGGAACAGCTCCCAGTCATTGACATGCTCCGCATCACAATGAAGATTCTTCTTAAATTCAGGGGGAAGTGCTTTCAGCCATTTACCATTTACCGGATTGCGGAATCCGATACCATTTTCTTCATCGAATTTCAGATATGAGATGACTCTTGTCTCGATCAATTCTTTTTCTATGAAAAAGGGTGGCAAAGAGGAATGATTTGCAAAAATAAATGACTTGTTACCCACTGTGGCTACAAGAACGTCATAATCCCCAGCTTCCTTCGCGTCTCTCGAAAGAAGAATATTTTCATGACCTACAAAGAAAATATTCCCTCTGTTTTTCCGCTCCAGGAATCCCAGTCCCAATTTTTCTATTATTGTTTTCCAATACGCACTTGACCCGGCAGCATTCACCAGAACTTCCGCAAGCGTGGAAGGATCTACCTTATCCTCGCTGTATACATAGCGTATCTCGGCATCATGCGCCGCATCCATCAATTCGTATGAACGCGCAATAGGCCGCTCTTCCGGACAGATGGCTATGCCTTTCGGCGCCTCCGCAAAAATCGACGTATGAAAAGCCGAGCCAATAGGCCCTATGACAATATTCTCGTTAAATATCTTGATCTGATCGGCAACAGACAGGTCTTCAGGCCGAACGACCTTTACTCCACGTCCCGAAAGTTCGGCACAGAGATCCTCTTCGTTACAGGGTAGCCGACTATTGTAGAGAGGGCTGACTCTCGAGAGATATACCATCCCTTTGAAATCAAAGCTGCTTTCCTGAACCGCCTTCAGTGACAGCGCTTTCAGATATTCTGCATAGCCCGTGTAAACAAAACCATCTTCAGAAAAAGCCTGCCCGGGTACGGTAATGGAATCAAATCTTAATGGCACACGGGGAATAATAATCTGTTCTTTTCGGACCCCTGCATAACGAAGCAGATCGACCATCCAGGGTCTGGAAAAAATCTCTTCAACGGTCATGTCACTATGGAAAAGCACCAGCGTTTCCGGTGAACATTCCTTTGAAAAATACCAGAGTGTGTTCAGACATTCCGTGATGAAATGGCCGTAATGGTCGCCAATACACCCCCCATACACGACAGGCCGCCCTTGGTAAGAGGCTGTCTCCCCATTTTTCTGTGTCGTCAGAGCCTGTGTTTTCAATACAGGCGGGTAACTTGAAAAAAGAGCATTTCCGAAGATCTGTCGTCCTGTTTCATCAAATAATCCAAAGTCCTTATCCAGGCCGCCCTCTCGTCGTGGAACGTAGAGAACATTACGCCGTTCAAAAACTTCCGGAAAACCCTCTATAACAGAACCAGAAATATCATATTTGATGCAATCCTTGATATAATCACTCATATCACATCCTGTTCTGAAATAGTTCTATTTCAAATCGATAGCGAAGCTGTTCTCCGCTGTCCATATCACTTACTAAAACTCATCAAGCCGTAAACACACGATTTCACTCGCAAGAAGAACCGCTTGATAGAAGGCAATCCATATTAACGGTTCTGCATATATAAAAAAACCGGAGAGGTTTCCCTTCTCCGGTTTTTTACTGGAAAATACTCAAACGTCAGTTCGAGGAACCAGAACCCGACACAGGAGCCTGCAGCGGCTGGTCAGCCGGCACATCCTTCAGCGGAATGCCCTCATACTTGCCCGTCAGCGTCTTGAGGAACGCCACGATGTCCGTGACATCCTGATCGGCAATGTCATGATCCGGCGTCTCATAACGTGCCATCTCCCGCACGACCTGCTCCAGCGTGGTGGCCGAGCCATCATGCAGCCACGGCCCCGTCAGCTCGACATTACGCAGGTTCGGAACCTTGAACCGCTCACGATCACCTTCCTTATGCGTAACAGCCATGCGGCCTTCATCGGCATCCGTCAGCTTCGTGTGACGGTTCTCGAAATACGGCCCTTCCAGACCAAGGATTTCATAAGCGTCTCCTCCCACGGCAAGACCGCTATGGCACCCCGAGCAGCCGATCTCCTTGAAGCGCTCGTAACCGCGCTTTTCCGGCGCCGTGATCGCCTTCGCATCGCCTTTCAGATACAGGTCAAAGCGGCTGTCCGGAGTGATCAGCGTCTTTTCATATTCCGCAATCGCCGCCGTGATCGTGTCCTTGTCGATCTGCTCAGAACCGAACGCCGCCGTAAACTGCTCGGCATAACCCGGCGTGCTGCGGACATGATCGGCTACGGTGTTCCAGTCATGCGAACCCATTTCCAGCGGGTTCATGACCGGACCTGCCGCCTGCTCCGCCAGATCCTTCGCACGGCCATTCCAGAACTGCGCCATGCTGAACACGGCGTTATAGACGGTCGGTACATTGATCGGCCCCTTCTGGCCGCCGATCCCCGTCGCCGTCGTCAGGTTGTCCACGCCACCCTTGTTCAGACCGTGGCAGCTTGCACAGTTGAGCGTGCCATCACCAGACAGTCCCTTGTCGAAGAACAGCGCCCGGCCCAGCTCGGCCTTCTTCCAGTTCACATCCACGCTTTCGGGGATCGGCTGGATCGGCTCACCACGGAACTGCGCTGCCACACCCGGCGTCGCATAGTAACGCTCACGCTGCTCACGCACCCATTTCAGAATGTCCGCGCGCTGCTTTTCATCCAGATGCGCATGCGGATGCATCAGCAGATAGGCTGACGGCGGCATCCGGTTCTGCGTGATGACTTCCTCGATGCGCGAAAGCTGCTCGACGGAAGGCGGCTTGCCGTCCTGCAGGGCCGTCAGAACCGGCGCATATTCGAAATGACGCTGCCCCTGCACCAGATCACGCTTCATGATCTGATTGGCCAGCGGCAGCTTGAAATAGAACGGCAGTTCGACATTCTGCGTATGGCAGTAATCGCAGCGCACTTCCCGAAGGGCCGCAAACGCCGCCATCGCCGTCGGATCCTGACGCGTCGGGCTGCTGGCAGGCAACTGCGGTGCTCCAGCATGATCAAAATGCTCAAGATAAGTGACGGTCCCGCCCCAGGCGACAACGCCCAGCGCCACCAGACCGGCAATTCCCTTTGTAATCGTGCTGGAACGCACCACTTTTCTCCTCATACTCATGGTGTCGTGATAATGCGGAAAAGTGACACACAAAGTCAAAGTGATTGAACCTGTCAGAAAAACAGGTACTGTCGATTAATCCTCGTCCTCATGATCGATCGCCGCCCGCACCCGCTTACGCGCCACGTTCACATAGGACGTATCGGTATCAATCCCGATCCCCACACACCCCATCCGCTCTGCCGCCACCAGTGTCGTACCCGACCCCATGAACGGATCCAGCAGCACGCCTCCCGGTCGCAGCCCGTGCAACCGGATGCAAGCCTCGGGAAGTGCCACCGGGAACGTCCCCGGATGGCTGAACTTCTCCTTGCGGCTGCGCACGGTCTCGTAGGGAATAAACCATGTATCGCCCCGGCAGCGACGGTCCGTGATGTGCTGCCGCCGCACGATATTGCTCTTGTCCGTAAACGGCACACCCGCATCCAGCCGCTGCACCGGCACGTTCCCCGTCTTGGTCAGATGGAACACATGCTCATGATTGCGATTGACGAAACGCGCCGAGTTCAGCGGCTTGAAATGCCCGTAAGTGATCTCACCCACCGAAATCGACTTGATCCAGGTGATGTGGTTCTGCAGCACGAACAGCTTGCGCAGTCGCGTCATCAGTTCAAACGGCATCCAAGGCTGTGAGGATGACCCGGCGATATTCAGAAAAAACGACCCGTCATCCTTCATCACCCGGCACAGACTGGTGCAGACATCCTCCAGCCAGTCCAGATACGCGTCCTCGGGCAGGCGGTCCTGATACGTCCGGTACGGCACCCCCAGATTATACGGCGGAGACGTCACCACAACGTCCACACTCTGCGACGGCATCCGTCTGAGAACCGTCGTGCAGTCCCCCCGGATCAGCGTATGGACACCGAGCTTCTCCCGGCGACTGCGGATCATTGCGCCGCAGAATCCGCAGGAGGCCGCGGCAGGAACAGCACCATCCGGCCATGCGCATGCAAATTCCCCGCCACGGACTGCGCGGTCGCCCCCCAGCCCGTGAACAGATCGGCCCGGCCGGCGCCCTTGATGTCCGTCCCGATATCCTGAGCAAACACCAGATGATCCCAGGTCACAGGCTGACCCGCCCCATAAGGCAGCTTCGTCTCGACCCACAACGGCATCGCAAACGGCACCACGGACCGATCGACCGCCACGGAGCGCCCGGCCGTCAGCGGCATCCCGAACGCCCCTTTCGGCCCCTGCGCCAGATTGCCGTCATCGCGACGGAAGAAGACGTAATTCGGATTACGCTCCATGACGGACATCATCCGGTCCGGATGCGCCTCAAGCCAGTTGCGGATGCTGTCCATGCTGACACCATCCGCCGGCAGTTCGCCGTCCTGCACCAGAAGCCGCCCGAGCGGCACATAAGCCTGCCCGTTGCGCCCGTCATAGCTGACACGCACCTGTCCACCATCCGGCAGGATCAGCCGCCCGGAACCCTGGATCTGAAGGAAAAACAGATCCACCGGGCTTTTCAGCCAGGCAATCTCAAGCCCCTGCCCGGCCAGCGCCCCGCCATCAATCGCGGCACGGTCATAATACGGCGCGAACTGCCCGTTGACCCAGCGCCCGCTGACCATCTGGCCATTGGTCGCCTTCGCCCGCACCAGATCGCGCGGCCGACCGTAGACCGGCGTCTGATACGCCCCGCCCCGCGTCAGGGACGCCGGGATCTGCGGCTCGAAATAGCCGGTATAGAACGCCTCCGTCCCCGCCTCGTAAGGCTGGAACCACGTCTCCAGATAGGTTCGCGCATCCGAAGCCGTCGCCAGCGCCGCACAGGCATTGCTCCAGTCGGCAGCATGACGCCCATAGGTAATGGCCTCGCTCCCGCCGAGCACCGTCTCGGGCGGCAACTGCGACAGACGATGACACTCATCCCGCAGCAACGGCATCAAGGACGTGAAATCCTCCTGCTCCCACCCGGCAAGCGAGTCATATCCGACAGGAGAGAGCGAAAGCGACGAGGGCGCATTCTGGGGCATGCATCCGCACAGCGCGCCAAGCGTCAGCAGGGTCAGCAGTTTCTTCATCGGAGAACGCGATCAGGCCGGACGCGATGCCGCCAGACGCCACCGCGCGTCGGACTGCCCCGCCACACGCTCGAAGAGCCACAGATCGTGGAACTCGGTCACAGCCTCGGTTCCGACCACCGGCTCACCCTCACGATCCGTGAGGATATTCACCTGACGCGACACGATCTTCACTTCGATTCGGCCGACCCGCGTCCCGTCTTCCGCAGACACAAGCATCGCATCCAGAATGGACAGGCTCTCGATCCCGCGCAAATCACTCCGCTGCGTCTCCCCCGCCTGCACCCGGGCATCAATCGCCGCGGAAAAAGAGTCCATGGAGGCCGGCGTCAGCAGCTTTTCCAGCGCCGTACGGTCGCCGACCGCAAAAGCCGGAACCACCTGACGGAACGTCCCTTCGGCTTCCTTCAGGAAACCATCGGGCGAAAATCCCGGGAAAACAGACCCGATCTCACCCAGAACCGTCCCGACCCGCGTGGCCGGAGCAGGAATTTCATACGCCACATCCGGCACCGCCTGATCGAACACCCCGGGAGCAGCCCCCGGTTTCCCCGCAACCTGCCCTGGCAGCGGCGGCGGAATGCTCGGACGTGCGGCATCCGGAGCCGCCCCCTTCTGCGCGCCCGGACCAAACCCGGCCCCCGGACGCTCCTGCCGCACCCCCTGCATCCCGACACGCCGGCCAAGAACACGGTACAGCCTCACCCCCAGCGCCACGGCGAGCACGAACAGGACCACGAGGTCCCAGGGAAAATAATGACCCGCGTGAGCCATGAGGCCAGCGGGGAGATGGATGTCGTCAGAAGACATGAAGGCCTGTGTTTCGCAGTGTTCGATTAAAGATCCGTTGACCTACAGATAGGGTGCAATCCGTCCGATCTCAACCATCTGTCCGCCAGAACCGTGTCTTGGCGGACAGCGGACATCATGCTACCGCCGAGGGATCGCAATCGTTCCAATCGATGTCCGCCAAGGGCCCAGCCCCTGCGGAACCGGAGACTGTATGTCAGAGAACACCACCGACAACGCTGCCCTGGGCCAGGAAAACGTGCCGGCCATGCCGCTGGCCATCAACCTGCAGTACACGAAGGACCTCTCCTTCGAAGTACCAGCCGGCGCTTCCATTTTCGCAACACTGCGCTCTGCTCCGCAGATTTCCGTCAACATCGACGTCCAGGCCAACCGTCTGGAAGAAGACCAGGCTGTCTACGAAGTCGCCCTGGCCGTCCGCGCCGAGGCCGCCGAGCCGCCGGCACAGGAAGGTGGCCAGGCCGGTCGTACGGTGTTCATCGCCGAGCTGACCTACGCCGCCGTCGTGACGCTGAACAACCCGCCGCAGGAACTCATCGAGCCGATCCTGCTGGTTGAAGTTCCGCGCCTGATCTTCCCGTATGTCCGCTCCATCGTCAGCGACGTCACGCGTGACGGTGGCTTCCCGCCCGTCGTGCTGCAGCCGATCGACTTCGTTGCCCTGTGGCAGGCCAAGCGCGCCCAGCAGTTCCCGGAACCCGCCGGCGAAGCCTGATCAGACGACTGGCCCGAGCTGCTCCAGCGGATCGGGCCACATCACCGCGCGCCATTCCTGCGGGTCCAGGCGCGCGGCAATGGCCTCTGACAGACAGAGCGCCCGCACGGCAGACAGCGCCGTGACCTCTTCGGCCCCCAGCGCTTCCCTGAATGCTTCCGCCGTTTTCCCCGAATACAGCAGCACGGAATCGACTCGCCCGCCCCGCAGGGCCTCAGCCGCATCACCCGGCAGGGCTTCCCGCTTGCAGGCCGCATAAACCTCGACCCGCTGCACGCCCAGATCCCGCGCCAGATCCACGCCGTAGCCGTCGCCACTGGCCAGCAGCACATCCGAGCCCAGAATGCCCCGCGCCCGGCAGAACGCCGCCAGAGCCCGCGCATCCCCGTCCGCCGCCTCGACATTCACGAACCCGGCCTTGCGCGCCCGAGCCGCCGTCCGCGCACCGACTGCCACAACAAGCCGGTCCCGAGGCCAGTCCCGCAACGCAGGCAGCGCATTCGCACTCGTCACCAGCACGGCCCGGAAGGCGCCCGGCGCAACAGACTCAAATGTCGTGATGTCCAGCATCGGACATGCCACAGCCTCCCAGCCAAGCGCCCGGACCTCCGCCATCGTAGCGGACAGTCCGGGCTCCGGCCGGGTCACCAGAACAGCACGTCCCGGTTCAGGACGGGTAAGCGTCAGGGACGCCTCATTTCATCAAAAATATGGGCCGGCGTGTCACGGCGAAGCTCATCCGCAAGCTCGGTGCCCAGACGGGCCGCCTCAAGCGGCGCGCCCTCGATTTCACGACGGAGCAGGAAGGTCCCGTCCTCGCTCGCAATCATGCCGCTCAGCTTGAGAACACCGTTCTCGATCCGGGCATAACCGCCAATCGGTGTCCGGCACGAGCCGTCCAGTTCCGCCAGAAGCGCGCGCTCGGCCGTCGAAACCGCCCGTGCCTCCGGATCCTCGATCGCAGAGAGCAGTTCGCGCAGTTCCAGATCGCTCTCACGAACCGTCACGCCCACAATGCCCTGCCCCGAAGCCGGCAGCATCTGATCCGGCTCCAGCACGACATCCACACGGTCTTCCATGCCCAGACGCCGCAGCCCAGCCAGCGCCAGAAGCGTCGCCTCGCAGGCTCCAGCCCGCAGCTTGTCCAGTCGCGTCTGCACATTGCCGCGCAGCAGGCAGAACCGCAGATCCGGCCGCACATGCAGCATCTGCGCCTGACGACGCACCGACGCACAGCCGATCAGCGCCCCTTCCGGCAGACAGTCATAAGGACGCTGCGGATCAACCTTTACATCCCGGTCCCGCAGGATCAGCGCATCGCGCGCATCCTCGCGCTTGAGCGTACAGGCCAGCACCAGACCCGGCGGCAGATTGGTTTCCAGATCCTTGAGGCTGTGGACCGCGAAATCGATCCGCCCGGCAGCCAGCGCCTCATGGATTTCCTTGGCAAAGAGACCCTTACCGCCGATTTCCGCCAGACGCTGCACCAGATTGCGGTCGCCCTCGGTGCTGATCTGGTATTCCTGAAACGCTCCCATATCCCGCAGAACGGGGCAGAACCGCGTCAGGCGCGTGAGAAAGTTCCGCGTCTGGACCAGCGCCAGCGGAGACGCCCGCGACCCGACACGAAGAGGGAGCTTGCGGCCGGTAGGCGGCTCAGCGGCATGGGAGCGGCGGACGGCTTCCGCGGCGACTCTCTGGAGCGCCTCGGAAGGCAGGACGGGAGCATTCATGAACGGCAGCTTTAGCCCATTCACACGGGACTGTCATGATATGACAGACTCGGCCATAATAAGCCCCATGTCAGCCCCCGCCACTTCTCCATCCGCACCCACGCGCCCCCTTCTGGCCATCGAAACCTCCTGCGACGACACGGCCTGCGCCATCCTCGCCTGGGACGGCACGATCCTGGCCGAAGGCGTCCTGTCCCAGACCGACCACGCCATTCTCGGCGGCGTCGTCCCGGAAATCGCGGCCCGCGCCCATCTGGACGCCCTGCCCGCACTGGTGGCGGAAGTCCTGAAAAAAGCCTCCCTGACGCTGGCCGACATCGACACTTTTGCCGGCACAACCGGCCCCGGCCTGATCGGCGGCCTGATCGTCGGCAGTTCCTACGCCAAGGGACTGGCCATGGCGCTGCACCGTCCCTTCGTGGCCGTAAACCACATCGAAGCCCACATTCTCACCCCGCGCCTTCCCAGCCTGGGTGCTGACCTGCACTTCCCCTACCTGACGATGCTGGTCTCGGGCGGCCACTGCCAGTGCGTCTCGGTCGAGGAAACCGGCCGTTATGTCCGCCTCGGCGGCACGATCGACGACGCTGCTGGCGAGGCCTTCGACAAGGTCGCCAAAATGCTCGGCCTCAGCTGGCCCGGCGGCCCCGCTCTGGAAAAACTCGCCACCGAAGGCCGCGACGACGCCTATCCGCTGCCCCGCCCCCTCAAGGGCCGCGAAGGCTGCGATTTCTCATTCTCTGGCCTCAAAACTGCCGTCAGCCGCCTGATCGACACACAGGACCCGACCGGCAGCCGCGACGCCCTGCCGCGCCAGTTCGCCGCAGACGTCGCAGCCTCCTTCCAGCGCGCCGTTGCGGATGTGATGGCCGACCGCGCCGAACACGCCCTGGCCCTCAGCCCGAACGCCACGGCCCTGGTCGTCGCAGGCGGGGTGGCCGCCAACAAAACCCTGCGCCACGCCCTCGAACAGGTCGCCGCCAACCACGGCATCCCCTTCTTCGCCCCGCCCCTGCGCCTGTGCACGGACAACGCGGTCATGGTCGCCTGGGCCGCGCTCGAACGCCTCCACGCGGGCGAAACCCCCAACGAAATCGACACCGCTGCCCGCCCCCGCTGGCCCCTGTCTGAACGCACTCCCGCCACCCCGGAACACGTCTCTTGAACTACCGTCACATCTACCACGCCGGAAACTTCGCCGACTGCATGAAGCACGCTTTGCTTCTCGCACTCATCAAGGCACTGAAGCGCAAACCCGCAGGCTTCGTCGTCCTCGACACCCATGCCGGATGCGGCCGCTACGACCTGACCTCCGAGGAAGCCGAAAAGACCGGCGAATGGCGCACTGGCATCGGCCAGCTCCTTAACCACCCGGCCGCCGCCCCGCTTGCGGACTATCTCGACGCCGTCCGCCCCAACGTGCAGGACCGGCACCGCTACCCCGGCTCTCCCGCCTTCGCCCGCGCCGAACTCCGCCCGCAGGATCAGCTCATCGCCTGCGAACTGCACCCCGAAGACGTCCGCCCCCTGCGCCGCCTCTTCCACGCCGACCCGCAGGCTGCCGTCCATCACCGTGACGGTTACGAAGCCCTGCGCGCGCTGCTTCCGCCCAAGGATCTCAAGCGCGGCCTCGTCCTCATCGACCCGCCCTTCGAAAAACCGGACGATTTCGCCCGCTGCGCCGACGCCATCGCCCTGATCCGCACCCGCTTCCGCGCCGGGATCGTCGCGGTCTGGTATCCGATCAAACACCGCACACCCGTCCGCGCCTTCTACACGGCGCTTCAGGACGCCGGCATCCGGGACATGCTGGCCTGCGAATTCCTGCTCCGCCCGCCTGTCGATCCTTCCCGTCTGAATGGCTGCGGCCTGCTGGTCGTCAACGCCCCCTTCGGCTTTGAAGACGAGGCCCGCAATATTCTCGAAGCCCTCGCCACCGGCCTGCGTTCTCCCGAGGCCGAAGACATCCAGATCAACATCGAACGACTGGCAGAAGAATAACCATGACCACACGTCCGCACATCGCCGTCATCGGCGCCGGAGCCTGGGGCACGGCGCTGGCCTGCGCCACAGCAGCGACAGGCGCGGACGTGACACTCTGGATGCGCAACCCGGTCCCACCCCGAACCCGTACCCTCCCGCGTCTGCCGGACATAACCCTGCCTGAAAACGTCACCATCACCGGTGATTTCCCCCGCACCGCAAACGTCGTCCTGCTCGTCACCCCGGTCCAGACCGCCCGTGACGTCTCCACGCGCCTTCAGACCGTCCTCGATCCCGCAGTTCCCGTCGTGACCTGCTGCAAGGGGCTGGAACAGGCCACATCCCTCCTGCCGCTCGATGTTCTGGCGGAAACCATGCCCGGCCGCCCGACCGGCGTCCTCTCCGGCCCCAACTTCGCCATCGAAGTCGCAAAAGGCCTCCCCGCCGCCGCAACGCTGGCCTGCGCAGACCTCGCTCTCGCGCAGAAACTTACGGCGCTTCTCAACACGTCCAGCTTCCGCCTCTATGCCAGCGATGACGCTGCCGGTGTCCAGCTTGCAGGCGCTGCCAAGAACGTCATCGCCATCGGCGCAGGCATCACCATCGGCGCGGGCCTGGGCGAAAATGCCCGCGCCGCCCTCATCACCCGCGCCGTCGCCGAAATCGGCCGTCTCGCCGAAGCCACGGGCGGCCGCGCCAGCACGCTCGCAGGCCTCGCAGGCATGGGCGACCTCATCCTGACCTGCACGGGACGCGGCTCGCGCAATTACAGCGTCGGTCTGGAACTCGGCGAAGGCCGCCCGCTCGCAGACATCCTCGCCTCACGCACCACAGTCGCAGAAGGCGTGCTGACGGCACCGGCCATGCTCGCCCTGGCCCGGAAGCACAACGTACGGGTGCCGATCATCGAAACCGTCACCCGCCTCCTCAATGACGGCGTCTCGATCGAGGAAGCGCGCCACCTTCTGCTGGACCGCCCCCCGACCCGGGAATAAAAGCGTGACTCAGTGCAGAACGGCGCAGGCCACCCGGTCTCCCGAACCGCCAATGGGCTGGGTCTGATAATCATCCGGCTTTGCATGAATGACCACGGACGCCCCGTCCGCATCCATCAGCGCCGGCAGCCCATTGCCGCCCTTCAGCGAAACGAGCGTCGAATAAAGCTCCACCGTCGCCGTCCCGTCCGCCGCGACATACAGGTTCGGCAGATCCCCGGCGTCATTCGCATCCGCCCTCAGCAGACCATGCGCAACCGGCGTCACCGCATGCACATGCGCACCCGCACTGGTGAATTTCGGAGCCGCGCAACTTCCCTTTTCATGGAAGTGAATTCCATGCCAACCCGGCGTCAGCCCCTGAACCTGAAGGCGCAGCAGAACCCCCTTGGGCGCTCCCGTCACGTCCACGATCCCGTGCGTGGCCCCATCCGTCCCCTTCAGCTCCCCGCTCACATGCTCCGCCGCAGACGCCAGAGCAGGAACAGCCATCACAGAGGCCAGAAGAAGGGTCAGGAATCCGGAACGGCGCATGGAGAAACTCACAGTCTGATCAGAGGAAGATGATAACTGTTCGCATCCTACCCGGATCCAGCCATCCCATGGATCAGAGATTCGTGAACGCCCCTGCGGCTCACACGAATAGCCCCGCAATCACCGCACTCATCGCATTGGACAGCGTCCCCGCCGCCACGGCCCGCACCGCCAGCGACGCCACATCCGTCCGCCGGCGCGGCTCCGCACTCCCGAATGCCCCGATCAGAATCCCGATCGTCGAGATGTTCGCAAACCCGCACAGCGCAAAGGACAGGATCGTAATCGTCCGCTGCGACAGCGCATGCGCATGGATCAGCGGCGACAGGTTCACATAAGCCACGAACTCGTTGAACGCGATCTTCTGCCCAAGCAGTCCGCCCGCCACGATACATTCGCTCCACGGCACCCCGAGCAGCCAGGCAAACGGCGCAAACACCGTCCCCAGGATGCGCGCCAGAGACAGCCCGACCGCCCCCAGAATCCCGTTCGCCAGCGCAATCAGCCCCACGAACGCAATCAACACAGACCCCACAGCCACCGCGATTTTCGCGCCATTCATAGCGCCATCCGCAATCGCCTCGAACATGCTGTGATGCCCGTGATCCGCCCCGGCAATCTGCGCATCGGACCGGCGCGGCCCCGGAAACAGAATGCGCGAGAACAGCAGCCCCCCCGGGATCGCCATGAAAGACGCCGCCAGCAGGTTCTCCATCGGCACACCGAGCGACGCATATCCCGCCAGCACGGACCCCGCGATGGAAGACGTCCCGCTGCACAGAACCGTCGCCAACTCCCCTTCCGACATCTCCGCCAGACAGGTCTGAAGCGCGATCGGCATCTCGCTCTGTCCCAGAAAAATCGTCAGCACCGCCGAGAACGATTCGAGCCCCGTCGTCCCCAGCACGCGCGACAGCGCCCCGCCAATCAGCTTCGAGAGGAACTGCAACACGCCCCAGTGCTGCAACAGCCCCAGAAGGGCTGCGACATAAACGATCTCCGGCAGAACCTTGAGCGCGAAGACGAAACTGTCATTGCCAAACAGCCCGTTCATCTTCGGCCCCACCAGCCCGCCGAAAAGGAATGCACTGCCCACATCCCCGTAAGACAGGACCTTCGTCACCGCATCGGACATCAGATGCAGCCCATGCGCACCCGCCGGCACCCACAGAACGACCGCCGCAATCAGCACCTGCAACAGCAGCGCCCGTCCTACGAAAGGCCAGTCAATGGCCCGGCGGTTGGTGGACAAAAGCGCACCCAGAATCAGAAGACCGGCCATGCCGACAAGGACGCGCAGGATCACGCAGGCAAACTCCTCACCCAAAAACAGAACGACGCACCCGGAACTGAACCTGAAACGACCTGAACCTGTCCGTCATGTCACGTCCTGTCCACCCCTCCTCTCTCGCCTGCACGCCCCCGAACCGCTAGGATGCCGCCGACTGATAGGGAGAAGCCCCATGACCTGTGCCTATGATTTCAGCCTTCCCGGCCTGTCCGGCGACACGATCGACCTCTCGGCCTATCGCGGACGACCGCTGCTGATCGTCAACACGGCATCAAAATGCGGCTTCACTCCCCAGTACGAAGACCTCCAGCACCTCTGGTCCCGCTATGGCCGCGACTACCCCGAAGGCCTGATGATCATCGGCGTGCCGTCAAACGATTTCGGCCAGCAGGAACCCGGCTCGTCGGAAGACATCAAGAATTTCTGCCACCGCAATTACGGCGTGAGCTTCCCCATGACCGCACGCCAGCATGTGCGCGGCCCCGAAACCACTCCGCTGTTCCGCTGGCTGGACAAACAGGGTGGCTTCCTCGCCCGCCCGCGCTGGAATTTCTACAAATACCTGACCGACCGCGACGGCAATCTGGCCAACTGGTTCACGCCCCTGGCCAAGCCCGCCTCAAACCGCGTCGAGGAAGCCGTCCGCAAGGTCCTGCTGGATCACTGACCCCTGAGCCGCCCCGCAAGCGCGGCTTCGATCAGCGCAATATTCCGCAGATCGGCCTTGAAAACCGTATCAAACAGATCCCCCGCCAGCGGTACGAGACCCACCACGGCCTCGATCGCCACATTGCCCAGCATCCGCTGCACGGTCTGGCGATCAACACCCATCCGGCGCCCTTCCCAGACAATATAAAGCGACAGCGCCGTCCCGATCAGCGCCCCGCCCCCCGGCAGAAGCCCGAGCAGCGTGTCCAGCCCCGCCCGCAGCCGCAGACCCGGAATCCGCGCGGCAGAGTTCAGAAGCCAGGCCAGACGCCGGATCCGATCCAGCCTCAGACGAAGCTCGGCGACACTCACAGGCGGCGAAATCGTTGAAAAATCGGTCATGGCACCCCCTATCACGCAACATCGACAGGGAAGTTCGTCTTTTTTCCTTGAACAACCGTATCGAAAGCCGCCACAGTTCAAGTCAGAAATGTGACAGGAGACATTTATGAAGGACTCACCCCTCCGCCCGATCCTGCCCCTTCTGGTTGTCGCCGCCCTCGGCGCACTGACCCCGGCCGTGGCCCATCACGTCACGACCTTCCTCGGCCTGTCCGGCATCTTCTGGGCCAGCGCCATGCTGATGCTTGAAGTCACGCTGCTCTGCATCGGCCTTGCCGCGATCCGCCCCACGATCCAGCAGCCCGCCAGAGCCGAAACGCCCCTGCACAACCGCGAAACGGTTCTGCGCTGAAGCCCATCCGTCACAGTGCGCTTTTCCTGTAACGGAGGATATGTCGCGGCGCTGAATGATCGGCTAGGATCGGGAAATGCTTCGCAATTTCCTGACAGTCGGCAGCTGGACCATGCTTTCGCGTGTCCTCGGCCTCGTTCGTGACCAGCTTCTCGCCGCGTTCCTTGGTGCCGGCCCCGTTCAGGATGCCTACCTGATCGCGCTTCGGCTGCCCAACATGTTCCGGCGCCTCTTCGGCGAAGGCGCGTTCAACGCCGCCTTCGTTCCGATGTTCACCGAACGCTACGAAACAAAGGGCCACCAGTCCGCCCTGCGCTTCGCGGGACAGGCCCTGTCCGGACTGATGCTCTGGCTCGCTTTGCTGACCATCCTGGCTGAAATCTTCATGCCGCTGGTCGTGAGTTTCATCGGCTCGGGCCTCACCGGCACCCGTTTCGAAACCGCGGTGCACCTGTCGCGAATCACGTTCCCCTACATGCTGCTGATCTGCGGCGCAGCGCTCGTCTCCGGCGTGCTGAACGGCCTCGGCAAGTTCACCGCAGCGGCCGCCGCCTATGTCACCTTCAACATCATCGGCATCGCCGCCATCCTCCTCGGCGCACTGGTCTGGCACAATACCGCCGTCGTCAGTGCCTGGGGCGTGACGCTCTCTGGCGTCGTCCAGCTCGGCGCCCTGTACTGGGCCGCCCGACGCGCCGGCATGGCTCCTCACCTGACATGGCCCAGCCTGTCGCCCGACATGCGCGCCCTCCTGCGCCGCATGGGCCCCGGCCTCGTCGGCTCCGGCGTCACCCAGATCAACCTGACCGTCGACACCATCATTGCCACGCACCTACCCGTCGGCACACCCTCGATCCTGTATTTCGCCGACCGCATCAACCAGCTCCCGCTTGGCGTGCTGGGCTCGGCGGCGGGCACGGCGCTGCTGCCACTCCTGACGCGCCACATCGCCAATAACGACCGCGCTGCCGTCCATTCGAGCCTCAACCGCGCCATCGACTACACGCTGCTCCTGACGCTCCCCGCCATGATCGGCATGATCGTTTTGGCCTCCCCCATCATGGCCGCCCTGTTCGGCTACGGCCATTTCACCGTCAGCGACGCCATCCTCTCCGGACAATGCCTTCAGGCCTACGCGCTCGGCCTGCCCGCCTTTGTCCTCATCAAGGTCCTCTCCCCGGCCTTCTTCGCGGAAGGCGACACCGTCACCCCCGTCCGCATCGGCTTCTTCACACTGGCGCTGAACCTCGTCCTCAACCTTCTGCTCTATCGCCCGCTCGGCCATATCGGCCCGCCGCTGGCCAGCACGATCGCCGCTTTCGTCAACTGCACACTGCTCGCCGTCATCCTGCACCGACGCGGCCTCTTCATCGCAGACCCGCTCCTGAAAGGCCGCGCCCTGCGCATTGCCGGTGCCGGCATCATGATGGCCCTGTGGGTCGCGGCCGCCGAAAAGCTCGTTGCCCCCGGCCTGCCCGCCTGGCACGGCGTGTGGCGTCTGGGCATGCTCACGGCGCTGATAATCTTCGGCGTGCTCGTCTACGCCGTGATGCTCGACGCCCTGAAAGTGGTGCGCCTGCGTGACGCCACCGTGGCTTTCCAGTCACGCCTGAACCGCCGACGCGCCCGCTGACCCCATCCCGCCGGTTCACACACCGGCGGAGAGACGTTATTTTCCCATCCCCTTCCCGAAATGACAGCCCGGAGACCGGACCCATCGGCACCTTCATGCCCCTGCCTACCGCCGAAAACGCCAGCCCCGCGATGGCCCAGTGGTTCGACCTCAAACACCAGGAACCAGACGCCCTCCTGTTCTTCCGCATGGGCGATTTCTACGAACTGTTCTTCTCCGATGCGCAGGCCGCCGCCATGGCGCTGGATATCGCACTCACCGCCCGCGGCACCCATCAGGGCGAGCCGATCCCCATGTGCGGCGTCCCCGTCGCGGCCGCCCCGGCCTATCTGTCACGCCTGATCCGCCGCGGCTTCCGCGTCGCCGTCGCCGAACAGACACAGGCCCCGCCGAAAAAAGGCGAAAAGCCCCAGAAAGGCCCGCTCGCCCGCGCCATTGTCCGCGTCGTCACCCCCGGCACCCTGACCGAAGACGAACTGCTCGAAGCCGGGCGCGCCAACCTGCTCCTCGCCATCGCCCGCAGTCCGGAAAAGCGCGCAAAGATGATAGGTGCGGCGTGGATCGACATCTCCACGGGCGCCTTTGAAACCGCCTCGGTCCCCGAAAGCGCCCTGCCCGAACTGATGGCCCGGCTCGACGCCGCCGAGATCCTGTCCGAACCCGACCTGATCCCGCCGGATTACGCCTCCCGACTGGCCCCCGTCGCCGTCCCCCCCACGCTCGACAGCGCCCGCACCCTGGTCGCCCGCGCCTATGGCGTCGCCCAGATTGACGCCCTCGGAGACTTCCCGCCCGAACAGGCCATCGCCTGCACCATGGCCCTGAACTACGTCCAGCGCAGTCAGGCCGGAGCACTCCCGCGCCTCTCCCGCCCCATCCCGCAGGGCACGGATGGCGTCCTTGGCATCGACCCCGCCACCCGAGCCAGCCTCGATATTCTCCGCACCCGCGACGGCGAGACGAAACACAGCCTCCTCGGCGCCGTCACCCGCACTGCCACGGCCGCAGGCTCCCGCCTGCTTGCCCAGTGGCTCGCCTCCCCCCTGACCGACGCCACCGCAATCACGGACCGCCAGAACGGCTGGCTCTGGCTGCAATCCATTCCCGGCCTGTCCGGCGCTCTCGGCGACATCCTGCGCCGCACGCCAGACCCCGCCCGCGCCTTGGGCCGCATCTCCGCCGGACGCGGCCAGCCGCGCGATCTCGCCGCCATCCGCGACACGCTGATCGCCGCCAACGACATCACCGCCCTGTTCCAGCCCGCCTGCGACCCCAACACGCCCACGCTGATCCGCACCCTCACCGCAGGCCTCTACGGCCGCGCCGACACCCTGCTGGAGCAGCTTCAGGCCGCCGTCGCCGAAACCCTGCCCGCCCGCATTGAAGACGGCGACTTCATCGCCCCCGGCTACAACGCCGAGCTGGACCGCTATCGCGGCCTGCGTGACGAAAGCCGCCGCATCATCGCCGCCATGCAGGGCGAGCTGTCCGAAAAATTCGGCGTCTCAAACCTGAAGATCAAACACCACGCGCAGCTCGGCTACGTGATCGAAGTCCCGTCCGCCGCCGGCACGAAACTGCGCGACAATCCGGAACTGTCCTTCCGTCAGGGCACGGCCAGCCTCGCCCGCTTCTCAACGGAAGAACTCGCCGGTCTGGACCGCGCCATCCTCGAAGCCGCCGACAAGGCGTCTGCACTGGAACGCCGCATCTTCGCCGAGCTCTGCGCCCGCATCCTGCAAACCCCGGCCCTCGATGAAGTCGCGGAGTTCCTGGCCCTCGCCGACGTCCTGCGCTCCTGCGGCCTGCTCGCCGAAGGCGGCTCATGGTGCCGCCCCACCGTCACGGACAGCACCGAGTTCAATCTCGTCGCCTGCCGACATCCCGTCGTCGAAGCCGCACTGGCCGAGTCGGGAAGCGCGGACGCCCGTTTCATCCCCAATGACTGCGCCCTGCCGCCCGAACACCGCGCCATGCTGCTCACCGGCCCGAACATGGCGGGCAAATCCACCTTCCTGCGCCAGACCGCCCTGGCCGTCATCCTCGCGCAGGCCGGCCTGCCCGTTCCGGCGAAATCCGCACAGATCGGCGTGGTAGACCGCCTGTTCTCCCGCGTCGGCGGCGCGGACGACCTCGCCCGCGGCCGCTCAACCTTCATGGTCGAAATGACCGAGACGGCGGCGATTCTCAATCAGGCCGGCCCCAAGTCCCTCGTCGTCGTGGACGAGATCGGCCGCGGCACCGCAACCCTCGACGGATTGTCCATCGCCTGGGCAACGCTGGAAGCCCTGCACACCCAGCTCGGCTCGCGGACAATCTTTGCAACACATTTCCATGAGCTCGGTGCCCTGACCGAATTCCTCCCCCGCCTCGCCCCCTACACGATGGCCGTAAAAGAGTGGCGCGGCGAGGTGATCTTCCAGCACGAGGTCCGCCCCGGTGCGGCCCGCAAAAGCTGGGGCCTGCATGTCGCAAAACTGGCGGGAATTCCCCAATCCGTCGTCAATCGCGCCAGCCGCCTCCTCACGCAGTTCGAGCGCGAACAGGCCGATTCCCGCTCCTCGCTGCCCCTTTTCGAAGCCGTGGCAGAGCCGGAAATCCCCCCCGCGCCCGAGCCCGCAGCGCCCCCCATTCCCACCCCGCTGGAAGACGCCATCAGGGCCCTGAACCCCGATGATCTCTCTCCCCGGGACGCGCTGGATGCGCTATACGAACTGAAACGCCTCGCCTCAGGAAACGGCACTTGAAAGAAACCTCTTTCTGGGGCGAAACTCCCTCTCTTTCCTTCGCTGACGATACGGATAAGCCCCTGTCTGACCGAACCGCCTCCCCCCCGTGCGACCCGGCCTCCTCCCTGCAGACCGCTCTCGATACGGCTGCGGCACAGGGGCAGACGACCCGCGAGAACGTCCTCTCGATCCTACGGCGGCATCTCGGCAGCGGTAACGCCACTGTCCGTCGCGAGTTCGAAAAGCGCAGGATGTCGGGAATCGACGCCGCCCGCGCCCTCGCCCGCCAGGCCGACGACATGGTTTGCGCGCTGGCCGAACTCGCCGCACAGAAACACGAATCCCCCGGCGAAACCCTCTGCCTCTGCGCCACCGGCGGCTACGGCGCGGGACTTCTCGCCCCCTTCAGCGACATCGACATCCTCTTCCTGATCCCCGGTGACCCGACCCCGGCCATGACCGCCCGGATCGAGTTCATCCTCTATGCCCTGTGGGATCTCGGCCTGCGCGTCGGCCACGCCACCCGCTCCATCGCCGAATGCGTCCGCGACGCCGACAGTGACCTCACCATCCGCACGGCTCTGCTGGACCTGCGTTTCCTTCACGGCGAGCGCGGCCTCGCCCGCGACCTGCGCTGCGCCCTCGGCGCCGATCTGCAGAACGACCGGCTCTGCGAATTCGTCATGGGCAAGATCGCCGAACGCGAACAGCGCCACCGCCGCTTCGGCGACAACCCCTACATGGTCGAGCCCAACATCAAGGAAGGCCGCGGCGGCCTGCGCGACCTGCAAACCCTGAACTGGATGGGCCGTGCCGCCCTGGGCTGCGCCGTCTCCACTCCGGATCGCAGCGGCCAGCCCGCCGAAGCCCCGCAAACCCCGTCCTTCGCCTCCTTCGGCCTGCTGACAGACCGCGAATCCCTGCGCGCCCGCCGCTCATGGGATTTCCTGTGGACCGTCCGCCTGCACCTGCACTACATCACCGGCCGCGCCGAGGAGCGCCTGACCTTCGACGTCCAGCCCGTCATCGGCGGCCGCATGGGCTACGCAACGCACGGTCGCCAGCGCGGCGTCGAGCGCTTCATGCGGCACTATTTCCTCACCGCCCGCGACGTAATGCGCCTCACCAGCGTGCTGCAACCCGTCGTGCTGATGCATCTTCAGGACCAGACCACGGGCGAGCCACCCAAGGTCGTCCCCGGCCCCGAAGAATTCCAGACCATCGCCGGCCGCATCTGCCCCATCGAGCCCGTCACCTTTGCAGCCCAGCCTCGCGAAATGTTCCGCCTGCTCGATTGCGGCCGCCGCCACGACCTGCCCCTGCATCCCATCGCGATGCAGCAGATCATCCGCAACGAACGCCACGCCGTCACCCTGCGCGACGATCCCGAAACCGCAAAAATCTTTCTGGACCTGCTCTGTGAGCCCAGCGCGGACGAAACCAAAGCCGTCCCCTTCTGGCTCCCGATCCTGAACGAGACCGGCCTGCTGGGCCGCCTCCTGCCGGACTGGTCCCGCGTCGTCGGGCAGATGCAGTTCGACAGCTACCATATCTATACGGTCGACGAGCATATCGTCGAAGCCGTGCGCATGATGGGCCAGATCGAAGCGGGGCGCATGGCGGACGAGATCCCCCTGGCCTACACGCTGGCCAGCGACCTGCGCTCCCGCCGCGCGCTCTACGTCGCCGTCCTGCTCCACGACATCGGCAAGGGACGCGGCGGCGACCATTCCGAAATCGGCGCCGATCTTGCACTCACGATCTGCCCGCAGCTCGGCCTCGACCCCGAGGAAACCGACACCGTCTCCTGGCTGGTCCTGCACCATCTCCTGCTGTCCCAGACTGCTTTCACCCGCGACATCGACGATCCCCGAACGATCCTCGATCTCGCCGATACCATCCAGTCCCCCGAACGCCTGCGCCTCCTCCTTCTCCTGACCATCGCCGACATGCGCGCCGTCAGTCCGAAGGTCTGGAACGCCTGGAAAGCCACCCTCCTGCGCGAGCTCTTCTCCCGCGTCGCCGAGGTGCTGGAAGGCGGACTGGCCGCCACCGAACGCGACAGCCGCGTCAATCACGCCCGCGAATTGGCCCGCGACGGCCTCACCGGCATCCTGCCCGAAAGCAGCATCGACCGCTTTCTGGACCTTGGCTATCCGAGCTACTGGCTCGGCTTCGACACCGACACCCAGATGCGCCACGCCCGCATGGTCCACGACTCAGACCGCTACCGCTCCCCGGTCACGGTCGAGGCCTATCCCATCCCCGAACGCGGCGTCACCGAACTCACCGTCCTCTGCGCCGATCATCCGGGTCTGTTCTCCCAGATCGCAGGCGCCCTCGCCGTGTCAGGCGCCTCCATCGTGGACGCCCGCATCCACACACTCAGCGACGGCATGGCGCTCGACACCTTCTGGGTGCAGGACGGAGAAGGCTGCTCCTTCGAGGAACCGCATCAGCTCGGCCGCCTGAACCATCTCGTGGAACAGGCTCTTTCGGGCCGTCTCGACATCCGCAAAGGCATCGAGGACGCCAGCCATCACAGCACCTCACGCCGGATGCGCGCGATCCACGTCCCACCCCGCGTCGTCATCGACAACACCGCTTCGGACCGTCACACCGTCATCGAAGTCAACGGCCGCGACCGTCCCGGACTGCTGCACGACGTCACCTCCGCACTCAGCAGCGCGTCACTCCAGATTTCCTCGGCCCATATCACGACCTACGGCATGCGCGCCGTGGACGTGTTCTATGTCCGGGACCTGCTGGGCATGAAGATTACCGATCCGGTCCGCCTCGCCCGCCTGCGCGAAACCCTGCTCGCCTCCCTCACAAGTGCTCCGGTCACCACACCCGCAAGCTAAGCGCCTCCGCAACATCCCGCAGCACGGCCTCCCATCCCGCGGCAACCGCCGCGCCGGAGGGCGGCCGGAACTGCCGGACATCCCCGTACCAGTCCACATCCTTCCACCGCCAGTCGCCCCCCTCACGGTTAAGCAGCCATAACGGCCGCCCCAGCGCGCCCGCGACATGCGCCACCAGCGTATCCACGCTGATCACCAGCGCACACCGCTCCACTTCCCGCGCCAGATCCACAGGCGTCTCAAGCGGAACCTGCTCCATCCAGTCCGGCACATCGCCGCGCTGAAGTGCCACAAACCGCACATCGGACACCTGCCGCAACGCGTCCAGACACTCCACCGGAACCGACCGCCGGCGATCAAACCGATAGGACGGATTCCCCAACCAGCAGACCCCGATCCGCCCCGCCTCGACCCGCTCCGGCACCGTCAGATAAGGCCGAACAGACGGTACATCCTCCATCCCAAGCACCGCCGGCAGACTCAGCAGACTGACCTCAGCCGCCACCGGCCCGTCCGCTGGCAGGATCCGCCCCTGATCCAGCTCCGGCATCAAATCCGCCAGCGCAGCAGCCCTGAACCTCAGCCGCAACGGTCTCCGCTTGGCCGCTTCCGTCAGAAACCGCAGAAACTGCACCTCATCGCCCAGCCCCTGCTCGCCCACAACGGCCACAGGCTCCTCTCCCGCCGAACCATCCCAGTGTGGAACATCCGAAACCAGACGCAGCAGCGACCGGCGACTTTCAAAATCCCGCCACCCTTCCGCAAACCGCCCCTGCCCCAGCAGAATGGTCGCCCGGTTGAAGCGCGCCCGATCCGCCTCCTCTCCGCTCTCGCGCATCATGATCGCCCCGAAAAGCGCCTCGGCCTCTTCCAGCCGCCCGATTTCCATCAGCACCGTCCCCAGACTGTTGGCGATCCGCCCATCCGAAGGCCGGAGTTGCAGCGCTTCCCGCAACGTCTCACAGGCCGCGCGAAGATCGCCCAGCGCCATCTCCACCAGCCCCAGACTGTTGAGCGTCTCCGCAGTCCGCGCCCCCCGCTCACAGGCCTGCGACAGAACAGTCGCCGCTTCGTCGAATGCATTGCAGGCAAATAACGCCGCCCCCAGATTGGCCAGCGCGCCCCCATCCTGCGGCCTGCGATTCACGACTTTCCGGAACTGTCCGACGGCCTGCCCGGACAACCCGTCCTCAAGAAACAGTCCTCCAAGCCGCGTTCTCACGAAACTGTCATCTGCTGAAAGAGCCGCCGCTTTTTCCAGCGCCGCACGCGCCTCGTCCCGACATCCCAGCCTTTCAAAAGCCTCGCCCAGAGCCGCATGCGCACGCGGATCGGAAGGCTGCAGAATCACCGCTACATTCAGCGCCGCACGCCCCGCTTCGGCATGTCCCTGAGCTATAAGCGCAAGCCCCAGCGTGATATGCATCCGGGCCTTCCGATCAGGAGAAATGCCGCTTTTCTGCAAGGCGCGCCCGACCAGCGCGATGGCCGTGGCATCCTGTCCACGGGCCCGCGCCAGACAGGCCATCCCATGCAGAGCATCCGGCTGTCCCGGCTGCCCGGCCAGAATAGCCCGGAACCCGGCCTCCGCCCCCGCAAGATCCCCGGCACTGAAACAGGCAAAGGCGGGCTCGGTGGGGTCATATGAAAACAGAGGTCTCATCAACTCTTCGTGCTCCAAAATTCCCGGAAAATCCACCTAGACATGCGTTAACGAAGTTTTCACAGTTCTTTGGTCAAAATGACAAATCCAAGTCAGTGTCAGAGGTTTTGAGACGATGCATCTTGAACAGAGAACCGGCCCGGTTCCGGGTCTGGTGTACGCGACTGTCCGACAGGGAATGACGACCCGTACGTTCCCCATCGAAGTCCGGCGCACTGCTTCGGATCACTACATTTCCCGCATGCCAGATAACCGCTGGTCAATCGAATGTCTGACCATCGAAGCCGCTCTTCTCATGCACGCCGCCGTTCTTTTCCCGGTAGAGCACGAACTCTCGCCCTGGCTCTCAAATCCACGCCCCGCACCTCTTGCCGTCGATCACATTCCAGGCCCCATCAAAAGCCCGATTGCTGACGGCCAGGAACTCCCAATGAGTGTTCCATCCAAAACCGAAGTGGACTCCTGACCTCACTTCTGACTTGCCAAACACGACTGGCAGGGCAATGTCAGAGGCATGAAAACCCGTCTCCTGCACGTCGCCGCCGCTACCGGCCTTGCGGCACTGGCCGTCATGGCCACCCCCGCCAGAGCGGATCATCCCTGGCAGGACGCTCCCGTTCAGGCGTCCATCACAGCAGACGCAACGCTCCCGGGCCTACAGCCCACAACGCTGCTCGCCGCCGAAAACGGGACCTATCTGGCCCTCGATACCAACGGACATCCCGTCCGGATCGACGCCACCAATACGGTCTCCCCCCTTCCCGGCCCCAGTCAGCCCACGGACCGCCTGGTCGCGCTGACCCGGTCCGGTACCGATCTCTGGGGCCTGGCAACCGGCGTACAGCCCGCCCTTATCCGGATGTCGCAGGACGGATCGGTCCAGTCCCGCATTCCCCTGAGCGGCGCCACGGTCCAGGGCAGCAACCTGGTCGCCCTTCAGGTCCACGATACCCACGCCTATCTAGCCGATGAAGGCAAACCCGCCCTCGTCGTGGCAAACCTCCAGACCGGCAAGGCCACCCGCTTCCTGCCCTACGACATGTCCCTCACCGGCCGTCACCCCCTCCTGCGCAACAACCAGCCGCGCATGGGACCGGACGGCGACCCCATGGCCGGCGGCAATGTGCGCTTCCTCATGCTGGATGCGAAAGGCCAGTGGCTCTTCTACCAGCCCGCCTGCGGCCCCATGTCCCGCATCGAAACCGCCCTGCTGACCGATACGACCTTCACCGCCGTCGAACAGCTCGACGGCATCACCGAGTGGCGGACAACCCCCAGCCTCGGCGGCGCGACCCTAACCCCGGATGACACCTTCTACCTGTCCGACATCACGATCGGCAGCATCCTGAAATTCGGCAGCGACCGCATCCCGCTACGGATCCTCCGTGACCAGCGCCTCTTCGATGCAGGCGCCCCCGCCGTCTCAGACAGCCACCAGATGGCCGTTCTGGCCACGGAAGATGGCACAACCCACATTCTTCGCATCGCCTTGCCCTGACAGGACGTGATATAAATTCCCCCATGCGCTACCGATCGACCCGCGGCGAGCTGACCGCCGACGCCCCGAACTTCTCTGACATCCTTCTCGCAGGCCTTGCGGGAGATGGCGGTCTCTACATGCCGGAGAGCTGGCCCAAGATCAGCCCGCAGACCCTGCGCGAGTGGCGCACGCTCTCCTATCCGGACCTCGCCGCCGAAGTCATTGCCCTCTTCACCGAAGGCGCGATCGACGTCGACACCCTGCGCGACATGACCCGTGACGCCTATGCGGATTTTGATCACGCCGCCGTCGTCCCGCTGGTCGAGGTCGAGCAGGATCTGTACTCCCTCGAACTGTTCCACGGCCCGACGCTCGCCTTCAAGGACATGGCGATGCAGATGCTCGGCCGCCTGTTCGACCACGTCCTGACCCAGCGCAACCGCCACGTCACGATCGTCGGCGCGACCTCCGGCGACACCGGCTCAGCCGCCATCGAGGCCTGCCGCGGCCGCGAACGCCTCTCCGTCGTCATCCTGCACCCCAAGGGCCGTACGTCTGACGTCCAGCGCCGTCAGATGACGACCGTTCAGGACGACAATATCCTCAACATTGCCGTCGAAGGCGATTTCGACACCTGTCAGGATCTGGTCAAGGCGATGTTCGCAGACCACACCTTCCGTGACGAAGTCTCGCTCTCAGCCGTCAATTCGATCAACTGGGCGCGCATCGCCGCCCAGATCCCGTATTACGTCCGCGCAGCCCTCGCTCTGGGCGCCCCGGACCGCGAAGTCTCCTTCTCGGTCCCGACCGGCAATTTCGGTAACGTCCTCGCCGCCTGGGCCGCAAAACAGATGGGCCTGCCCATCAAGAAGCTCTGCATCGGCTCCAACCGCAACGACATCCTCACCCGTTTCGTCATCGACAACGACATGAGCGTGCGCACGGTCGAGCCCAGCCTGTCGCCTTCGATGGACATTCAGGTTTCGTCCAACTTCGAGCGCCTACTGTTCGAACTGCTGGACCGCAACTCCACCCGCTGCGCCGCCATCATGCGCGAGTTCCGCGAGACCGGCCGCATGGCCGTCCCGCACGACGCCTGGACCCGCATGAAAGAGGTGTTCGAGGGCATGACCCTCACCGATGAACAGACCAGCGAAGCCATGCGCCTGTTCTATAACGAGAGCCTCTATCTCGCGGACCCGCACAGCGCGATCGGCCTCGCCGTCGGCAAGCGTTTCCAGGAACCCGGCATCCCCATGGTCGCGGCCGCTACGGCCCACCCGGCCAAGTTCCCGGACGCCGTCATCGCCGCCACCGGTATCCACCCCAAACTCCCGCCGCACCTGTCCGACCTGTTCGAGCGCACCGAGCGCTACGAGTGCATGGACAGCCAGATTGCCGGCCTTCAGGACGCCGTCCGCGCCCATATCAAGCGCGGCTGATCGTCCAACACAGGCTCCCCGGCCGGGGAGCCTGCCTTCCTTCGACAATACGGAACCTCATGCCCGATACGATTGAAGTCACCAGACTCGATAACGGCCTGACCATCATCACCGAACGGATGGACCGCGTCGAAACCGTCTCCTTCGGAGCCTATGTCTCCATCGGCACGCGCGACGAGACCGCCGACAACAACGGCGTCTCCCACTTCCTCGAACACATGGCCTTCAAGGGCACCGAGCGCCGCTCCGCCTCCCGCATCGCCGAGGAGATCGAGAATGTGGGCGGCTACATCAACGCCTACACCGCCCGCGAAACCACCGCCTATTACGTCAAACTGCTGAAGAACGACCTCGCCCTCGGCGTAGACATCATCGGTGACATCCTGACCCACAGCACGTTCCTCGATGCCGAAATCGAGCGCGAACGCGGCGTGATCCTTCAGGAAATCGGTCAGGCCAACGATACCCCGGACGACATCATCTTCGACCAGTTCCAGGAACGCGCCTTCCCCGAACAGCCCATGGGCCGCCCCACACTGGGCTCGGAAGAACGCGTCTCAACCATGACGCGCGACACGCTCATGTCCTACATGCGCGAGCACTACACGACCCACAACATCACCATCGCCGCTGCCGGGAACCTGCATCACCAGCAGGTCGTCGATCTGGTGAAAGACCACTTCCGCGACCTCCCAACCCATCAGACGCCCCGCCCCCGCGCCGCGTCCTATGAAGGCGGAGAACTCCGCACGACCCGCGAACTGGATCAGGCCCATCTCGTCATGGGCTTCCCCTCGGTCAGCTACATGCACCCCGACCATTACGCGGTCATGATCCTCTCGACGCTCCTCGGCGGCGGCATGTCCTCGCGCCTGTTCCAGGAAATCCGCGAGCGTCGGGGTCTGGTCTACAGCGTCTATTCCTTCGCCTCCCCCTTCAGCGACAGCGGCCTGTTCGGCCTCTACGCTGGTACGGGCGAAGAACAGACCGCCGAGCTTGTCCCCGTCATGATCGACGAACTCAAGCGCCTGCAGGACGGGCTGAGCGCAGAAGAGCTGTCCCGCGCTCGCGCCCAGCTCAAATCCTCGCTCCTGATGTCCCTGGAAAGTACCGGCAGCCGCTGCGAGCAGCTCGCCCGCCAGATCCAGGTCCATAACCGCCCCGTCCCCACGGCCGAAACGGTCGGCAAGATCGACGCGGTGACGGAAGAGGACATCCTGCGCGTCGCCCGCACCATTTTCTCTGGCACGCCGACCTTCACCGCCATCGGCCCCATCGACAACATGCCCTCGCTCGAGGACATCACAGCAAGGCTCGCCGCATGACCACAACGCCCGTCGAAGCCCTCCTCGCCGCAGCCCGCCGTCATGGCGCGGACCACGCGGACGCCATCCTCGTCCGCGACGAGTCCGAGTCCGCGCTCGTCCGCAAGGGCGTCCCCGAAGGCATCGAGCGCTCCGAGAGCGTCGCCCTCGGCCTGCGCGTCTTCCGCGGCAAGCGGGCGGCCACGGTTTCGACAAGCGTCCTGAACGAAGCCGAGTTCGACCGTCTGGCCGAACAGGCCTGCGCCATGGCCCTCGTGGTCCCCGAAGACCAGTATGCCGGCCTCGCCGAAGCCGCCCTTCAGGGCCGTTTCGACGCCGCCGGACTGGACCTCGAATGCAGCTCCGCACCGAGCATGGACGACCTCCTCGCCCGCGCCCGCGAAGCCGAGGACACCGCCCTGTCCTTTGAAGGCATCACCAACACCAACGGCGCCTCCGCCGGTCACGGCCGCACCTCCGTCATGCTCGGCACCTCCGCAGGCTTCTTCGGCGCCTACAGCCGCACCGGACATTCCACCAGCGCCAGCGTCCTCGCCGGCGAAGGCGCCACGATGCAGCGCGACTACGCCTTCCGCAGCGCCGTGCATCTCGAGGACCTCGAAAGCCCGGCCGTCATTGGCCGCGAAGCCGCCGAGCGCGTCCTGGCCCGCATCAATCCCGGCCGCCCCCGCACCGGCACGTACAGCGTCATCTACGACCCGCGCGTCTCCGGCACCCTGCTCGGCCATCTGGTCGGAGCCATCAATGGTGCCGCCATCGCGCGCGGAACGTCCTTCCTCAAGGACAGCCTCGGCAAGCAGATCCTCTCCGCCGGCCTGACCGTCCATGACGACCCGCGCCGCATCCGGGGTGCAGCCTCCCGCCCCTTCGACGCCGAAGGCTGCGCCGCCCTGCCGCTGGACCTGATCGCGGACGGCATCCTCCAGACGTGGCTCCTCGACTCCCGAAGCGGCCGTCAGCTCAACATGCCCACGAACGGCCGCGCGAGCCGCGGCGTCGCCTCACCGCCCTCCCCGAGTGTGACAAATCTTCATCTCGCAGCCGGAACCCTTTCTTCCGAGGCCCTGCGTTCCGATATCAGTGAAGGGATCCTGATCACCGAGCTCATGGGCTCGTCGGTCAACATGCTGACCGGCGATTACAGCCGTGGCGCTTCGGGCTTCATGATCCGCAACGGCGAAATTGCCGAACCCGTCGCCGAACTCACGGTCGCGGGCAACCTGAAAGACATGTTTGCCCGCATGATTCCGGGCAGTGATCTAATGTTCCGGCAGAGCGTTAATGCGCCAAGTATCCGGATCGACGGCATGAATATTGCAGGACTTTGATGCGTAAATTCCGACTTTCTACGACCGCCCTCGCCCTCCTCTGCGCTGTCAGCCTCGGCGCGCTGGGAACAGCGGATGCGCGTCCGGGCGGCGGCAGCTCCATCGGAAGCCGCGGCTCCCACACCTGGAGCGCCCCGCCGCGTACCTCCATCACGCCCGGCTGGGCCCGCCCGATGGACCAGTCCGCAACCCCGCGTCCCTCGCCCAATTACGGCTCACCGGACTATGCCTCTCCGGCCCGCCCGATGCCCGGCTTCGGCGCCCCAGCCTACAGACCCTCCTACCCGGTCCGCCATCCGTTCCTGAGCGGCTTTGCAGGCGGCTTCCTGGGCGCAGGCCTGTTCGGTCTGCTGAGCGGACACGGCTTCATGGGCGGCATGACCGGCGGCACGTCGTTCTTCGGCTTCCTGCTGCAGGTGCTCATCATCGGCGGCCTCATCGCCTTCGTCCTGCGGATGTTCGGCAACCGTGGCCAGCGCAGTCCGATGGGCATGCCCTCTTCCGCAGGCGCAACCCCCTTCGGCAACGCAGGCGGCAGCACACCCGTAACGCTGACCAATGACGACTACCTGAGCTTCCAGCGCCTTCTGCTCGATATCCAGGCCGCCTGGAGCGCACAGAACATGCGCGCCCTCGCCAGCATGGCGACCCCGGAAATGACGGGCTATTTCAACGCCCAGCTTTCCGATCTCGCCAGCCGTGGCGCCCGCAACATCGTCTCCAACGTCCAGTTCCAGCGCGGAGACCTCTCCGAAGCCTGGCGCGAAGGCAACCTGACCTACGCCACGGTCGCCATGCGTTACTCCATGACGGACGTCACCACCGACTCCATGGGCAACGTCATCGACGGCAGCTCCACCGAGCCCGTCACCGTGACCGAACTCTGGACCTTCGTCCGCGCCGACGGCCGCGGCAACTGGATCCTCTCCGCCATCCAGCAGGCCGGCTGAAAAGCCCCAGAAACAGAAAAAGCCCGGGAAACCCCCGGGCCTTTTTTATTGCCTGAATGCGAAGCTGAACGCCGGCCGTTACAGCCGCGTCAGCGTAATCACGTAAAAAATCACGGCCAGCAGCACCACGCCGCCAACAATCCCCGTAATCCGGCTCAGACGCCGCTTGCGGGCAAGATCAATATCAGTGGTCATATTCATCCGATCAGAACCCGGTCAACCAGCAGCCCACAGAACAGCAGGAACAGATAGACCAGCGAATACCGGAACGCGAACCGCGCCGGCTTGTCCTTCGTCAGGCTCGCCCCTTCCGCATCCTGCTTGTCCATCAACACCCGGAACGCGCAGAGAATGAACCCCAGATCCAGCAGACTGGTCACAACCGTATAGGTCAGCCCGACTTCATGCACGAAGCTCGGCACCAGTGATACGGCCGTAAGAATGAACGTGTAGATCAGGATCTGCCACCGCGTATGCCGCGCGCCCTTCACGACCGGCAGCATCGGAATGCCCGCCTTGCCGTAATCCTTGCACGCATACAGCGACAGCGACCAGAAATGCGGCGGCGTCCAAAGGAACACGATCGCAAACATCGCCACCGGCAGCACAGCCATGGAGTTCATGGTCGCAGCCCAGCCGATCATCGGCGGAAACGCCCCCGCAGCCCCACCAATCACGATGTTCTGCGGCGTGCTCCGCTTGAGCCACATCGTGTAGATGACGCTGTAGAAAAAGATCGAAAACGCCAGAATGTCAGCCGCCAGCGCATTCGTCGCCAGCCACAGCACAATCACCGACAGAACCGAGAGCACAACGCCATAAACCAGCGCCGCCTGCTCCGGCATCCGCCCGTCCGGAATGGGCCGCACGACCGTCCGCTTCATGATCGCGTCAATGTCGCGGTCATACCACATGTTGATCGCACCAGCGGCCCCGGCCCCGATGCAGATGCACAGAATGGTAATCAGCCCGATGGGAATGGACGGCCAGCGCGGCGCCACGGCCATGCCCGCAGCACCCGTAAACACCACCAGCGAAATCACGCGCGGCTTGAGAAGCGCCAGCCATTCGCGCAGAGACGGATCACCATCCTTGCCCGGAACGGAAAAAACCCCCGAAGGGGCTAAAGGTGTCGCCGTATCGCTCATGCCGAGACCCGGGCACGCCCGGTCTCCCTCAACAGGAACAGCCCGACCAGACCAAAGGCCAGCAGACTGATCCCCATAAGAACCTCACCATAGATCATGACGCCCGGCACGATCGAGCAGAACGCCCCGCCCAGCATCAGTCCGGCATGCAGCCGGCTCATCATCACGGGAATCCGACGGGGGAGAAGCATCTCAACCCAGGCATAGAACCCACCGCAAAGCGCCATGATACCGCCGAACGCCACAGCCGTATGATCGCCCGAATGTCCCGGAAGCCAGTCAGACAGCCATCCCGCCGTGAAAAGCAGAATGCTGCCGATCGCCCAGAGCGCGGCACCATCCAGATCCCGCTTCTGCTGCCACACATCCCGGCACAGCGCACCAATCAGCACCACCGACGGCACGATCTGCGTCACAAAAACAAGACTGGCCGTCACGCCAGCGGGAAGCGAGCCATACAGCCCGTCCATCCACAGAAGCGGTCCACCAATACCCATGACGCCAAAAACATAAGGCGCCACCGTCCAGGAAGCGCCCTCATTGGCCGAGCGCGACAGCAGCGCGGAGGCCACCAGCCCCAGAGCAGGCGTCAGCATCAGAGCGGTTTCCGGAAGATGCAGCGTCTCGATCAGGGCCGTGGTCGTAATCCCGTCCATCATGCCGCGCGTCACAACCGCCGCCAGAACCGGCGCCACGAGAACAACGCTGCACGCCGTCGCCAGCAGCGACCAGGCCAGCGGCGACATGTCACGGAAACGACAGGTCCGTCCCTCCAGGCATGTGGTGATCACGTCAATCGCCACAGCCAGAATCCCGACTGACCACAGCAGCAGAGCTACGAACGGCAGAACCGGAAGCAGCACCACACCGGAAGACAGGAACCCGAACCCCGCCATCGTCAGGCCCCGAAGCACCGTCCGGTCAGTCCCCAGCGCGGACGGCAGAAGCCACTGGCCAAAACCACCAAGCGCTGCCGGGCACATGACGAAGAACGTCATGAGAATACCGTGGCAGAACGCCTGACCGCTCGTGGGATGTGCCTGAAGAATTGGCAGAGCCAGCGACCCGCCCAGCAGACCGGCAAAAAGTGCCAGCAGAATGAAAGACGTTCCGACTCGGCGGCTGGAACGGGCTGGGGCAGTATCGACGGCCTGATAAGTCATGATCGCGTAATCGGTCCCTGAACTAGGAATACCGCAGCGAGCGTCGGAATACTCGGCGCCGACACAAGTGCGGAACCAAACGCCGATCAGGCGACCAGGGCTGCTGCGTCGCTTTTACTCTCGCATTGCGGCAATGTCACGAGTGTAAACAGCCCCGCGGGCGGAACCGGCGTCAGCGTGGCGCGGCGCAGGTCTTCCGGCGGCAGCAGCGATTCAATCGCAAAATCCGGATGCCAGCCCAGCGAACGCGACGCGCGGGCCATGCCCCGCTCGACCGAAAGACGCAGACCGCCCGTCGCCAGGAAGTGGTTGACGAACAGGATATGCCCACCCGGCTTCACGACACGCTTGAGTTCGGCCAGCAGCCGGTCCGGATGCGGCACGACGGAGGCGACAAACATTGCAACGGCAATATCGAAGCTGTCGTCTTCGAACGTCGTGGCTTCCGCATCCATTTCCAGCAGATCATCCACATTCGTCAGATGATCCTGCAGGACGCGGATGCGCGCACGCTCCAGCATGTCTTCGGAAAGATCGATTCCCGTGATCCGCTTGTCACGGGAATAGGACGGCAGGGCCAGCCCCGTTCCAACGCCGACTTCCAGAACCCTCTCGCCTGGCAGAGCATTGACCGCAGCCACTGCTCTCTTACGTCCGTATCCCGAAATACCGCCAAAAACAGTATCATAAACGCGGGCCCATCGGCGATAAGCCGTCTTGACGGCTTCCGCGTCCAGTGCCGAACGCGGGGAAAGGGTTGAGGACATGATGATATGCGACCTTCTTTGTCCGCCCGGCCCTCAACAGGCCAGAGCTGTCCGGAACATGTTCAATTGGCACCTTCTTGCCCTCCCGGATATGCATCTGGCAAGACACGCAGTGCGCAAGACGTTTCAAAGCGACACATCGGACAGGCCCGAGGAGGACAACAGTGCTGATCTATTCCCTCGTGGGGCTCACATTCATCATCTGGACAGGAATCTATTTCCTGTATTTCCGCCAGCAGGTTATCGCCTGGTTCAGCAACCGTTTCGGGAAAGACCGCCCCGTCCCCGTCGAGGACAATGCACCCGAAGCCCAGCTTCCGTTCAGTTACACGCCTCCGCCCAAAGACGATAAATCCTGACCGGGCCCCTCAGGCCAGAACACGCCTCTCGATCGCATCCCAGATCAGCCCGGCACTGTTGATCCCGTCAAAACGGTCCAGTTCCTGCAGACCCGTCGGCGATGTGACGTTGATTTCCGTCAGCCAGTTGCCGATCACGTCAATCCCCGTGAAAATCAGCCCGTGATCGCGCAGATACGGCCCGATCGACTCACAGATTTCCCTATCCCGCGCCGTCAGTTCCACGCTCATGGCCCGACCGCCAACATGCATGTTTGACCGTGCCTCACCCGTCGCCGGAACGCGGTTGATCGCGCCAATCGCCTTACCGTCCACCAGAATGATGCGCTTGTCGCCCTGACGCACGGCCGGCTCATAGCGCTGGATCATGAGCGGCTCACGCGACCGCGCAAAATGCATCTCCAGCAGCGCACCGAGGTTCTCATCATCCGGCTTGATCCGGAAAATCCCTGATCCGCCATTGCCGTAAAGCGGCTTGACGATGATGTCCTGATACTTCTCGCGGAACGCCAGGATTTCGCGCGTGTCCCAGGTCACGAGCGTCGGCGGCATCAGATGCGGAAAATGCGTCACCAGCAGCTTCTCCGGCGCATTGCGCACGGCGACCGGATCATTCACCACCAGCGACCGCCCCTCGCCCACACCATGCACATGCTCCAGCATGTGGGTAGCCGTGATGTAGCCCATGTCGAACGGCGGGTCCTGACGCATCAGGATCACATCCGTCTGCCCCAGATCCAGCACCTGCTCCTCACCGAACGTCGCATGATTGCCCCGCTCGCGCCGCACCTCGACACGCCGCGCCCGGGCCTGCACACGCCCGCCCTTGCCCTGCCCCTCGACAAGGCTCAGCGTCGTCACCGGATAGACCCACAGCTCATAGCCGCGCGCCTGCGCCTCAAGCATCATCGCAAACGTGGAGTCACCATCAATATTGACGTACTCCAGAGGATCCATCTGGACAGCAACGCGAAGAGAACGGGACATCGGAAAACTCCGGCAGGGAGAAAGAGGAGTGGTCCAGTCCTCTGTAACCGCATGCCCCGGTTTTTCAAAATCCCTCTTCTGCGAAGTTCCCGACCCTGACCGCGCCAAGCCCCACCCTGTTCCAAGGCCTCCGTCCGGCGCCGCGATTTCAACGGCTGGCAATTCATCGCAGCCGGCGAAACACCCCTGTTCCCGCTACTGGCCTGCACCACCATCCCGGTCAGCCATTTCGCAGCCCGCTCCGAATAACCGCCACTGCTCTACGCCATCCCCGAACATTGCTTCGAAGCCGACACCACCGGACAGATCCTCTCCGCCGCCCCCACGACCTGCATGTGGTTTTGCTACGAAAACGCCCGCCAGCACCTGACATGGGACTCCAGCAGCACGCCTGCACGCTGCTCCCAGAAGCGCTCAGTCCGTCGCCACAGCCACCGGATAAACAATCTTCAAAATCTCGATCTCGACCGGCCCCCGCGGCGTCTGCAACATCGCAACGTCCCCGACCCGCGTCCGCATCAGCGCCCGCGCCACAGGCGACATCAGACTGACCTCTCCCCGCGCCAGATCGGACTCGTCCACGCCGAGGATCGTCACCGTATGCTCGACGTCATCCTCGTCCACATACGTCACGGTCGCCCCGAAAAACACACGGTCCCGCGTCGTCTGGGCCGCAGGATCCACGATCACCGCATTCTCCAGCCGCTTGCCCAGAAACCGCATCCGCCGGTCAATCTCCCGCAACCGGCGCTTGCCATACTGGTAATCCGCATTCTCCGAACGATCGCCATTCCCCGCCGCCCAGGACACGATCTCCACAATCCGAGGCCGCTCCTTCTGCGCCAGCTCCTTTAGCTCGGCGCGCATGACGACCGCCCCCTTCGGCGACAGATAATGCGACAGCGGCGTCTTCTCAGCCATGCGCCCGACCTGCCCAGACCGAAGAAACCAGCAACGAAAAACCCATGTTCAGATCCTGAAAAAACCAGCCACGTCCAAAAACCGAAAAGACCGTATGGCCCGGATCAACGCCCTCGGCCACGCTTCTTCTTCGCCGGATCGTAGCCGCCCCCACCCGGTCCCAGCGGCACAGGCGTTTTCGGAGCCTTCCGCGCGCCCGGCCGCCCGGCGGTCGAGTTCGCAATCGGCGGCGGCTCCAGCCCCATATCGATCGCTTCCAGACGCTTGACCTCGTCGCGCAGCCGCGCCGCCTGCTCGAAGTCCAGATTGGCCGCAGCCTCCCGCATCCGCTTTTCCAGATCCTGGATCGTGGCCGGCAGGGACTTGCCAACAAACTGCTCCGTATCGCCAGATCCATCCGGCGCCACGGTCACATAATCCTGCTCGAACACCGAAGACAGCGCATCGCCAATCTTCGAGCGCACCGTCATCGGCGTAATTCCGTGCGCCTCGTTCCATTCCGTCTGCTTGGCCCGACGCCGCGCCGTCTCCTCGATCGCGTATTTCAGACTGTCCGTCATCTTGTCCGCATAAAGCAGCACACGCCCATCGACATTACGCGCCGCACGTCCGATCGTCTGGATCAGCGAAGTCTTCGAGCGCAGGAACCCTTCCTTGTCCGCATCGAGAATGGCCACGACCGAACATTCCGGAATATCCAGCCCCTCACGCAGCAGATTGATCCCCACCAGCACGTCAAACGCCCCAAGGCGCAGATCGCGGATGATCTCGATCCGCTCCAGCGTATCCACATCCGAATGCAGATACCGGACCTTGACGCCCGCTTCCCCGAGATAATCCGTCAGATCCTCGGCCATCCGCTTGGTCAGCGTCGTGACCAGAACACGCCCGCCCTTGCTGATCGCCTCGCGACATTCATGCAGCAGATCATCGACCTGCCCTTCGACCGGGCGCACATCCGTCACCGGATCAATCAGCCCCGTCGGACGAATGATCTGCTCGGCAAACACACCGCCCGTCTGCTCCATTTCCCAGGGGCCCGGCGTCGCCGAGACGAAAATCGACTGCGGCCGAAACGCATTCCACTCCCCGAACGCCAGCGGACGGTTGTCGATGCAGGACGGCAGACGGAACCCGTAATCCGACAGCACGCTTTTCCGCGCCCTGTCCCCGCGCTCCATCCCGCCAATCTGCGGCACCGTGACATGGCTTTCATCCACGATCAGCAGCGCATCTTCCGGCAGATATTCGAACAGAGTCGGCGGCGGATCACCCGGCCCACGCCCGGAAAGATAGCGCGAATAGTTCTCGATCCCCTTGCACGCCCCGGTCGTCTCGATCATTTCCAGGTCGAACGTGGTCCGCTGCGACAGACGCTCCGCCTCCAGCAGCTTCCCCTCTTCGGTAAACTGCGCCAGACGCTGCCGAAGCTCGTTCTTGATCCCGATCATCGCCTGATTGAGCGTCGGCCGCGGCGTCACGTAATGCGAATTCGCATAGACGCTGATTTCCGCCAGATCCGCCGTCTTGTTCCCCGTCAGCGGATCGAATTCCACGATCTGGTCAATCTCGTCGCCAAACAGCGACACCCGCCAGGCCCGGTCCTCGTTCTGCACCGGGAAGATGTCGATCTGCTCCCCCCGAACCCGGAACGTCCCGCGCTCGAACGCCGCATCATTGCGCCGGTACTGCAACTCCACCAGCGCCTTGATCAGCCGGTCGCGGTCAATCGACCCCCCAACCTCAAGCCGCACCACCATCTTCGAATACGTCTCGACCGACCCGATACCGTAAATGCACGACACGGACGCCACGATGATGACGTCATTGCGCTCCAGCAGAGCCTGCGTGGCCGCATGGCGCATCCGGTCGATCTGTTCGTTAATCTGGCTGTCCTTCTCGATATACGTGTCCGACCGCGGCACATACGCCTCCGGCTGGTAGTAATCGTAGTAGGACACGAAATATTCGACCGCATTGTCCGGGAAGAACTGCTTCATCTCCCCGTAAAGCTGCGCCGCCAGCGTCTTGTTCGGCGCGAGGATGAGCGTCGGCTTCTGCGTCGCCTCAATGACTTTCGCCATGCTGAACGTCTTGCCCGAGCCCGTAACGCCCAGCAGGACCTGATCCCGCTCGCCGCCCTCGACGCCCTGCACAAGCTCCGCAATCGCCGTCGGCTGATCGCCCGCCGGCTCGTAATCCGATTTGACAACGAATTTGCGCGTCTTCGCCTTCGCAGGCTGCCGCTCCGGCAGGAACTGGGTCAACGGCATTGCGGTCGCATTACGGACGGACGAGGATTCTTTTATGGCCATCATGCCAAGATGGGAAAGCGCATCACGGACAGCAAGAGCCTTCCCCACCCTCTTGCGTAAAGACAGCATTCCACCTGCGTATCTTTATGACAATTTACTGCTGAAAAGGATGGAGAGACTCGTTCCCCGGGGGTATCAACACTCCCGTATCTTTGAAGGAAGAACCGTCATGGACGTCCAGACGATCGAGCAGACCTACAACCAGCTCCAGCAACAGGCCCAGCAGTCCGCCCAGGCCCTTCAGGCCCTGGGGTCCAAGATGCAGGCCGCCGCCCAGGGTGGCGACATGCAGGCCCGCGAATGGTCCCTCGACCTGCGCGAACTCGCCCTCGCCTTCCAGGCCGAACAGCAGCAGGTCACAAACCTCCTGCAACAGCTCCACGCCGCCCTCGCCAACGCCCAGCAGGATTACGGCAGCCAGACCACCTATCAGGCCCCGACCCAGCAAGCTCCAGTCCAGCCGGTACCGGACAACAATTTCGTCTCGAACATCCTCAATTCCGGATTCGCCCGCTCCGTCGAAGCCGGCGCCGGCTTCAGCATCGGCAACGACCTGATCAAGGAAATCTTCTGATCGCTCCAGAGGCCCGGTACCCGTCCGGGCCCCCGGCATTTGCGTCAAAACATATCACACACATATTGTGATATCATGTTGATGATTATGTTATATATGCTCCTATAAACGTTACGTTTAACACAAGCACAGGCATGCCATGCATCGTCCTGATCAATCCGGATCCAAGGATTTCAGTCCGATGCTTTTCAGATCACCTCATCTCCCCTGCAGAACGGCACAGAGCCCGTCGCGCCAGACGCCTCCCTGCGCAGGAGGCCTGCCCAAATGAACAGCGGCCCCCGCACGCTCTCCATGATCATCGGGATTCTGGGCGTCCTCATGGCCGCCTTCCTGATCATCGAAGGCCTCCACCTCATCATCCTCGGCGGCTCATGGTTCTACACCCTCGCCGGCATCGCGCTGGCAGCCAGCAGCGTCTACATGATCCGTCGCAACATCCTCTCGACATGGATCGCCCTCGGCCTGCTTGTGGCAACAGCCCTGTGGTCGCTCGCCGAAGTCGGCACCAGCTTCTGGCCCAGCTTCTCCCGCCTGATCGTATTTCTGTGCGTCGCCCTGATCGCGACCCTCATGGCGCCCTGGCTCAGCGGCCCCGGCCGGCGCTACTTCACCCGCCCCGTCACAGGCGCCACCTCCGGCGCCCTCGGCGCGATCATCGTGGCTTTCCTCGCCGGCATGTTCCGGGTCCACCCCACCATCGCCCCGCAGGACACCACCCACCCGCAGGAAACCGCGTCCACCGCCGACTCCGACCAGCCAGGCCATGACTGGCCCGCCTATGGCCGCACGGCGTCCGGCACGCGCTACGCCAGCTTCACGCAGATCAACCGCGACAATGTCGGCAAGCTCCGCGTCGCCTGGACCTACCGCACTGGCGACATGGCGCTGAACGGGGCCGAGTTCCAGGGCACCCCCATCAAGATCGGCGACACGGTCTATATCTGCTCGCCGCACAACATCGTCTCGGCCCTCGACCCCGATACCGGCACGGAAAAGTGGAAGTTCGACCCCCACGCCCAGACGAAAGTCTGGCAGCGCTGCCGCGGCGTCGGCTACTGGCATGACAGCACGGCCACGGACGCCAACGCGCCCTGCGCCTCGCGCATCGTCCTCACCACGATCGACGCCCGCCTCATCACCATCGACGCCCGCACCGGCCAGGCCTGCACGGATTTCGGAACGAACGGCAACGTCAATCTCCTGACCGGCCTCGGCCCGACAGCCCCCGGTTCCTACTACCCGACCGCCGCCCCCCTCGTGGCCGGTGACATCGTGGTCGTCGGCGGCCGCATCGCCGATAACGAGCGCACCGGCGAACCCTCCGGCGTCGTCCGCGGCTATGACGTCCGCACCGGCGCGCAGGTCTGGGCCTGGGACGCCACCAACCCGCATCGCGGCACCACACCGCTGGCCGAAGGCGAGATCTATCCCGCCGAAACCCCCAACATGTGGGGCACCGCCAGCTACGACCCGAAGCTCAACCTCGTCTTCTTCCCGCTCGGCAACCAGACCCCCGATTTCTGGGGCGGCGACCGCAGCAAGGCTTCTGATGAATACAACGACGCCTTCGTCGCCGTGGACGCCAAGACCGGCGACGAACGCTGGCACTTCCGCACCGCCAACCACGACCTCGTGGACTACGATGCCACCGCCCAGCCCATCCTCTATGACATTCCGGACGGCCATGGCGGCACCCGCCCGGCGATCATCGCCATGACCAAGCGCGGCCAAATCTTCGTGCTCGACCGCCGCGACGGCACCCCGATCGTCCCCGTGGAAATGCGCAAAGTCCCGCAGGACGGCGCACCGGAACACCAGTACCTCGCCCCCGAACAGCCCTATTCCGCCCTCTCCATCGGAACAGAGCGCCTGAAACCCAGCGATATGTGGGGTGGTACGATTTTCGACCAGCTCCTGTGCCGCATCCAGTTCGCCTCCTACCGCTATGAAGGCGAGTTCACCCCCGTCAACGAGAAACAGGCCACCATCATCTATCCGGGCTATTACGGCGGCATCAACTGGGGCGGCGGCGCCGTGGATGAAAGCACCGGAACGCTGCTGGTCAACGACATCCGCATGGCCCAGTGGGGCAAGTTCATGAAGCAGGAAGAAGCCCGTCGCAGCGGCTTCAAACCCAGCTCGGAAGGCGAATATTCCGAACAGAAAGGCACCCCCTGGGGCGTCGTCCGCTCGATGTTCTTCTCCCCCGCCGGTCTCCCCTGCGTAAAACCGCCCTATGGCACGATGAACGCCATCGACCTGCGCAGCGGCAAGGTCAAATGGAGCATGCCGCTTGGCACGATCCAGGACATGCCGGTCCACGGCATGGTCCCAGGCCTCGCCATCCCGCTCGGAATGCCAACCATGAGCGGCCCGCTGGCCACCCATACCGGCTTGGTCTTCTTCTCCGGCACGCTCGACAACTACGTCCGCGCGCTCAACACCGACACCGGCGAGGTCGTCTGGAAAGCCCGTCTCCCCGTCGCCTCACAGGCCGCTCCGATGAGCTACATGTCCGACAAGACCGGCAAACAGTACATCGTCGTCACCGCAGGCGGCCTGACCCGCTCCGGCGTCGACAAAAACCGCGGCGACTACGTCATCGCCTACGCCCTGCCCTCCGAAGAATAAGAGCGCAGAACCAGGAAAAGGGGCGCTTCCTTTGCGGGAAGCGCCCCTTTTTTCATGACCCCAAACCTTCCAAGCGAAAACAGCGCCGCCGTCAGCCACCAAGGCCCGATCAAGGAAATCTTTAACGCCTTCTACAGATACCTCAGAAGCTCATGAGCCCATCAAAACTCTATTTCCGCTGAAAAATGGCAGCAAAAATACTCTTTTTGGGAGCTGCCATATGAGCGGAATGGGAAATGAGTTCATTTTCCACAGTTTTGACTCCAACATTATTGGACTGAACAATTTCATCTTCCATTTTAATATTAATACAATAATCAATCTCTGGATTTTTTGGTAAACAAAAAAAACATTTCCCAACTCTTAAGGTTCTGAGAATCAAGAACCATTCCGCCACCGGGAACAGAGATCATGTATCCCAAACTTGTCTTTACATAATAAATATAATTGAAATCGTCACACTGCCTGACTTGAAGAGCGCTGGCATTCTTACTTTCAGACACGGATAGGTGACCTTCCCGCTCACAGACGTATAATTTCTGACCATTGATCACAATGAACAGAAAACCACCCTCCGGCTCTGAAAAAAGAAAATGAGCATCATTTGTATCGAATATTGAATGACAAAAAATGAAATTATACGAAATCACGTCAAAACATACTATTCTTCCATGAAAATCCATGATGTAAGCACCATCCAGAGGCGTACTCAGGTCCCTACAAACAAATGAATTTTTCTTTTCTCTCAAAGAAATATTCATTGCAAGGTTATAATGAAGCTTTGCAGCCTCTTTGGTTCGTCCTGTACGTAAAAGCGCTCCTACAATCGGCATGATTGTATCTTTTTCCGCAAGAATACCCATGCATTTCTTGTATTTATTAATAGTGGTCCCCATCAACCCCTGGAACACCAGGAAAGGTTTTAGGGTTCCATATCTCTTGAATTTGTTGCTGACGTTCTCTCTATTCTTCAGTCTTACTCTGACAATTGTCTCAACGACATCTGCATTTGAACCGTATGCCAGAGCCTTTATAACAGACCCGAATTCCTGAGTTCCAGAAAGGCTTCTTATAATCAGATGTCCCGCAAAGAACATCTTGATAAGACTTACATCAAACCCCTTAAGCTCCTCCTCTATGAGGTGGACATGGTATGCGTCATGCCCCTCCCCTGGATCTAGAGCGATAAAGATCCGTCCGGAAACATTTTCTTTCCTGACGGCCATTCCCTCCATTCCTGGACGAAAATGGTTGTCGACATAGCCCTGCAGAATACCGCATTCATTCGGATCAAGTGAATATTTCGGGCACATCGACAAAACAGTCGTGGCCCCAAGTGCACGCGACCAGGCAAGAGCCGGATGGCCACCCATCGACATCCCAATCAGGATTACGTTTCTGTAAGGGGCTAGTCTTTCCTGCAAAAGGGAAATAACGACAGGTGCCTCATCGCAGACATACCAGAAATCAGCCTTAACTGTAACGCCGTATGCTGTTATATTGTTTTTAACGAGGACATTTTCTGCAAAAAACGTGCTCAACGCATTTTTTGTTTCATGGGCACCAACGAAAGTTACAACAACGTAATTTGTTTCGCCCTGATGGTGATGTAGAACAAGCTCGTTCCCCTCGTATATAATAGACAACTAAGCCCGCAAAATCCTGTTTCGAGTATCCGGAATCGAAAATTGGACCTTAACAAGATTTTTAATTTATGAATGCCTTATTTGCCTCACAATCACTATTGGCATGCCAGCGCCATTCCCCGCCCGCGACTAAAGAGGGTAAGGAATTCAAAGTCCCTTCAAAAACAGGCAAATGAGGCACAGGACGGGAAAACCCGATACTATACCTCCCGTCATTCAGAGCGAAGACAGCGCCGGCGGCACCTTCGCCTTCGCCAGAGCCTCCTGCTGACGCTGCGCCAGCACATTCACGTCGAAGCCCTCGATCAGTTCCTCGAACATCTGGTGCCAGTTCAGCCGCGCCTCCAGACGCAGAAACGCACTTCCCAGCCCGATCGCCGAACGGTCCATCAGCACGAACTCACGCGGCAGCTTCACACCGCCCGTCCGCTTCAGCCCGTCATAGACCTTCTCCAGAACCTGCCGCGCCTCGGCCGGATCATTGCTCTCCTGCATGGAGCACACCCGGTCCGTCATCAGCGGCCGGTAGAAGAACCGCGCCCATTCATTCAGAATGCTCGCCGTCTCGCGCGAAATCCCCTGAAAGCCCCACTTGCTATACGCATGGAACGCCAGTTCCTCGTTGTTCTCCCGCAGCGCCGTGAACAGGTCGATAACCCCTTCCACAAAACGCGGCGAAAAGATCCGAACAGCCCCGAAATCCAGCAGATTCAGGCCATAATCGTCCCGCACGGTGAAATTGCCCATATGCGGGTCACCGTGAATGACACCATAGCGATAAACCGGCGTGTACCAGGCCTTGAACAGCGCCGTCGCCATCGCGTTCCGGTCTTCCTGCGGCAGGTTCTCGCCCAGAACGGTCCGCATGCTGCGCCCGCTCACCCAGTCCATGGTCAGCAGCCGCCCCGTGGACAGAGCCTCAACCGGAGCCGGCACCGTCACTTCGGGTGTATTCGCCAGCATGTCCCGATACAGCCGCAGATGGCTCGCCTCACGCCGGTAATCCAGCTCTTCCCGAAGCCGGTCCGCCAGCTCGGTATAAACCTCGTCCTGACGGATCGCGGTCTCGAACTGCCTGTAAATGCCCAGCGCCGCCCGGAACTGCCGCAGATCCGAATCCACGGCCGCCTGCATGTCCGGATACTGCAGCTTGCACGCCACTTCGCGCCCGTCCGCCAGACGCGCCCGATGCACCTGCCCAAGCGACGCCGCCGCCACGGCCTCATGACTGAAGGAGCGGAAATGCTTTTCCCATCCAGCGCCAAGCTCGGCCTGCATGCGACGGCGCACAAAGCTCCAGCCCATCGGCGGCGCATTGGACTGCAGATGCGCAAGCTCTTCCGCGTATTCGTCAGGCAGAGCGCCGGGAATGGTCGAAAGGAGCTGGGCCGCCTTCATCAGCGGCCCCTTGAGATTTCCCAACGCCGACTTCAGGCCCTCTGCATGAACGCCCTTGTCCGTCTTGAAGCCCAGACGGCTGCCCGCCATCCGCGCCGCAATGCCGCCGACCGCGCCGGAGGTCCGCGCCATGCGACGCAGCTCCCCCATGAGGCCGGTGTTGTCGAGATCCCTCGCCATGATGCTCCTCAGTCCTCCTGCTCGAGCTGATCAATCAGTCCCGAGATCACATCCAGTCCTTTACGCCAGAAACCCGGATCTGTCGCATCAAGTCCGAACGGCGCGAGCAGCTCCTTGTGACGCAGCGTCCCGCCCGCTTCGAGCATGGTCCGGTATTTCGCAGCAAAACCCTCTGGTTTTTCCTGATAAACGCCATAAAGCGCATTCACCAGACAATCCCCGAAAGCATACGCATAAACATAGAACGGGGAATGCACGAAATGCGGGATATAAGACCAGTAGAGGTCATAATCCGGTGTGAAATGGAAGGCAGGCCCCAGACTCCGGACCTGAACCTCACGCCAGATTTCCCCCAGACGCTCCGGCGAAAGCTCACCCTTCGCCCGCTCGTCATGGACCTTCACTTCAAACTGATAGAACGCGATCTGCCGGACAACCGTATTCAGCATGTCCTCGACTTTCGCCGCCAGCATGTGACGACGGCGCTTCGGATCGCTCTCCGCATCCAGCAGGGACTGGAACGTCAGCATCTCGCCAAACACCGACGCCGTCTCCGCCAGCGTCAGCGGCGTATCGGCATTCAGATAGCCCTGCTTCTGCCCGGCCAGCGTCTGATGCACGCCATGCCCCAGCTCATGCGCCAGCGTCATGACGTCGCGCGGCTGCCCGCGATAGTTCATCAGGATATACGGATGCACCGACGGCACGCAGGAATGGGAGAACGCCCCCGAAGACTTGCCCGCCACGGACGCCGCATCAATCCAGGGATGCGTCAGGAACCGGTTCACGATCTCGCCCAGACCCGGATCAAACCCGGCATAGGCCGTGCGCACGATCTCCTTGCCCTGCACCCAGTCGATCTTCCGCGCCTCCACACCCGGAAGCGGCGCATTGCGGTCCCAGTGCTCCAGCTTTTCCAGCCTAAGCCACTTCGCCTTGAGCGCATAATACCGGTGTGCCAGCCGAGGATAGGCCTCGTCCACAGCGCCCACCAGCGCATCGACGACCTCGTCCTCGACCATATTCGCCAGATTGCGCGCACTGGTGGGGCGCGGATAACCCCGCAGCTTGTCCCCGATCGCCTTGTCCTTGGCGAGCGTATTGGTAATCATCGTCAGCAGACGCGAGTTCTCACCCAGCACTGCGCTGATCTGCTGCGCCGCAGCCTCGCGCTTTGCGCGGTCCGTGTTCGTCAGCAGATTGAATGCATCCCCGAGCGGCTTTTCCTCACCGTCGATCGTGACACTCAGCGTCGCCATGGTCTCGTCAAACAGCCGGTTCCAGGCATTCCGCCCCGTCACCGACTTATCCATCAGCACCTGCTCGACCTCGTCGGAGAGCTGATACGGCCGGTACATCCGCAGATCCCGCAGATACGGATCCCATTTGCGCATCTCCTGCGCTTCGCAGATCCGCGCCAGCACCTCGTCCGGAATCCGGTTCAGCTCCAGCGTGAAGAACATCAGATCGGAGGCCACTTCCGTCATCCGCTCCTGCACACCCTGCGCAAACCGCCCCCAGACCGGATCGGTCGTATGCGCCGCAAAGCCAAGGCTGGAGAAAGACCCGATCTTCCCGAGCCCCTCCTCGATCGCTTCGTACTCCGCAAACGCCTTCGCAAGCTCCGCACCCGTCAGCGTCTCCAGACGTCCCTTGTACGTTTCGCAGAAACTCCGCGCCGCCCCGGCCCAGCGGTCAAAATCCGACGCCAGAACCGGATCTTCCGGCGAGGCATAGAGGTCAGAGAGATCCCACCGGGGAGGCATCTGCTCCCCGGAGGACGAATGCGGCGTGCCGTCAGCGGCAGAAAAGAGCATGGTCATATCCTGACCTTAAAGCCACAATCCCCCCCGTCAAACGGGATGTTGATGACAAAACCGTAGTGTAAAACCGCCGCAAAGCCCGCAACCCCGGATCTTCCGCCACTTCATGCAAATATACCCCCCCCAGGCATCAGAGACACTGACATCGTTTGAAAACCTGAAGGCGCGAATCGCAGGTCCCGATCTGGTGCGCACGGTCGCCATCCTCGATGTCCTGATCTGCCATGACGGAATCCTGTTCTCTTCCTGGTGGCACCACAGCCTCCCATTCCATCTGGCGGTGCTCGGCTTCTACGGCGTGATGCTGTTCTTCGTCCTCAGCGGCTTCCTGATCGGCACGATCATGCTGGACCTGCTGGAACGCGGAACCTCCCTGAAAGGCTGGGGCGTCTTCCTGCTCCGCCGCTGGCTGCGCACCCTGCCCGCCTATTATTTCTGGCTGTTCGCGCTGCTCATCCCGCTCGCTTATTTCGGCCCCTACGGCGTGCGATGGGATGAAGCCCGCCACGCCCTGCCCTGGTTCCTGACCCTGACGCAGAGTCTCGGCTGGCCCATGGTCTCGAACTGGTACGGCGTCACATGGTCGCTCTGCGTGGAGGAATGGTTCTACATCGCCTTCCCCGCCCTGCTGCTCACGCTCCTGGCCTGCCGGATCAGACCCGCCACAGCCTTCGGAACCACACTCGCGGCCTTCTTCATCGTCCCGCTCTGCTGGCGCCTGTCGCTCCCCACAGCCGTCAACTGGGACGAAGTCACCAGCAAAATCGTTCCCTGCCGCTTCGACTCGATTGCATGGGGCATCGCCGCCGCCTGGCTCTACCGGTGCAAACCCGCCATCACCCGCTACAGCACATTGCTCGCCGCCGCAGGCACCGCGATCGTGCTCACCGTCTGGTGGCGCAACACCGGAGATGGTGCCCTCTGGCCCCCGCGCTTCGGCGCCATAGCCTCATTTGATGTCACGGGACTGGGCTATGCCCTGTGCATGCCCGCCATGATGCGCCTGCGAACCCTGCCGCCCCTGATCGGCCCGGCAGTCCGCAGCATCAGCACCCACAGCTATGCACTCTATCTGTGCCATCTCCCGCTGGCCCTGGCCGCAGGAGACCTTCAGGCCCGCTACGGCCTCGGACGCAGACACGCCCTGATCCTCACGATCCTGACCACCATCGGCGGTGCGATCCTGTCATGGCGCCTCGTGGAACGCCCCTGCCTGAAACTCCGTCCCAGGCAGGGATAACGCCCGTCAGGCCGAAAGCTGGGACAGGTCTTCCTGAACATAGCCGATGATCCGCGCATAATCGCGCGGCACGACATGCCAGAACCGCTCCAGCGTCCGCTCCCAGCAATGCAGCAGATCCGCGGCATAGGTGCTGCCCGTCTCCGCCACATGCCGCTCCACCAGCGCCCGAAGCTCCTGATCCCAGCGGCTGCCGGCCTGAACGCGGTTCCAGATCACCGTATCCGGGTTGATCTGCGCCTCGAACAGCCCCTTCACGTCCAGCACATAAGCCATGCCCCCCGTGAAGCCGGCGCCGAAATTGTCGCCCGTCTCCCCAAGGATCACGACCGTCCCGCCGGTCATGTATTCGCAGCCATTCGAGCCACAACCCTCGACCACAGCCGTCGCACCGGAGTTACGCACCGCAAAGCGCTCACCCGCCTGCCCGGCCGCAAACAGCGTCCCCGCCGTCGCCCCGTACAGAACCGTATTGCCGATGATCGCGCTCTGCTCGGACGCCCACTGCGCCGCCGGTGACTTGCGGACAACAATCGTCGCCCCCGAAAGCCCCTTGCCGACATAGTCGTTGGCATCGCCCTCGACCTCGATCTTGAGCCCCTGCACACCAAACGCACCCAGAGACTGCCCGGCAGACCCCCGCAGCGACAGCGTGAGCTGCCCTTCCGGAAGCTCCTTCATGCCGAACTTGCGCGTAATCAGCCCCGAAACCCGCGTCCCGATCGCACGATGCGTGTTCTGCACCGTGTAATGCAGATGCAGCTTCTCCCGACGCTCGAACAGCGCCGTCGCATCCGGGATGATCTGCCCGTCCAGCGTCTCGGGAACCTCGTTGCGCCCTTCACGGGTGCAGAACCGCGCATGACCGCCCGGATCGGCCTGAACCAGCAGCGAGTTCAGATCCAGATCATCCAGATAATCCGCACCACGCGACACCTGACGCAGCATATCCGTCCGCCCGATCACCTCTTCGAGAGACCGCACACCCAGATCCGCCAGAATATGCCGGATGTCTTCCGCAATCAGCGTGAACAGGTTGATAACCTTCTCAGGCGATCCCCCGAACTTCTCCCGCAGCTTTTCGTCCTGCACACACACACCCACCGGGCAGGTGTTGGAGTGGCACTGACGCACCATGATGCAGCCCATCGCCACAAGCGCCGCCGTACCGATACCGAACTCTTCCGCGCCCAGCATCGCCGCCATGACAACATCACGCCCCGTCTTGATGCCACCATCAGTCCGCAGCACCAGACGATGACGCAGCCGGTTCAGCATCAGCACCTGATGCGCCTCCGACAGCCCCATTTCCCAGGGCAGACCCGCATAATGGATCGAAGACTGCGGGCTCGCACCCGTCCCGCCCGAATGGCCGGAAATCAGGATCGCATCCGCCTTGGCCTTCGCCACACCGGCCGCAATCGTGCCGATACCGGTCCGCGCCACCAGCTTGACCGTCACGGTCGCCGTCGGATTGATCTGCTTGAGATCATAAATGAGCTGCGCCAGATCCTCGATCGAATAGATGTCATGATGCGGCGGCGGCGAAATCAGCGTCACCCCCGGCGTCGCATGACGCAGACGACCGATCAGCTCCGTGACCTTGAAGCCCGGAAGCTGCCCGCCCTCGCCGGGCTTCGCACCCTGCGCCATCTTGATCTCGATCTCGCGGCAGTCATTCAGATACTGCGCGGTGACGCCAAAACGCCCGGACGCCACCTGCTTGATAGCCGAAGACGCATTGTCCCCGTTCGGACGCGGCTTGGAGCGCTCGGCATCCTCGCCACCCTCACCGGAATCGGACTTCGCACCGATCCGGTTCATGGCAATCGCCAGCGTCTCATGCGCCTCCGGGCTCAGCGCGCCCAGCGAAATCCCCGGCGCCACCAGACGACGGCGGATCTGCGTGATGCTCTCCACCTCGTCCACCGGAACCGGCGCATGGGCCGGCTTGAAATCCAGCAGATCACGCAGCGCCACAGGAGGCATCTGGCGCACCGCATCCGCATAACGCCGGTACAGCGTAAAGCTGTTTGCCGTCACTGCACTCTGAAGCATGTGCACGAGCTGCCCCGAGAACGCATGCGTCTCACCCTGACGCCGCAGCTTGTAACGCCCACCAACAGGCAGAGCCTCAACCTTCCGGTTCCACGCCGCCGCATGCGCGCCAAGAATGTTACGCGCAATCCCCGGCAGCCCAATCCCCGAAATCCGCGACGGCATGCCCGGGAAGAACTCTGCCACCAGCGCGCGGGACAGCCCGATCGCCTCGAAATTATATCCGCCACGATAAGCCGAAATGATCGAAATGCCCGACTTGGACATGATCTTCAGCAGACCCTTGTCCACGGCTTTGCGATACCGCTCCATCGCCTCACGCAGCGACATCTTGCCAAACAGCCCGCGCCGCAGCCGGTCCGCCACGCAATACTGCGCCAGAGCCGGATTCACCGTCGTTGCCCCAACACCGATCGTCACCGCAATCGCATGAACGTCGATTGCCCCGGACGTCCGCACGTTCAGAGACGTGAACGTCCGCAGCGAATTGCGCACCAGATGGATATGCACGGCCGCGGTGGCGAGGATCATCGGAATCGCAACCCGTGTCGCATCCGTATTGTCGTCCGTCAGGAACAGATGCGTGCACCCACCACGAACATGATCCTCAGCCTGCGCCCGGATGGACGCAATCGCCGCCCGCAGACCTTCCTCACCCTCTTCAGCCGGGAAGGTGCAGTCGATCACACCCGCATTCTCACCACAGACCTTTAGCAGTTCATCGAACTCACCGATCGTCAGGACAGGGCTCGGCAACTGCAACAGATCACACTGCTCCGGCGCCTGATCGAGGATATTTCCCAGATTGCCCAGCCGCGTGACCAGACTCATCACCCGCGTCTCACGCAGCGAATCAATCGGCGGATTCGTGACCTGACTAAACCCCTGACGGAAATAATGCGCCAGCCCGCGATAGATCGTGGACAACACCTGAAGCGGCGTATCATCGCCCATCGACCCCAGAGCCTCGGCCGCATTCTCCACCATCGGGTGCAGAATGGTCTCCAGCTCCTCATGCGTCAGACTGACCGCCACCTGATGCCGCCGCAGCAGATCCGGATCGAGCGCCTCCGGCTCAACCACATCACGCACAATCGGCTCGATATCGCGGATCCGCTTCACCCAGCCCCGGAAATCCTGACGCGACGCCAGCATCTCCAGAAGTTCCTCGGACTGGTAAAGCCGCCCTTCCTTCAGATCCAGCGCCAGCGTCTGCCCCGGACCAAGCCGCCCGCGGCTTTTGACCCGCGCATCCGGCACCCGAACCATCCCGGTCTCGGACCCCACAATGAGCAGACCATCCTGCGTGATGCTGTACCGCAGCGGACGCAGACCCGCACGGTCCAGCCCCGCCACAACCCAGCGCCCATCCGTCGCACACAGCGCCGCCGGACCATCCCAGGGCTCGATCACCGCATTGCAGTACCGGAACAGCGCCCGCGCCGCGTCCGACATCGCCGAGTTCGCACCGCCAGAGGCCGGCACCAGCATCGTCTTCGCCATCGGCGCATCCCGCCCGGCGAAAGTCAGCAGCTCGAACACATTATCCAGCGCCGCCGTATCCGAACCCGCAGCCTGCACGACCGGCTTGAGATCCGCCATGTACGGATCCAGTTCCGGATGCGCGAGCCGCGTCTCATGCGAGCGCATCCAGTTCGTATTGCCGGAAATCGTGTTGATCTCGCCGTTATGCGCCACCTTGCGGAACGGCTGGGCCAGCTTCCAGGTCGGGAACGTGTTGGTCGAATACCGCTGATGGTAGATCGCAAACCGCGACACAAACCGCTCATCCAGCAGATCCGGATAGAAATCCGTCAGGTTCTCCGCCAGGAACATGCCCTTGTAGATCACCGAGCGGCAGGACATCGAACACACATACAGATCAACCTGCTGCGCCGTCGCCTGCTTCTCGATCCGCCGGCGCAGCACATACAGGTCACGCTCGAACTCATCCTCGGACCGGCCAAGCCGGTTGCGGATCATGATCTGCTCGATCTCCGGCCGCGTCTGGTTGGCCTTCTCGCCAATACACGCCGTATCGATCGGCACCTGACGCCAGCCATAAATCCCGTAACCGAAGTTCAGGATCTCCGTCTCAATGATCTGACGGCCCCGCTCCTGCGACCCCAGATCGGTCTTGGGCAGGAACACCATGCCTACCGCAATGCGCCCGTCGATCGTATCGTCGCTGGAGCCATTATGGATCGCCTCGGCAAAGAAATCCTGCGGGATTTCCACATGAATGCCCGCACCATCGCCGGTCTTGCCATCGGCATCGACCGCACCGCGATGCCAGATATTGCCCAGCGCCTCGATACCCGCCTGAACCACACTGCGCGACGGCTTGCCATCCAGCGACGCGACCAGACCCACACCACAGGAATCGCGTTCCTGCGACGGGTCATACAGCCCCTTCAGGCGCTCGACATTCTCGGCATACTCGCGGATGAAATCGTTATTCTGTGTCATTCCGCGGCCTCCAGAGAACCGGTTACTGTTTCAGTCAGATAATGATGGATCGCATCGGCCGCATCCCGGCCATCCTTGATCGCCCAGACGACCAGGCTCGCCCCGCGCACGATATCGCCCCCGGCAAACACACCAGGCAGGCTCGTCTCAAAGCCCCCCGGCGGCACCGTCAGCGTGCCCCAGCGCGTCACGGCCAGCTCAGGCTCATTGAACTGCCCCGGCAGATCCTCGGGATCAAACCCCAGAGCCTTGATGACCAGATCGCCCTCGATCACGTCATGCTGCCCCGTGCCTTCAATAGACCGGCGCCCCGACGCATCCGGAGCCCCCAGCCGCATCTTCAGCACCCGCACACCCGACACACTGCTATCGCCCAGAAACGCCTCCGGCGAGCCCAGCCACTCGAAATGCGCGCCTTCTTCCTCGGCATTGTAAACTTCCTGCCGCGACCCCGGCATGTTCGCCCGGTCCCGACGGTAAACACAGGTCACACGCTCGGCACCCTGACGGATCGACGTGCGCACGCAGTCCATGGCCGTGTCACCACCACCAATAACCACGACCCGACGCCCCTTCGCATGAAGTGCTGCGTCCTCGCCCGGATCTTCGTCATAGCCCCGACGGTTCGACGCCGTCAGGAAGTCGATCGCATCGACAACACCCTCAAGCCCGGCCCCCGGCACCTTCACATCGCGCGAGCGATACACACCCGTCGCGAGAAACACCGCATCATGCCGCGCCCGCAGATCTTCAAGCGATGTCTCGCCCTCACCCGAACCAACAGGCGTGGAGAGATGGAACACGATGCCCTGCTCTTCCAGCAGCGCATGACGCCGCGCCACCACATGCTTTTCCAGCTTGAAGCTCGGAATCCCGTAAGTCAGCAGCCCGCCCACACGGTCCTGACGCTCATAGACATGAACCTCATAACCCTGCGCCCGCAGCCGCTCCGCACAAGCCAGACCCGCCGGCCCGGATCCCACGATCCCGACACTGCGCCCCAGATCCCGATCCGGAAGCGCAGGCTTCACCCAGCCCTGCTCGAACGCGTTTTCCGTGATGAACCGCTCGACAGCCCCGATGGTGACGCTCTCGAAGCCCTTGTTGATGACGCAGTTGCCTTCGCACAGCCGGTCCTGCGGACAGATCCGCCCGCAGATCTCCGGAAACGTATTCGTCGCGGACGACATCTCATACGCTTCCTCCAGCCGGTCTTCCGCCGTCAGCTTCAGCCAGTCAGGAATGTTGTTCCCCAGCGGACAATGCACGGAGCAGAACGGAATCCCGCACTGCGAGCAACGCGACGCCTGCTCTTCCGCACGGCTGCGCGCGAACCCACGGTAAATCTCCCCGAAATCCTGACGGCGTTCAGCCGCATCGCGCTTCTCGGGAAGCACCTGGGGGTGGGTAACGAACTGCAACATGCGTTCGGCCATGCGTCGTGTCTCCTGCAAAACATGCCCGCCCGACCACAAACCCCGGACGCACATCAGACCTGTCCGAAAGCAGCTATTCCGTCACTTTATCCAATAACAGTCAGTGACACTGACCTTTCAGAAAGATTATCCCATCTCAGCCTCAGGAACGGGATTTTTCATCCAATTTATTAGGTCCGTTTCGGATCATTCGCCCTCAATACCCCCGTCAATCGGGGACACATTGGCCCTGTGCTGCAACCGCTACACCCCACCCGTTCACGCATACGAGCGTCCCAACCGAACATCCCGGCAATACATTTTCTATTGCCACTGAGGCCACGGCTGCTGATTGTAGATCTGCAACTCCAAATCCGACATATGCATTCTGTTTTTAATATTCCTGGTCATTATCTGTCTTTTTTTGATGTAATCACTCACCTGTCGATCCGTCATGGCATATCTAGAGCCAGTGACCTTATCCCATTTACTCAGACATGATATCGAATCGTCCGGCAAAATCTTGTACTTCACACAGAGATTATCGCCAGCAAGGTAATATTTATCGCCAATCATAACCGGGACCGGCTTCTGCGCACATCCTGAAGTCAGTAGTGAACAACACAGAATGGCTAAAGAAATTTTCCGCACCAGCTTTGCTCCACCAAGTCCAGGGCTGAACTCCTGCCTGAAACAGGCCGCAAAAAGACGTTACGTTGCCGTTCAGTCCGCCGCAAGTTTTCCCGGCGGACACCCCTAATCAAAGCGGAAAATCTTCGCCCCACTCCTCGCAGGACAAGTCAGGGCAACAGCCCGTTATTTACGGAACCGCCGCCAGCTCTCACAAATACTGCCTTTCAGATAATCCGGCACCACACTCCGCATCGCCGTCGGCGTAATCCCGAGCGACTGGAGATCATCCGCCCCCGGCTGCACCACATTATCCAGCCCCATCATCACAACCTGATCCCGCGTCAGCAGATGCCCCGGCAACGGCTCCAGAATTTCCGCCTCGAGCTTCGCCACACAGTCCGGCACCGGCAACAGGAAGCGACGCCGCCCCGAAGCCTCAAGCACGAACGCCATCAGCTCTTTCATGGTCAGCACATCCGGCCCACCCGCCTCGACCGTCATGCCCGCACGCTCCGGCGTCACCAGCGCCATCGCCGCCCGAGCCACATCCCCAACATAAACCGGCTGGAACCGCGTCCCCGCCGCAAACACCGGGAGCACCGGTGAGAGCTTGGCAATCAGCGCGAACATGTTGAAGAAACTGTCCTCAGGCCCAAAAATCACCGAAGGCCGCAACAGCGCCGCTTCCGGAAACACCTCCCGCACCACCCGCTCGGCCAGCCCCTTGCTCCGCCCGTAATTTCCCGGCGACTGTATCGAAGCCCCGATGGCCGACATGTGCAGATACTGCTCCACCCCCTCGCGCCGGGCCACCAGCGCCGCCAGCCGCGCCCCTTCCACATTGACCCGATGCATCGCCTTCACATCCGGCGACATGATCGACACGAGATTGATTCCCGCATCAGCCCCGCTGAACAGATGCTCCAGCGAGTCCGCGTCATTCACGGACGCTTTGATGAATTCCACACGCCCGTCACCCGGAAAGCGGGCCAGCGCCTGATCGGCCTCGGGATTGCCACTGCCGACACGCACCACATGCCCCGACGCCACCAGCCGGCCCACCAGTTCGCGGCCAACAAAGCCCCCGCCGCCCAGAACCGCCACAACGCGCCCCACGGACTGCGCGCCCCTGTCCGGCCCGCTCCCCTCATAAATCCCCTCATCCATGCCGCCACCGGTGCCCTCTACGGAAAAATTTGTACGCATTTTTGCTTTTCTTTCAGTTTGGCTGTTGACGCCCCACACGTGCAGGGGTAAACGCCTCTTCACCGAGCCGGGATGCCTCAGGAAACTGAAAAAAAACCGGTGCTTTCTGAGCCCAGATGGCGGAATTGGTAGACGCGCAGGTTTCAGGTACCTGTGTCCGAAAGGACGTGGAAGTTCGAGTCTTCTTCTGGGCACCACAGACGATCAGGCGACATATCGCCTCGATCCTCTGGTGATCAAAAAAACTTGGTGACAATAGAATGAGCCAGCAGAACGCCATCCATCTTTATGACGGCGATCTGCCAGACGACTTCGATCTCGGCCCCCTTGTCGCCATCGATACCGAGACCATGGGTCTCAATCCCCATCGTGACCGCCTCTGCCTCGTCCAGCTCTCAGCCGGCGACGGTGAAGCCCATCTCGTTCAGATCAAACCGGTCTCCATGGGCGGCCGCGGCTATGACTGCCCGAACCTCAAGGCCCTCCTGACAGACGATTCCGTCACCAAGCTGATGCATTTCGCACGCTTTGACGTCGCAGTCCTGCAGAACGCCTTCAACATCACAATCCCGTCGGTCATCTGCACCAAGATCGCCGCCCGGCTGGTCTACACCTTCACCGACCGCCACGGCCTGGCCTATCTGTGCCGCGACCTTCTGGGGGTCGAAATCTCCAAACACCAGCAGAGTTCGGACTGGGGCGCACAGACCCTCACCCCCGACCAGCTCCGCTATGCCGCTTCGGACGTGCTGTATCTTCACGCATTGTGGGATAAGCTCGAAGCCATGCTGATCCGTGAAAACCGCCGTGACCTCGCGCAGGCCTGCTACGATTTCCTTCCGGCCCGCTGCCGGCTGGACCTCATGGGCTACGAAGAGCCCGACATTTTCTCGCACCGCGCCTGATTTCCGGTCTGGCCTGAACATGCACCGTCCGTCGCCCCGCCCCTTCCGTACTGCGCTCGATTCGGCGCTCCAGACCGTCTCCATCGAGCGCGAAGGCCTTCAGGCCCTCGAACATGCCCTCTCCGGCCCGCTCGGAGAAGCCTTCTGCGAGGCCGTGAACCGCATCGCAGAAAGCGAAGGCCGTCTGATCGTCACAGGGATCGGCAAATCCGGCCATATCGCCCGCAAGGTTCAGGCCACCCTCGCCTCCACCGGCACGCCGTCCCTTTTCCTGCACCCCGCAGAAGCCGCCCATGGCGATCTCGGCATGGTGGCCCCCGGCGACCTGATCCTGGCCTTCTCCAATTCCGGCGAAAGCACCGAACTCGCCGCGATTCTGGCCTATGCCGCCCGACAGAACCACTGCGTGATCGCCATCACCTCGGTCGGCACCTCCGCCCTGGCCCGCGCCTCCGAAATTCCGCTGGTCCTCCCCAGCAGCACCGAGGCCTGCCCGATGGGCCTGGCGCCCACAACCAGCACCCTGCTGCAACTCGCCCTGGGCGACGCGCTCGCCCTCGCACTGCTCGAAAAACGCGGCTTCACGGCCCGTGATTTCGGCGCCTTCCACCCCGGCGGCCTCCTCGGCGCCCGCCTGCGCCCCATCAGCGACCTGATGCACACGGGGGACGCCCTGCCTCTCGGACAGGGCAGCCTCCCGCTGCGCTCCGTCATTCTCGAGATGACACGCAAGTCATTCGGGTGCATGGGTGTGACTGATGACAATGGTATACTTCAGGGCCTCATCACGGACGCCGACCTGCGCCGCGCCCTCTCTGGTGACCTCGACACGACCACGGCGAAGGACGTCATGAACGCCGCCCCCGTCACCGCCACCCCCACCACACTGGCGCAGGACGTGCTGCAGCTCATGAACCAGCGCGAGCGCCCCATTACGAGCCTCTTCATCGTCGATGAAGACCGCCGCCCCACGGGCATCGTCCACGTCCACGACCTCCTGCGAAGCGGCCTGTCATGAACGGCCCCAACCCGGACGCTCCCGGCCCCAACGCTCCGGGTTCCGAAAACGGCGAGCCCCGCATCCGCCGCGAGGATTTCGATCCCGACCGCGCCGAGAGCCTCGCCCGCCTCGACAGCCTGCGCCGCGCAGCCTTCCAGCGCATCCGCCAGGCCCCCGACGCCGAACAGCTCGCCCGCCGCCGCTCCCTTCTGGGATTCGCCAAATGGGCGCTGCCGGGCCTGGCCCTCGTCCTGCTCAGCTCCATCGCCGCCTGGCCCGAGATTTCCCATCTCATGAACCAGAACCGCGCCGCCCTGAAGGAAATGGCCCGCCTGCGCGTGGAAAGCGGCAACATGGAACAGGCCACCTATCGCGGCCTTGATGCCCATAACCACCCCTACATGATCACCGCCCGCACCACCCACCAGCAGGGCCCCGATCGCGTGGATCTGGTCGATCCCGTCGCCGACATCCAGCTCTCCGGCAACTCCTGGGCCCATATCCACTCCGACCGCGGCGTCTACATGCAGCACGAACAGACGCTCGATCTCGACGACCACGTCGTGCTCTACCGTGACGACGGCCTCCTCATGAACGGCCCCTCCGCCGATCTCGACCTCAAGGCCGACGTGATCGCATCGCGCGACTGGGTCCACGCGGAAGGCCCCTTCGGCCGGCAGGACGCCCAAGGCTATTTTCTGGACCAGCATGCAGGTATCATGCAGTTTACAGGACCGGGACTGACGGTCCGCAACGATGACAACGGCCCTCCGAGTGCGGCGGCCCGCCTGCACCTGCAAGGACTGAAGACCGAAAAATGACCCCCCGCCCCGCAGCCCTCCTCCCCCTCCTCATCGCCCTGCCGCTCGCACTTCCCCCCGCCCCGGCGCATGCGGACGGACTGGACATGTCCCACGGCGAAGCCGTCCAGCTCTTCTGGAAAAAAGAAGAGATCTACGACCGCAACGCCCAGACCGTGACGCTTACGGGCGGCGCGCGGGCCGTGCGTGGAGATGTGACAGTCGATGCGGATACGCTGATCGGATATCTGCGCAAGAAAACGCCGCCTCCGGGGCAGCCTGCTCCTCCACCGCCCCCGGCCACCGCCAAGGATAACAGCGGCGACCCGATGGGAGGCTCTCTGGAGCTGTACCGGATCGAGGCCCGCGGCAACGTCCATATCTACAACCAGACCGATCAGGGCTGGGGCGATCATGCCCTGTACGACATGGATCAGGCGGTCATGGTCATGACTGGCAAACATCTGAAGCTGACGACCCCGCAGGACGTCCTGACGGCACGTGACGTGATGGAATATCATTCGAAAACGCGCATGTCGGTGGGCCGGGGTGACGCCACCGTCACCACCAATGACGGCAAGCAGGTCAAGGCGGACGTGCTGGTTTCCTTCAGCAAACCCAGCGATGCCCCTGCTCCGGGGCAGCCGCAGTCGGCCAAGCCGACCCAGGCCGCCGATTCCTCCAACCCGATGGGCGGCGGCGCCTCGAAGCTCGACCGCGCCTATGGCTGGGGCCATGTCGTCCTGCGCACCCAGACCCAGACCGGCACCGGTGACCGTGGTGTCTATGTTTTCGATACCCAGATCGCGCGCCTGATCGGACATGTCCATGTCACGCAGGGCCAGAACCAGAACAACGGCTCGCAGGCCATCGTGAACATGAAGACCGGCATTGCAACCATGCTGCCAGGCACGGACTCGCCCATCCAGGGGCTCGTCGTGCCGAACGAGGCCAACAGCAGCCAGGCACCCAAGTGACAGACAGCTACATTCCCTCTTCGCCGCCCCCAACAGGTCTCGTCGCAAGCGGCATCGGCAAGTCCTACAAGAAGCGCGCCGTCGTCAAGAACGTCTCGCTCCAGGTCCAGCGCGGCGAAGCCGTGGGCCTGCTTGGCCCGAACGGCGCGGGCAAGACGACCAGCTTCTATATGATCGTTGGCCTCGTGCAGCCTGATACCGGCACCATTACGCTGGACGGCGCCGACATCACGCAGCTGCCGATGTATCGCCGCGCCCGCCTCGGCGTTGGCTATCTGCCGCAGGAAGCCAGCATTTTCCGCGGCCTGAACGTCGAGCAGAACATTATGGCGGCCCTCGAAGTCGTCGAGCCCGATCCGGAAAAGCGCGACCTGATGCTTAATGGTCTGCTGGCCGAGTTCGGCATCACCCATCTGCGCCGCTCACCCTCGCTGGCCCTGTCCGGTGGTGAACGGCGTCGTCTGGAAATCGCCCGGGCTCTGGCCAGCCAGCCGAACTACATTCTGCTCGACGAACCACTGGCCGGTATTGATCCGATCGCCGTTGGAGAAATCCGTGATCTCGTCTCGCATCTGAAGGATCGTGGCATCGGCGTGCTGATTACGGACCATAACGTCCGCGAAACGCTCGAAGTCATTGACCGCGCCTATATCATGCATGGTGGTCAGGTGCTGATGGAAGGTACCCCCGAAGCCATCGTCGCGAACGAAGACGTCCGTCGGGTCTATCTCGGAGAGAATTTCTCGCTGTAACATGCCGGGATGCTTGTCCCGGGCCTAATCCAGCGTCAGTCGCAGTCTCTCGTCATGACGCCTCAGCTGCGTCAGGCGATTGCGCTGCTGCAATACACGCAGACCGATCTCGCCCAGCATCTCCGGCAGGTCTGCGAAACCAACCCACTCCTCATCCTGGAGCCCGGCGACACAGTCCCTGAAGCCGTCCCCGCGTCGGAAGACTTCCACGACGACGACCCGGACCGCTTCACCACCGCCTCCGACCGCCCGGAAGCGGCAGCTCCGCCTCCGTCCGACCGCGACGAGCTGATCCTCCAGATCCGCCACTCCATCCCCCCGGAGGAGCAGCACGCCGCCTTTCATCTGCTGGACAGTCTCGACGAAACCGGCCGCCTCCCCGTCTCCGTTACGGACCTTGCCGCCGAACTGGGCATGGACGCACCGAAACTCGAAGCGATCCGCCAAACTCTCATGCATCTCGAACCCGCAGGTCTCTTCGCCCGTTCACTCGAAGAGTGTCTGGCCGCCCAGCTTCGGGTCCGTAATCGCCTCGATCCCGCGATGCAGACCCTGCTCGACAATCTGGATCTGCTCGCCCGGCGGGACTGGCGCAGACTGCGTGAAAAATGCGCTCTCGATCAGGATGACCTGCTGGACATGCTGGCCGAGATCCAGGCCCTCGATCCGCGCCCTGGCCTCAGCCTGCCACCACCCGCACCGCCTATTGAACCCGACCTGATTGTCCGTCCCAATGGCACCGGCTTCCGCCTGACCCTCAACACGCGCCTGCTGCCAGCAGTCCGGCTCGACGACACACTGCGCGCGCAGATCGACGGCCATACGGAAGCTGGCAGAATGCTGCTGGCCTACGCAGGCGAAGCGACGGCCCTCATCCGCGCGCTCCACAGTCGCAAACAGTCGCTCCTGAATGTCGGCCGCGCCATCGTCCAGCATCAGGCTGCTTTCTTACGTGACGGCCCGACCGCGCTCCGCCCCCTGACCATGCGCGAAATCGCCGAACGCACGGAACTGCATGAAAGCACCATCAGCCGCATCGTCAGCAGCAAATATATCGATACGCCCCGCGGTACTGTTCCACTCAAACTGTTCTTCTCAACCGCCCTGGCATCCGAAGACGGCACCACCCAGAGCGCCCATGCCATCCAGCACCGCCTCCAGGCCCTGGTGGCCGCCGAGGGCGATAACGTCCTGTCCGACGACGCCCTGACAGGCCTGCTGCAAAAGGAAGGATTTTCCATCCAGCGCCGTACCGTCGCCAAATATCGCGAAGGTCTTGGTATCGCGAAATCCAGTCAACGCAAGAGACTGCGCCGCATATCCTGAGAAACCGGAAGAGTTCATCCTGCGCTCAATACGGTTCGCGACAGACCAATTTTCGAGATCTCTATTGAAAACCATTTATGTCAAACCACGTTTAACAGACAGACGGCAGCCATTATGGGTGCTGAATTGACAGGAATATTTCTAATGTCCAACGATCCCATCCCCCACGAATCTTCAAGCCTGCATCACCTTGCCGAAAAGGCGCATCGTCAGCCCAAGCTGCTGACGAAAAGCGAAGTCGAGGAACTGGCTCATTTCGTTCTCAAGGGCGCTGAAGGCGCGACCGAAGAGCAGAAGGAAATCGCCAAACGCGCCCTTCGCAATCCCGAAGGCATCGAAAGCGCCGACATCACTGCCCTCGCCACCCAGATCCTGACACGGAAGTAAGACCATGACCGGCCATTCCCACGAACTCCCCTCCCAGCAGAAACTCGAACACCGCCTGAAAGAAGTCGAACGCGACCTCGCCCGCGCTGAGAAATCAGACCCGGAGCGCATCCATACTCTCAAGGCTGAAATTAAGAAAATCCAGCATAAAATGTAGCATTTACTCCCTTAAAGAAATTCAGATATTTAATAAATATATTCACACTAAAATGGTATTTTAATTACAATTATTATAAAAAATAATATTTATTATTGTTTATTTTATCCTCACGAAGATATTTTCTTTCTGATGAACATTGCCTTCCCTATTAACTATTTTATTTTAAAATTTTATCCTATCTTTTACAAAGAAGGCTTTGTCCAAAGCGTTCAACAGGCATGAGAAATTACAGATGTTAG
>NZ_BJNM01000006.1 GCF_006539685.1 Gluconobacter oxydans
AGGGGGGTCAACAGGAAAATTGCATTTTTGTGAAAAAATCAGATTTCGTGAAACTTTCTGAACCACAGACAGAATTCCTTCATCCCGTCTTCAAAAGACACGGCCGGCTTCCAACCGCAGAATTCCCTGACATTTTCCAAAGAAGCCCAGGTTGATTCCATATCAGCCACCGGTCTGGGACGCCGCTCCACGAAAGCTTTCTTTCCCAGATTCTGCTCAAGCAGCTCAATCATGCGGGTCACTCTTTCCGGCTTATCCCCTCCCAGATTAAGCACCCGCGACATCCCGGCTTCCGGCGGCCTGCCCAGAACCTGCTGCACGCCCCTGACGATGTCATCGATATAGGTGAAATCTCGGGAAAGGTGCTTTCCTTCATAAAGGGTCACCGGGCGCCCTTCCGAAATTGCTTTCGCAAACCCGTAATACGCCATATCGGGCCTTCCCCAGGGACCATACACGGTAAAAAACCGGAGCCCCGTCTGCGGAATACCGTGCAGATACGCGTAGGACTCAGACATCAGTTCGGCAGCACGCTTGGTTACAGCATATACGGAACTGGGCCTTTCAACCCGATCCGTCTCCCGGAAAGGAACGCTCTGATTGCGGCCATAAACGGAGGAGGAGGACGCATACACAACATGCGTCAGCTTTTTCAGATGACGGCAGGCTTCCAGAAGAGCGACCTGCCCCATGACGTTGGACGTCACATAGGAATAGGGATCGACCATCGAATGCCGAACCCCGGCCTGGGCCGCAAGATGGATGACACCTTCCAGATCGGAGTGCCGCGCGACCAAGTCCTGCATGGCTGCAGGACTGGCTACGTCTACTTTCAGAAAGCTGAACCCCGGATAAGGCTCAAGCTGCTCCAGTCGGGCGGCTTTGAGGGCCGGATCATAATAGGCATTGAGAGTATCGACGCCTACGACCTCCATGCCCTGCTTCAGAAGGGCCCGCGCAACATGAAACCCTATAAACCCGGCAACCCCGGTAACCAGAACTTTCACAGGACCATCAATGCTTCAGCGCGGAACTGGTAACAGCATCGCCCACCCGGATCCCCAGCTTCGCCGTAACGCCCCCTGCCAGCTCAAGCGTATTGGCCACCACACCATCACTGCGCAGGATCGCCTCGCTCAGAGGGACGGCATTTTCCGCAATGGCATGGATATGGTTCGTTGAATCAATGAACACGATGTCCAGCGGCACAAGCGTATTACGCATCCACATGTCCGAGACCTGAGGCGTTGCCCACATGAACAGCATCCCCTCGTTCTCAGGCAGACGCTTGCGGAACATCTCGCCCACTTCCTGCTGGCGATAGGTCTTGGCCAGCTCCACCGTAAACTCATGCTTCTGACCATCACGTGTCGTAATGGTCAAAGGCGCGGTTGGCAGACGGGCCTGCGCCTGCGTGATCGGCTCCTCCGCCTTCGCAACGCCAGCACTCATTCCAAGCGCCGCCACCAGCGCACAGCATAAAACTCGCATGATATGACTTTCAGGTTCAGGAAATCAGGAACGGATTGGTCCGGCGCTCTTCTCCGATGGTCGTCGGCATCCCGTGCCCGCACAAAACCACCGTATCATCAGACAGCGTCAGAAGATGTCTGCGAATACCGTCGACAAGCGCCTGTGAATCGCCATACGCAAAATCCGTCCGGCCAACCGTCCCACGGAACAGCGTATCGCCAGCCAGAACGCGACGGTTGTCATGATCCACAAAGACGACATGCCCCGGCGTATGGCCAGGAACATGCGCGACATGAAGATCCTGCCCCAGCAGATGCAGGACTTCTCCGCCTTCCACAAAGCGATCCGGCGCAACATTCTCCATGCCCGGAATTCCGAAAGCAGCCGCCTGTTTCGTGATGCTTTGCAACAGGAACTCATCCCGCCTGTCCGGCCCCAGAACCGGAACCGGCTGCCCCTGCTGCTTTTCAAGAGCTCTTTTCAGGGCAGCAGCGCCGCCGGCATGATCCAGATGACCATGCGTCAAAAGAATGGCCTCAACGGTCATCCCGTCCAGATGCTGAAGAATGTCTCCGACATCTCCGCCGGGATCCACCACAACGGCACGACCCTCATCATTCGAGAGAATGGTGCAGTTCTGCCGCAAAGGCGTTACCGGCACCCGCTTCGCATACAAAGGAGTCACAGCTCCCCCTTCCAGACGGTCCGTTCTGATGTGGCGATACCGCGTCAGCCCCTGTGCGACAAGTGAGACACAGCATCCGCCTGACACCAGCCACCACGGATCATTGACCCCTTTTCACAGGAAGGTCACTCTCCACCTTTCCCCATCACACGAGGTGTCATCATGAGCCGCATCATCCGCACAGAACCCAACGCCATTCTTTCCAAGGCCGTCGAATATCACGGCTTCATTTTCACGCAGGGCGTTGTCGCAGCTGATCTGTCCAAGGGAATCGAAGAACAGACCAAGAGCGTTCTCGACCAGCTCGACGAAATTCTTGAAGTGCACGGCACCGACAAGACCCGCATCCTTCAGGCCCAGATCTGGGTGAAGGACATCGCAGACCGTACCGCCCTCAACACGGTCTGGTCCGCATGGCTTCCGGAAAACATGGCCCCTGCCCGCGCCTGCGTTCAGGCCGTCATGGCGGACCCGAAGATCCTCGTGGAAATCATGCTCACGACCACGAAGTGATCTGAATCAGACGATTATGGCGAGAATGCAGCAGAGTGTGGTGTCAAAAAGATTTTCTTTGGAAATGAAAATTTAACCCACAGGCCTGCATTCTGCTCTTGTCAGGGTTGCAGGAAGGTTGTTACCTCCCTGTAACCCGAACAACACACAACCAATCAGGATCCTAAAGATCGTGAAGCATAAAAGTTGCCGGAAAACCTTTTTCTCTGCTCTGGCGCTCTCCGCGATCGCATTCTTTTCGGGACAGGCTCAGGCCCGTCACAGTTCGGGTCACCACGGACGGACCGTCTTTCACAGCCACCGTTCCAGCAGCCATCGCCATTCTTATGCTCACGTCATTCAGTGCGTCGCCTACGCCAAGACGGCTTCAGAAGTCGTTCTGCACGGCAATGCGCGTGACTGGTGGTACAATGCCGCTGGCGTTTATGCCCGCGGGTCCGCTCCGCAGGCTGGTTCGGTCCTGAATTTCCGCGCCATCCGCCGTATGCCGCTCGGCCATGTCGCCGTGGTCCGTTCGGTGGAAGACAGCCGCACAATCTATATCGACCAGTCCCACTGGGCGTCCAACGGCATCGCCCATAACGTGCGCGTCGTTGATGTTTCGCCCAACAATGACTGGAGCGCGGTCCGCGTCGCTCTCAACGATCGCAGCGGCCGCCTGGGCAGCATCTATCCGACCTACGGTTTCATCTATCCCCATTCCGACAATGGCGATCGCAACCCGGCCCCGCATGTCGTGATGGCACGCGCTTCGAACGTCTCAGGTTTCCGTCACCGCGCCGTCCTGAACGGCTCCGACGCTCTGAGCCATCCGATGAGCAGCACAGAAGTCGCCGAAGCTCCGGACGATGCCTTCACTTCGGACGCTCCCGACCGTTCGATTCGCTGATAAAGCCCGACGACCGGGCTTCAGTCCGGTCGTGATTCCCTGTGATAGGGATGACCGGTATTGATGGCCTGAGCCCGGAACACCTGCTCGGCGATCAGGACCCTGACCAGCATGTGCGGCCAGGTCAGTTTCCCCAGAGAAATCACGGAATCGGCCCGCTGGATCACGCTTGAATCCAGCCCTTCCGCACCACCGATCAGAAAATGAATGGGGCGCCCCGATTCCTGCCAGCGGGACAGCATCTCCGCCAGCCGCAGGCTGTCCGGTGTCTTGCCACCCTCATCCAGCGCCACGATCAGGGCATTGTCAGGACAAGCCCCCAGAAGAGCCGCAGCATCCTGGCGCTTCTGCTCCTGGACGCTGCCTTTTGACGGCGCGAGTTCCGTCACCGTCAAAGCGGGCCTGATCCGGCCCGCATAACGCTCGAACAGTTCGCGCTCCGGCCCGGCTTTGAGCCGGCCGATTGCGACCAGTTTCATTCAGTCCTGCTCTTCGTCCTGCCCGACAGCAACTTCGTCTTCGCTGCCATCCAGATCGGTGCCCCACATGCGCTCAAGCCCGTAAAGCTCACGGCTTTCCGGCTTGAAGAGATGCACGACAACATCACCGGCATCGATCAGAACCCAGTCGCTGCCATTCGCGCCTTCGATCAGAATGCGCTTGATGCCGATCTCATTGAGCTTCTTCTCGATGTGATGCGCCATCGCGGAAATCTGGCGGTCGGCAAGACCGGTCGCAATAACCATGCGATCAGCAAAATTCGCGCGGCCGACCAGGTCCAGCACAACGATGTCTTCACCCTTGTCTTCATCCAGACTCGTGGTGATGACCGTCAGCATGCTGGTCAGAAGATCCGGCTGCACGGCTTCGCGCTTGACGGCCGTTTTCTTCGGTCCGGCAACTGCGGCCTTCTTGCGAGCCGTTCCCGGCACCTTGGCAGCCTCGGCCAGTGCCGCATCGGGGGAGCTGGTTTTCCGGCGCACAGGCTTTTTGGCCTGCGATTCGGGAGAGGTCGTCTTGGTGATGGTTTTTACTCCTGATCGGAATCCGGACGAAACTGGCCGGACTCACGCAACGCTGTAGCCGATATATCGTTCTGCGGCGCAGAAAGGAACGTCCATGCGTTGCCTTTTCGCTCCGCAAGCACAGGTGATTCGCGCGAAGGCCGTCTCTGATGCCGCAAAACAGAGGCCGCGGCCCCCCGCAGGGCTGGCGAAACACTGCCCGGACGCGGGAGCACAGCAATGGGAACCATCGCAGCCAACCGCCGCCAGCGCTTCCAGTGCGAAAGCTGCGCCAGCCCGTCCGCACCCATCAGCCAGACGAAACGCACATGCGGGAAACGCTGTTTCAGCAATCCGACCGTTTTTACGGTGAAGCGCTGCCCAAGCCGCGATTCGATATCCGTTGCAACGATTCGCCGTCCGTCTGCAATCCGCTCCGCAGAGGCAAGACGCACCCTGAACGGCGCCATGCCTTTACTCGGCTTGAGCGGATTCCCGGGTGAGACCATGAGCCACACCTGATCCAGACGCAAAGCCCGCAAGGCCCGCCGCGCCAGCATGAGATGACCCGCATGCGCCGGATTGAAAGACCCGCCCAGAAGGCCGATCCGCATGTTCCGGCCGTCACCAGACGTCGGGATACTGATCAGCCCCGCACCTGCCCCGTGCCGATCACTTCGTACCGGTAGCATGTCAGCTGCTCGAGCCCCACCGGCCCCCGGGCATGCATACGCCCTGTCGCAATGCCGATTTCCGCACCGAATCCGAACTCCCCACCGTCACAGAACTGCGTGGACGCATTCCACATCACAACCGCACTGTCCGTCCCGTTGAGGAACTCGGCCGCGGCTTCAGGATCTTCGGCAATAATGGCCTCGGTATGCGAACTTCCATGCCGCGCGATGTGATCCAGAGCATCTTCAACCCCGTCCACCACGGCAACCGAAAGCACGGCGTCCAGCCATTCCGTATCGAAATCATCAGCCGAGGCTGCCGCAAGCGTCGGCACAATCGCACGCGCCCGATCATCTGCCCGGAATGTACATCCCTTCGCAGCCAGATCTTCAACAAGCAAGGGCAGCAGAGCCGGCGCAATCGCCGCATCAATCAGCAACGTCTCCGTTGCACCACAGATCCCCGTCCGCCGCATCTTCGCATCCAGCAGAATTTTCCGGGCCATGGCCGGATCAGCACTCGCATGAATGTAGGTGTGATTCAGACCGTCCGCATGCGCCAGAACCGGTACGCGGGCCTCACGCTGCACGCGCTCCACAAGGGACTTTCCGCCACGCGGAATGATCAGGTCGATCTTTCCCGAAGCCTGCAGCATCGCTCCGACCAGAGCCCGGTCGGCAGATGGCAGGATCTGCACACAGGCCTCGTCCAGCCCGGCTGCCCGCAATCCGTCTTCCATCGCCGCCTGAATGGCGCGCGCGGAATGAAGACTTTCTCCACCACCACGCAGAATTACCGCATTGCCAGACTTGATGCACAGCGCCGCGGCATCAGCCCCAACATTCGGCCGGCTTTCATAGATCATGCCGATCACGCCAAGCGGCGTCGCGACCCGGCGGAAATGCAGCCCGTTCGGCCGGTCCCATTCCGCCAGAACCCGCCCGACCGGATCCGGCAACCCTGCCACGTCTTCCAGACCGCGCGCCATCGCCTCAACCCGCTCCGGCGTCAGCGTAAGACGGTCCCGGAACGCCGCGTTCCGGTCTTCGGAAAGCGCTGCCAGATCCTTTTGGTTGGCGGCCACGATCTCGTCCGACCGGACCCTCAGTGCTTTCGCAGCTTCGGACAGGGCATGATTGCGGGTTCCCGCATTCGCCCGCGCCAGACTCCGGCTGGCACGACGAGCATGCTCCGCCAGACCGTCCAGAATGTGTCCTGCCTCAGACATTGAACCGGAACAGCAGGACGTCACCATCCTGCACCACATATTCCTTGCCTTCGATCCGCAGCTTTCCGGCTTCCTTGGCCCCGGCCTCACCATTGCAGGCGACGTAATCATCGAAGGCCACGGTTTCACAGGCAATGAACCCGCGTTCGAAGTCGTTATGAATGACGGCAGCGGCCTGCGGTGCCTTGGTCCCGGCCGTAATCGTCCAGGCACGGGATTCCTTCGGTCCAACCGTGAAATATGTCCGCAGGCCCAGCAGCTTGTAGCCAGCCGCAATGACGCGATCCAACCCGCTATCTGTCAGACCCAGCCCTTCAAGGAACTCCGTCCGGTCTTCCTGCGGCAGCTGGCTGACTTCCGCCTCAATGGCAGCCGACACCACGACAACACCCGCGCCCTCGGCTTCGGCCCGCTTGCGCACAGCTTCCGAAAAGGCGTTTCCGGTCGCGGCCGAAGCTTCCTCGACATTGCAGACATACAAAACCGGCTTCGTCGTCAGAAGCTGAAGGCGGGAGGCCTCTGCTTCCTGCCCCTTGGGAACCGCCGTCCGGGCCGGCTTGCCATCACGCAACGCTGCCAGCAGCGGCTCCATCAGTTCAAGCTGGGCCTGAGCCTCACGGTCATTGCCACGGGCCCGCTTCTGCAGACCGACCTGGCGCTTCTCCAGGCTTTCCAGATCCGCCAGCATCAGTTCCGTCTCGATGATGTCCGCATCCCGAACCGGATCAACGCCACCTTCAACATGGGTGATGTCGTCGTCTTCGAAGCAGCGCAGGACGTGCACGATGGCATCGACTTCACGGATATTGGCCAGGAACTGGTTGCCCAGGCCTTCGCCCTTGGACGCACCACGGACCAGGCCCGCGATATCCACGAACTCAAGGCTGGTCGGCACTTTACGGATGGACTTGCCGATCCGCGCCAGCTCATCCAGTCGCGGGTCCGGGACAGCCACACGGCCCGTATTCGGCTCGATGGTGCAGAACGGGTAATTCGCAGCCTGTGCAGCCGCCGTTTCCGTCAGGGCATTGAACAGCGTGGACTTGCCGACATTGGGCAGACCGACGATGCCGCAATTGAAACCCATTCGTGCTCTCCATCATCATTGAAGACCGTCCAGACGCGAACGATCCGTTCCAGAAAATTCCGTTGCCCTGTGTTCGCAGAAACCGAAGAGGCTCACAACCACCTCCCGCCGCGAAACAGGCTTTTCAGCCCACGATTCCCGCCAGATCCTGCAATGCCCGGACATGCGCCTTCAAAGCCGCACGCCCCTGTGCCGTCAGAACCAGCCAGGTCCGCTGCCGTCCCCCCAGAGGCGCCTTGCGTAACCGCACATAGGCCGCCTCCTGCATCTGGGCGAGATGCTTGGACAAGACTGAGTCACTCACCCCCAGCAGATCCCGCGCCCGCCCGAACTCCATGTCATCCACTTCCGACAGGGCCGCAGCAAGCTGCAGACGCGCGGGAGGATGAATGACAGGATCGAATTGGGGAACAGCAGTCACAACGCCGCTGTCATATCAGCCCGCCAGGCCCTCTGCCAGAGCAGGGCCGCCCCATAGCCGATCGCAAAACTGCCCAGCGTCGCAAGCCAGGGCAGCCACCCCCGCACACTAGCCCCCGACAGCGCCATCATCGCATAGACCGCCAGCATCATGCCGATCGCGACCTTCCGTGTCCGGCCCCGACGATAGCCATTGACGAAATATCCCATCCGCCGCCGCGCAAGCGCATAGAAAATCCCTATCAACGCGATGCACAGCCCTTCCAGCAGGAAGATGAATGGCGGGTCCAGACTCATGGAGAATGTCAGCAGCGCCAGAAGGCCGCCCATGACGGGCGCATTCCACCAGGGGCAGACAAGCTCGTCACCCAGCTTTTCCCTGAAAGCCCCCAAGGCTTCCAGTTGCACACGCGCATCGTCCCGGCTGGTCACGTCCACAGTCCTGACTCCATCCTGCTGCACGGTATTGACTTTCCAATGTGGAAAATGATGATCTGTCTTTCCATTATGGAAAGACAACAAGATCATGACAATCCTGCACGGCACTCCGAGGTCCGGAATTCTGGCCATCCTCTGGCTCACGGCCCTGCTGGGCGCCTGCATTCACCACAGCTACGCAGGAACACGGGACTGGCAGCACTTCCGGACGGTCACCCGGACCGGTGAACGGCGTCGCCTTTATCTGAAATGGCTGATCCAGAGCATCCTGCTCTTCGATCTGGGTGGCGTCATGACCCTCTGGCTTCTGCCCCGGCCTCTGGGCTGGACCAGCCTGACGCAACTGCGCCTGTCGCATCCCACTCCAACTGCCAGCACGGCACCGCCTGAAACGTCGCCGGCCTTTTTCATCGGATTTGGTTGCGGGATTCTGATCCTCGCAGGAGTCCTCCTCCTGCTCCGAAAGCTCAAACGGCCCTTACCCCTCAAACCTTTAGGCGACTTTGCGGCCATGATCCCCCGGACATGGCCCGAAGCCGGACTGGCGTTTCTGCTGTGCCTGAATGCCGGTCTGGGCGAGGAACTGTTTTTCCGGCTGGCCCTTCCCCTGCTTACAGGCCAACTCACCGGCAGTCTGATCGCCGGCGCCGCGCTCTCAACGCTGCTATTCGGGGGAATGCACTGGTATCAGGGGCTCAAAGGCGTTCTGGCCACGACAGCTCTCGGCCTGATCTTCATGATCCGTGCCCTAAACGGAACACCGCTGATCTGGCTGATGGGATTTCACGCCCTGATGGATGTCGTCGCCCTATTCATCAGACCGGCGCTAAGCGGCCATTTCAGCCGCAGTACCGTCAGGCAGCCAGCAGGGCGACCTTCGTCATGAAGGCTTCGTGTTCTTTCTTCGCCAGCAGAGGCGCCGCGTCGGCGATGGCCTCAAGCCACCGTTCCAGCTCCGGCTCTTCCGCCTTGGCGAAATTTCCCAGAACATGCCCGGTCACACGGTCCTTATGGCCCGGATGACCGATTCCCATCCGCACACGCCAGTAATCCGGCCCCGGCAGACATTTATCCATGGAGCGCAGGCCATTATGCCCAGCCGCACCACCGCCACGCTTGATGCGCAGTTTGCCGAAGGCAAGGTCGAGTTCGTCGTGGAATACGGTGATATCGTCCTGCGCAATCTTGAAGAACTGCGCGGCCTGCTGAACGCTGTCGCCTGACCGGTTCATATACGTCATCGGCTTGAGGAGCAGGATCTTCTGCCCCCCGATGACGCCTTCGGAGGTCTCCCCCCGGAAACGCTTGCGCCACGGTGAGAAACCGTGGCGCCTGGCGATCTCGTCGACCGCCATGAAGCCGATATTGTGTCGATGACGGCTCATCCCCGGCTCGGGGTTGCCGAGACCGGTCCAGAGCCTCATGACTTACTTCTTCTTTGCGCCGGGCTTTGCAGCTGCTTCAGCTTCAGCAGCGGCCTTGGCAGCAGCTTCGGCTTCCATTTCGGCATCGATCGTCGGTGCAGCGATGGAGGCGATGACCATGTCAGCAGCCTGGCCGCTGCCCAGAACAACGCCTTCGGTGCCCTTGAGGTCCGTCCAGCGCACGTTGTCGTGGATGTCCAGACCGCTCAGCTCGGCCGTGAAGTGCTCCGGAATGTTGGCCGGATCAGCCTGCACGTCCACATAGTGACGGACGACGTTCAGAACGCCACCGCGCTTGATGCCCGGGGACTTCTCTTCGCCAACGAAAGCGATGGAGACTTCAACGTGCACCTTGGTGCCGGCAGCAACGCGCTGGAAGTCAACATGGATCGGGGCATCGGTGACCGGGTGCAGCTGCACGTCACGGATCAGGGCTGCAACCGGCTCTGCGCCTTCGGCAGCCAGGTTGTACACGCGGGAGGACCAGCCACCGCGATGCAGTTCCTTCATGATCACGCGCGGATCAAGTGCGATGATGGAGGGTTCCTGCTTGCCACCGTAGATCACGGCCGGCACCAGGCCCTCACGTCTCGTTGCGCGCGCTGCCCCCTTACCAGCCTTCGCACGCGTCGAGACAGCAAGTGTCGTCAAATTAGCCACTGTTACGCTCCTGCGTATTGAATTTCACTCAACACAGACCTCCAGGGGTGCCTGTGCGAGGCGCGGAGTAGCGGAAAACCGCCACCGGCACAACCATTTTCGGACTCCGCCCCTCTGGACCAGCCCGTCTGCAGGCCGCTACGCTTGCCTTTCATTTCCACAGTTTCCGGCAGATCCCCCACCCGATGAGCATTGCCGCCCGCATCGAACGCCTGCCCTTTACCCGCTTTCACTGGAAACTCCTGTTCCTCGGCGGCCTCGGCTACACATTCGACGGCCTCGATTCCGCGATCGTGGCTTTTGCGCTCCCGATGCTGAAAAACCAGTGGCATCTGAGCGGCCCGGAACTCGGCCTGCTCGGCAGCGCCACCTATCTAGGCTACGGGCTGGGCGCCCTGCTGTCAGGCTGGTGGGGAGACCGCTCCGGGCGCCGCCGCGTCATGATGAGCGCCCTGGCCATCTATGCCATCGGCTCCCTGCTCTCCGCCGGATCGTCTTCCTTCGCGGGCTTTTTCCTGTGCCGCCTCCTTTCCGGAATCGGCGCCGGTGCGGAAGCCACCATCATCGCGCCCTATCTCAGCGAATTCGTAGCCGCCCGCTATCGCGGTGCATTCACAGCCGCCCTCACGGGATTCTATTCCTTCGGCTATGTCACCGCCGCCATCATGGGGTTCATGCTCGTGCCCGCCATGGCGGATGGCTGGCGCTGGGCGCTGGCGCTCACAGGCTTTCCGGTCCTGATGCTTCTGTGGTGGCGCCGCGCCCTGCCCGAATCCCCCCGCTGGCTCGACGAACGCGGCCAGACGGCCGAAGCCTGCCGCATCGTCGGCGACATTGAGGAAAGCGCGGGCCTTGCCGTCGGCCTGACCACGACGACCGACCGTGGCGCCCCAAGCATCCGTCCGGTCCGGGATCTCTTCGCCCCCAACCTGCGCCGCTCCACCTTCATGAGCTGGGCCATGTGGCTGGCCATCACCTTCAGTTTCTACGCGTTCTTCACCTGGATCCCGACCCTGATGATCGAGCGTGGCATGACCGTCACCCGCAGCTTCGGCTACGCCATCTCGATCTATTTCGCCCAGCTTCCCGGCTATGCCTCCGCCGCCTTCCTCACCGATCGTCTGGGACGGCGCGGAACGGTGGCGCTCTTCATGGTTGCCGGAGCCATCAGCGCCATCGGCATGGCGACAAGCCAGACACCGACCGAAGTTCTGATCTTCGGCATCCTGCTGTCCTTCTTCATGAACGGCACCTTCGGCGGCATTTACGCCTACACACCCGAGCTCTTTCCGACGTCCCTGCGCGCCCGGGGCATGGGTCTCGCCTCTGCCATCGCGCGCCTGGGCGCCATCGCATCACCCGTCCTGATCGGCTGGCTCTACCCGCTTGCGGGCTTTCCCGGCGTTTTCGGCCTCACGACCCTGATCCTGCTGTCAGGCGCCACCGTCACGCTCGTCTTCGGCCCCAGAACGGAAAAACGCCCGCTCGATGACGAGCAGGCGTTCGCACAGACCTGACTTCGGAAGATGGGTCTCAGATCATCGGCACCCCACCATTGACCGCCAGAAGCGCGCCCGTGGTGTAGCTGTTCAGCGGATCGGCAAAATAGACATAGGCGCCTGCCAGCTCGGCCGGCTGCCCCGGACGGCCCAGCGGTACATCCGAACCCAGATGCTCCTGCTCTTCCTCGGGCATTCCGGTGGCGATGAACGGCGTCCAGATCGGCCCCGGCATCACGGCATTGACCCGGATTCCCCGCCCGGCGAGCTGCTGCGCCATGCTGGATGTGAAATTCGCAATCGCCGCCTTCGTCATGGAATACGGCACCAGCAGTTCCGGCGCCGTCTTCAGATTGACCGAAGACGTGTTGATAATGGACGCCCCGGCCTGAAGATGCGGCAGGGCCGCCTTCGTCAGATGGAACAGCGCATCCGTATTCGTGGAGAAATGGCGCTTCCATTCCTCATCGGAAATCTCTTCCAGCTTGGCCCGCGCCTTCTGGAAGGCCGCATTGTTCACCAGAATATCAAGTCGCCCGAACGTCTCGACGGTCCTGCTGATCATCTCACGACAATGCGCACCATCACGGATATCTCCGGGCAACAACAGACAGTTCCGCCCCTCGGCCTTGATCTGTTCCCCGATATCGCGCGCATCATCCGCCTCCGTTTCCAGATACGAAATCGCGACATCCGCGCCTTCACGCGCAAATGCCAGCGCGACCGCCCGCCCGATCCCCGAATCACCACCCGTGATGAGGGCCGCAAGCCCCGCGAGCTTTCCGGAACCCTTATAGGTTTCTTCGCCGTAATCGGGCCGGGGAATCATCTTTTCTGAAAGACCCGGAAATTTCTGCGTCTGGCCCCGGAACGGCGGACGCGGATAGCGGGTGCGAGGATCAGCAGGCATGGAAACACTCCTGTGTCGTCATGGACAGAGTTCCTGCGCTTAACGGCCCGTCTTCCGGACAGGTTCAGAAAATTTCCCGGATTTATTTCAGGAACACTTGCCCCGGACAGCGCCTTCTAAGGGGCACGGCCTTTCCGATGGGAAGGGCAGCTTCCTCATCCAGACTTCCCGAAGTCCCGTATTTTTCCGGGCCTACAGGCAGAGGCGCATTTCATGAGCACGGACAAACGCAAAACCGTCACCATCGGCGACCAGACCTTCGAACGCGGCCCGCAGGGGGCCACCCATCAGGTGGCATCAGGCGAGACCCCAACCCTCACGACCCAGCAGGGCGTTCCCGTCTCCGACGATCAGAACACCGAGAAAGCCGGTGCCCGCGGGCCTGCCCTTCTGGAAGACTTTCATTTCCGCGAGAAGATCTTCCACTTCGATCACGAGCGCATCCCCGAGCGCGTCGTCCACGCCCGCGGCTACGGCGCGCATGGCTTTTTTGAACTGACAGACTCCCTGGCCGATTACACGACGGCCAGTGTACTGGGCAAAATCGGCAAGCGCGTTCCCGCCTTCGTCCGTTTCTCGACCGTCGCCGGTGGCCGCGGCTCCTTCGACGTGGCCCGCGACGTGCGCGGTTTTGCCGTGAAGCTCTATACCGAAGAAGGCAACTGGGACCTTGTTGGCAACAACATGCCCGTCTTTTTCATCCAGGACGCCATCAAGTTCCCGGACATGGTCCACGCCGTAAAGGAAGAACCCGACAGCGGCTTTCCGCAGGCCCAGTCCGCCCATGACAATTTCTGGGACTTCGCGTCGCTCTCGCCCGAGACCGTCCACATGCTCATGTGGATCATGTCCGACCGCGCCATTCCGCGCTCCTTCCGCTTCATGGAAGGCTTCGGTGTCCACACATTCCGCCTCGTCAACGCCGAGGGCAAATCCACCTATGTGAAGTTCCACTGGAAGCCGAAGCAGGGCCTGCAGTCCGTCGTGTGGAACGAAGCCGTCAAGATCAACGGCGCCGACCCGGACTTCCATCGTCGCGACCTGTGGGAATCCATCAATTCCGGCGATTTCCCGGAATGGGAACTCGGCGTGCAGCTCTTTGATGACGACTTTGCCGACAAGTTCGACTTCGACATTCTGGACGCCACCAAGCTGATCCCCGAAGAACTCATCCCGGTCCGCCGCATCGGCCGTCTGGTGCTGAACCGCACGGTGGACAACTTCTTCGCCGAAACCGAGCAGGTCGCCTTCTGCACCCAGAATGTCGTCCCCGGCATTGCCTTCACCAACGATCCGCTTCTGCAGGGCAGGAACTTCTCGTATCTGGACACCCAGACCAAGCGCCTCGGCGGCCCGAACTTCACGCATATCCCCATAAACGCGCCGAAATGCCCGTTCCACAACTTCCAGCAGGACGGCCACATGGCCATGCACAACCCGAAAGGGCGTGCAAACTATGAGCCCAACTCCTGGGGCATGGGACCGCGTGAAAACCCGCAGACCGGCTACAAACCCTATGCGGAAGAGCTTAATGGCCGCAAAACCCGTGAGCGCGGCGAACTGTTTGCCGATCACTACAGTCAGGCCCGCCAGTTCTACACCAGCCAGACCCCGACCGAGCAGACGCATATCAAGAATGCCTTCGTCTTCGAGCTCAGCAAGTGCCTCACCCCGGCCATCCGTGCCCGCGTCGTCGCCCATCTGCTGAACGTCGATGAAAAGCTCGCAAAGGGCGTGGCTGAAGGCCTGCGTCTGGAAAAGATGCCGGCTCCTGCCCCGGCTGCCCGCACGCCGCTGACGGATCTGCCGGCTTCGGACCCGCTCAGCATTCTCAAGAACGGCCCCAAGACGTTCAAGGGACGCAATCTGGGTGTGCTCGTCACCGATGGCACGGATGCAGACCTGCTCGCTGCTCTGATGAAAGCCGCGGAAGCGGAAGGCACGATCGTCGAACTGGTAGCCCCGGCGGTTGGTGGCGTGAAAACGACGGATGGCAAGCTTGTTCCGGCTGGCCAGAAGATCGTTGGCGCACCCTCGGTCCTGTATGATGCGGTCGTCCTGCTCCCGTCCGCAGCAGGGGCAAAGCTCCTGACTGGCGAGGCCACTGCACGGGATTTTGTGGCCGATGCCTTCGCCCATGCGAAGTTCATCGGCTACGGCCCGGACGCCAAGCCTCTTCTCGCCAAGGGTGGCATTACGCCAGAAGACATGGATGACGGCATCATCCCGCTTGAGGCCCCCAGCGATCTCAAGACCTTCATCACCCTATGCCGCAAACTGCGCTTCTGGGACCGGGAAGCCAGAACCCACGCTGTCTGAGACAAAACAGGGGCCGGAGACATTTTCCGGCCCTTTTTTTATATCTGCCCCTCCCCGCGCCACATTCCGAACGGAATCATGCCTGACTTCCATTCCAGAAGCGTTCCGCTTTTGCAGGATGGGATTTCAGGGTGAAGACAACATCAGGCGCACAGCGCAATCCGGGGATCGACCTGCTCAGAGGATTATCCATCATCCTCGTCGTCATCCATCACCTCGCCCTGCGTATCCCCCTGATGCACACCGGCCTCTCGGCCGTTTTACCCTCCATACTGCTGAAAGCCCTGAACTGGGATGGCGGCAAGGGTGTGAAGATCTTCTTCGTCATTTCAGGCTTCCTGATCACCGATCACACACTGCGCCGATGGGGCAGTCTGGGCGGCATCAACGCCATTGCCTTCTCAATGCGCCGGGCCTGCCGCATTCTGCCATGCCTGCTGGTCCTGCTCGGGATTTTGGCCGCTCTCAACCTCGCAGGCGCGCCTGATTTCCTGTTCCATCACGACAGCCAGACCCTGCCCGGCGCCATCTTCGCAGCGCTATTCATGCATCTGAACCTCTACGAAGCTCGGACGAACTATCTTCCCCCCAACTGGGATGTGCTGTGGTCGCTCTCGGTCGAGGAACTGTTCTATGCGGCCTTCCCGATCCTCTGCCTGCTGGGCGGACGCGTTCCCAAACTGCCCGGCCTCGTTTTCGCGCTCCTCGCCCTGTCCAGCCCTTTCGCGGAATGGCAGATCCGGAACGCATCGGACATCTGGCAGGATGAAGCCTACGGACCTGGCATTTCCGCAATCGCCATGGGCGTCTGTGCGGCCCTTCTGGCGCACCGGATAAGCCCGTCCCTTTTTGAAAAACTCACGCCCTGGCTTGGCTGGGCCGGAAGCTTGGGCGTCGGTCTCTATCTGATCGACGGCCATGTCGTATGGCTGACCCTCGGCTACGCCACACCGCTGTTCTTCACAGCCTCCTGCGCCGCCCTGCTCCTCGCTTTCTACAACGGATGGGGCAAGACGACCGGAAGCCGGTTTCTGGCATGGCCCCGCCAGTGGGGCCGGCTGAGTTATGAAATCTATCTCAGCCACATGTTTGTCGTCATGCCGATGGTCCATCTGTTCAGAGCCACCGGAGAAAACTGGATGCTCGGCTGGGTGTGGTTCATCCCGACCCTCGGCCTGTCCTTCTGCCTTGGCGCCCTCGTGGACCGCTTTCTCTCGCGCCCCGCCGATCGCTGGCTGCTCGAAAAATCCGGCCTGCGCCGCCCTCAGCCCAGCGGGGAGGCCCGCGGACGGATCGCCGAGATCTGATGACCAATATGCCCACCACCCGCGAGCGTCCGCCGCCGATGGCTGAAAAACCGAGGGTCCGTCAGCGTATCCACACCAAGAATCTGCACAGTCCGGACCCCAGCCTGTTCCAGACGGAAGCCGCAATAGCCCGGCAGATCGAAGAGGAAATGCCCCTCGCGCGGCGCTGAACGGAAGAAGTTCTCACCCGCTGCATCCTTGGCGAGAACCGCATCCCGCATATCCGGGCCGACTTCGTAGCTCTCCGGCGCAATGCAAGGCCCGACAACGGCATTGATCCCTGTGGCACCCAGCGCCACCATCTGCGCAACCACGGATTCCAGAATTCCGCCCACAGCCCCGCGCCAGCCCGCATGCGCCGCACCGACAATCCGCCCGTCATCAGAAGACAGCAGCACAGGCCCACAATCCGCCGTAATGACACCCACGCCGATTTCCGGCCGGTCCGTCACCAGCGCATCCCCTGCCTGCCCGGTTCCAGCCACCCAGAGCGGCGTTTCAGCCGTCACAGGCACGGTGATATCACTATGCGTCTGCTTCAGACCCAGCAGATGATCCGGCACCACTCCGATCGCCCGCGCCACCCGCGCCCGGTTCTCCGCCACATTCGCCGGATCATCCTGCGAGGACAGCGAGCAGTTCAGACTGTCATACGGTGCTGGCGAGACGCCCCCGAGCCGGGTGAAGAACCCATGCGGAACCTTGAGAACCGATCCCGTCAGCACGGCCTCAGACATGCGCTGACACCTGAGCCGGGCGCCGCATCGCGTAAACCATCAGCCCCATCCCCGCGAGCGCCATCGGAATGCACAGCAACTGCCCCATCGTCGTCCCACCCGAGAGGAATCCGATATTCGCATCCGGCTGCCGGAAGAACTCACAGAAGCTCCGCGCACAGGCATAGCCAAACAGGAACAGCCCCGAGAGGAACCCGAACCGCTCGCGAACCTGCGGACGGCTGGCGGCAAACAGCATCACGCACAGCAGCAGAACACCTTCGGTCAGGGCTTCGTAAAGCTCGGACGGATGCCGTGGAATCGGCCCGCCCGTCGGGAAGATCATTGCCCAGGGCAGATCCGGAGACGCCGGACGCCCCCAAAGCTCCCCGTTCACGAAATTCGCACAACGGCCCAGGCCAAGCCCGATCGGCACAACCGGCACGATCCGGTCCGCAAAGGCCAGAAAGCTGAGCCGGGTCTTCCAGCTGAAATAGGCCAGCGCCAGAATGACGCCCAGCGCACCGCCATGAAACGACATCCCGCCATCCCAGGTCTTGAAGATCTCCAGCGGGTGCGACAGGTAATCCATCGGCCGGTAGAACAGCACATAGCCCAGCCGTCCCCCCAGAAGCACGCCGAGAATGGCGTAGAACAGGAAGTCATCCACCTGTTCGTTCGTCGCCACTTCCGGCGCCAGACGGTTCAGCCGCCGCGCAATCGGCAGCGCGATGATGAACGACACCATATAGGCGAGCGCATACCAGCGTACCGCCAGCGGACCGATATGGAAGGCAACCGGGTCAAAATCCGGAAAGATCAGGGGATGGCTCAAGGAATCGGTTCTCAGAGATTGGGGTGAGGCTGGGAGAGATACTCGCGCACATACTGCCCGATTCCGTCTTCAAGAGACGTAAACGGCGCATCATATCCCGTAGCGCGCAGGCGACTCATATCCGCACAGGTGAAGGACTGGTACTGCCCGCGCAGCTTCTCAGGCATGTCCACGAACTCCACATCCCGCGCCCGCTTTGCCGCATCGCAGACCGCATGCGCCAGATCGAGATAGCTCCGCGCCACGCCCGTTCCGCAGTTGAACAGACCGCTGACCTCCGGATGGTCGAACAGCCACAGCATGACGTTCATCACATCCCCGACCCAGATGAAGTCCCGCTTCTGCTGCCCGTCAGCCAGACCAGGCACATCCGAGCGGAACAGCTTTGCCGCATGGCCCTGCACGACCTCGTCATACTTGACCTTCACCACAGAGATCATCGACCCCTTGTGATACTCGTTCGGCCCATAGACGTTGAAGAACTTGAGCCCGGCCCATTGCGGCGGCACCGGCGCACCGGCTTCGATTTCCCGCTTCACCCACAGATCGAATGCCTGCTTGGACCAGCCATACAGGTTCAGCGGTCGCAGCCCGTCGATATTCTCCAGCCCGTCACGGAACATCTCCGGCCGGTCCGCGGCGCCATAGGTCGCGGCCGAGGAGGCGTAAATCATCCGCACGCCCCGCGCCGCACACCAGCGCCACAGCGTCTGCGACAGATCCACGTTGCTCGACCAGACCAGATCGCCATCCCGCGCCGTGGTGGCGCTGATCGCCCCCATGTGGAACACAGCTTCGACATCCGGCTCCGACGCGAGGAAACCCTCAAGCGCGTCAGGCGTGATGATGCGATCCGGCGCATGGGACGCCAGATTCCGCCACTTCACCCCGTCCCTGAGCCGGTCAACCACAACCGTCCGCAAGCCCCGGCGACGCAGGGCTGCATGAAGGCACGAACCAATGAATCCGGCCCCGCCGGTGACGATAATCATCCTTCCTGTATAGTCTGTCCCCGATAACGATCCAAGCGACGCGCCCGACATGACACGCCGCAGAACAGCAGGAACTTCATCATGGCTGACAGACCCCGCTTTTTCGACGACCTCGCAGGCCTTGCCGGCAACGCCTTTTCCGCCGTGACCGGCGCCCGCGAAGAACTTCACGCCATCGTCCGCACCCGCGTGGACGAAATCCTCAACAGCCTCGACCTCGTCCGCCGCGACGAATTCGACGCCGTGCAGGAAATGGCCACCCGCGCCCGCATGGCACAGGACGCCACCGAACAGCGTCTGGCCGAAATCGAATCGCGCCTCTCCGCTGTCGAGGAACTCGCAACCGAAGAGAAGGGCGGCCCGCAGGGCTGATCTGCAACAGTCATGAGGACCAGTGTGACTTTTGCAACGCGTAATGCTTGCACACCGCGCAAAGGGTCCATAACGTGATTGATGTCGGGAGGGGATTTTCCTCTTCCGGCCGCAGACATCTGGAGCGCCGCACCGGCGCCAGGCCGGTGCCAGGCTCCACGGCCTTGGGAGACCCGCCATGCCTGCCCTGAGCACCTCACTCACCACGGAAACAGAATCCCATCCGCTCGACCTGATGGAACAGGTCATGGGCCTCTATGAATGGGAGTTCGAACGCCTCGGCCCGTCCGAAATGGCCGCCCAGGCCCCCGGACAGTGGTGCGACTATTCGCTGTATTTCACATGGTCCGACGAACTCTCGGCCCTGCATCTCAACTGCATCCTGGACCTGCGCTCGCCCGCCAAGCGCCGTCCGGCCATCCATGAACTCGTTTCCCTGGCCAATAACCGCCTCTGGATCGGCCATTTCGCCGTCGATCCCGATACCGGAACCCCCTCTTACCGACATACGCTGCTGCTGCGTGGCGTGCAGACCCTTCCCGGTGAAAGCATGGAAGACCTGGTGGACATCGCCATGTCCGAATGCGAGCGGTTCTACCCCGCCTTCCAGTTCGCACTCTGGGGCGGAAAATCACCGCAGGACGCCATAGACGCCGCAATGCTCGACTGCGCAGGAGACGCCTGACCGTGCCATCCGTCCCTTCGGTTCTTCTCGCAGGGTGCGGAAAGATGGGAGGCGCGCTGCTCGACGGCTGGCTCGCCTCCCCCACACCGCCCCGGCTCGTCATTCTTGACCGACACCGAACCGGCTCGGACGACGCCATCACCGTCGTCCGTACCGCCGCCGAAATCCCAGCCGGTTTCAAGCCGGACATCATCGTTCTTGCCGTCAAGCCGGCCGCTGCCGAAATCATGATCGACGCTATCGGCAAGGCGCTTGGCCCCCGCATGAGCAACGCCGCCATTCTCTCCGTCATGGCCGGCCGCACCTGCGCCGCCCTTTCGGACGCGGCCCGGCTGGCTGGCGCGGACATTCCCGTCCTGCGCGCCATGCCCAATACACCGTCCGCCGTGGGTGCCGGGATCAGTGGCCTCTACGCTGCCCCCTCCGCCACGCCGGAGCAGAAATCCATCTGTCACGATCTGCTGTTTGCCGTCGGAGACGTCGTTCCGGTGGAGAAGGAAGCCGATCTGTCCGTCGTCACCGCCATCTCCGGCTCCGGCCCCGCCTATGTTTTCCTGCTGGCGGAGCTTCTGGAAAAAGCCGGTCAGCAGCACGGCCTGTCCCCGACCATCGCCCGCCGGCTGGCGCGTGGAACGATTTACGGCGCCGGCCGCATGCTCGATGATCTGCCCGACAGCGCCGAGGACCTGCGCAAGGCCGTCACCAGCCCCAATGGCACCACAGCAGCAGCCCTGGCCGTCCTCATGAAATCCGACGCCTGGCCAGAGACTGTTCCAAAAGCTATTGACGCTGCTACAAAACGGGCCGACGAACTCGCAGGCTGACGGTTTCTTTATGGGAGAGAGCTTGTCGGCAGACCGCAATGCTCCCACCATGAAACCAGAAGCTTTCGACAGGAGACCCGTATGGACGGACGGCAGGACCCCTTTGAATCCGACGACATGGCGCTGAGCGGTCCGCCGGACATGGCGCAGGAAGCCTTCGACGCCGCCCTTCTCCAGTCTGCCCTGTCGCTCGCCGGAAACGAGGGATGGCACCGCTTCTCCCTCGTGGACGCAGCCCGCGAAGCCGGTCTTCCCGTCGAAACCGTCCGCAGGCGCTACCCGGTCAAAGCGCTGCTGCTGCTCCAGCTCGGGCGCCTCGCCGATGCCAGCGCCCTGCGTGACGACGGTGACGGCGGAACGCTGCGCGAATATCTCTTCGACCTGATCATGCGCCGCTTCGATATCTTCCAGGAATATCGCGAAGGCGTGCGCGCCGTCCTGCAGACGGTGCCCTACGACCCGGCTCTGGCAGCTTTTCTGGCCGGCACCACCCTTGATTCCATGAAATGGCTCGCCGAAGCCGCAGGGATCGACTGCACGGGCTTTGGCGGCGTGATACGCATCAATGCCCTGGCCGCAGTCTGGGCCCACGCCATGCGGGCCTGGGAAAAGGACGAAAGCCCCGACCTCGCAGCCACCATGGCAGCCCTCGATACCGCCCTGGACCGCGCCGAGCGCTACGGAATTCTCAAGCCGTCCGCCCGACGCAAAATGGACGAGGCCCTGAACAATACCGGCCTGCCCGACCACGATCTTGAACTGGAATCCTGACTTCGCACTTTACGAAGGCAGCCGGTTCAGATTAGAAGGCCGGAAGCATGCGCTCTGAAGGGCGCATCATTTGGGGTGTAGCCAAGCGGTAAGGCAGCGGATTTTGATTCCGCCATGCGGAGGTTCGAATCCTCCCACCCCAGCCAGCCTCCAAAAACCGGAAAATGCTTTCCCCAACGGGTATGCCGCGTTTCAGGACAATGCCCGTCAACTGATTTGGCTAATCTCAATCAAGGATGTAATCTGGAAGGACATACTTCCGACATCAATCAGGGTCTTCGTCGTGAAAAAAGAAAAATCTGCAATAGTGCTTTTCGTTAAAGACGAAGCCCATGACATCATGGCATGGCTATCATGGCATATTTCCATCGGGTTCGATAAAATATTTGTATATGACGACCACTCGACCGACGGGACCTATGAAATAGCCAAATCCTGTGAAGGCATTTACAACGTGGAGGTTTGCAGGACTTCCATGCTTGAAGGCAATTTTTACTACAGACAACGCGACAGCTATTTTGACGCCATCAAGAAGTCCATCGATCACTATGAGTGGATCGCCATGCTGGATGGTGACGAATATGTCAGCATCGACGGCACCCAGGACATAAACGGATTTCTGGACAAATTCAGTAAAGACGACACGGGGATTGCCCTAAGCTGGTGCATATACGGAAGTTCCAGCAGGGTCCTGAAAGACAAGGTCCCGACCTATCAGGTCTTCAACCACAGATCGACGCCCGAGCTTAATGACAATACGCTCGTAAAAAGCTTCGTAAGACCGGAAGCTGTCAGCTTCGTGTATGAAAACCCCCACAAGTTCAACCTGTCCTACGGGAATTACGCGGACGCTGCCGGCCAGCCCGTAGAATGGCGTCCCGGAGCCACGAAAAACATCCTGTGGGAAGGCGCCAGAATCAATCATTATATCTGCCGCTCCATGGAGCATTTCATCGACCGCATCAAAAGACGTCTGGGATCCGATCTGTCGAACAGTACGGTCTACTGGTCTCATTTTGATCGTAATGATGTCTATGATCCCCAGGATCAGGCGCGCATCAATGCGGCAAATACCGTTTACAACACTATCAAGAAATCAGTTTTCCAGTATTCGATGAAGAATTTCCTCGAGAAAGGAAACGCTCTGGAAAACACGGAAAACAGCCTGACTCCTCACAGAAAAGTGGATGTCTTCCATCTCAAAAGCATTCATGGCGAATACCTTTCCCTGAACAACATTGATGGACATCTCTTTCAGGGAGAGGGATTTGAGCGCATTCTGGCGGCCATCCCCTACGACAGCAACAAAATCTGGCTTTTCCGGAATCCTTTTGTGTATTCCTCAAATGTTCGGTTCCACATCAGCCACTCGGCCCAAAGCAATTACTGCTATGAATTTGAATTCGCTTCCAATGAATCGGATAATTCCATCTTCATAAAATCTCCGAAAACCCAAAAATACCTGACCTGCATTCCCGTAAACCATGGTGGAAACGTGGAATTCTCCCGGGAAGAGGCTTCAGACTGGGAAAAATTTTACTTCGGAGAAAAGGTCTCTGAGCTGACATTCGTTGGAGACAACGAAGGACCAGCTTCGGACCTGATATATTACATGCTCAATTCTGCAGGATCTTTTCCGTATGAAGAATTCCTGCTGAAATCAGCCACACTCGAAAGTAACGACAGGATGAATCTGAAATCGCTTCTTGGGCCCCAGATCATGTCCATTATCTGACAGCCCCTTTGGGAGCAGTCACAAGCACGTTGCACCGGGCGCTCCGACAGTTCCCCTGTCGGAGCGCTCACGATCCCTCAGACGAGCTGCTTCAGTCCCGGACTGGCCTTGAACCTGACGGTCCGCCCCGCTGACACCTCAACAGGCTCGCCGGTCCGCGGATTGACGGCCTGCCTTGCCTTGGTTTCACAGACCGTGAACGTCCCGAAAGACGGCAGCGTAAAGCCCCCTTCTTCGCGCAGCTCCTCAATAATGGCGTCAATCATGTCATTGACCGCCCGCTGGGCAACAACCCCTGTGCAGTTCATGGAATCCTGCAGAACTGCGGCAAGAAAAGCTTTGCTCATGAATAAAACTCCGGATTTACTCAGTGCAGATCGCATCTTGCCGGTACAGAAATGCCGCTAATGCGAACTGAAGGGCGGATTGTCTATCGCCTCAGAATGCCATAGTGTTTCCTATAGAACCGCCCTAGAAACAACCATATATCATGAATTTAACGTTTCTTTCTTCAACAGGACGGTCCGTGTCAGCCCCTGTCTGCCTGTTCGCATATTACAGTACAGAAGCGGGGCTCCCCCCTCACACACGCCATCTGCTCAGCCAGATCGCGTCCTGCGGCTTCACGATCCACATCGCCGCCTCCGGCCTGTCGGAAACACAAGCCCAATCGCTGCACGATGACCTCGCAAGCGGCACACCTCCGGTCTCGGCAACCGTCCACGCCCGCCCCAATACCGGGCTGGACTTCGGGGCCTGGCAATTCCTGCTCTCCCGTGGCTGCGACAGGGACGCAGACGAAATCCTGTTCGCCAATGACAGCGTCTTCGGCCCGCTCCTTCCGCTCACTCCCATCGTGGAGCGCATGCGGGCACAGAACCTTCAGATCTGGGGCATGGTCCGCTCGGAAGCCGTGGTGCCCCATCTGCAATCCTGGTTCCTGTGCATGACCCGCGAGGCCCTGGATCATCCAGCAATCCAGCGGATCTTCAACCAGCCCTTCAGCGACATGAGCAAGGACGAGATCGTCCTGCACGGAGAGCTTGGCCTCGGCCTCGCCATCAAGGCGGCCGGCCTGTCTTGCGGAGCCGCCTGGAGCAATCCCCGAGGCCTCGCCCGTCTTCTGGCACTCAACCCCATGCACACGGACTGGCGCGCCGTTCTGCGATCCGGCCACGCCCCCTTCATCAAGACCGAACTCCTGCGCGACAACCCGAGCGGAATCGCGTCCACCCATCTGTGGCGGCAGGAAATCCCCGATCCCGCCTTCTTCAACCCCGACTGGATCGCCCGTTACCTTGCGGCAACACCGCCCCGCAACCGTTCCAAACGCGCTGGCTTCCGGGCCAGACTGATCCAGGCCCTGGCCAGCGAAGACCGGCGACACGCCCTTATAGCCCTGCTCCTCGGCCGCTAGACTGCCCTGCGGCCTGCTTCAGGAAGCCGTAAAGTTCTTCCGCCTGCATGTCGTATGTCGCAAGCCGTTCCTTGCACGGATTGACGTACCCCTCAAAGCGTTCCGGCGCATCCAGAAGCGCGGAGACAGCCTGGACAAGTGTCTGTGGTTTACCGTCCAGCGGCAGCCACGTCCCGTTTACTCCGTCCACCACGTCTTCTGATTGCCCCCCCGGAGACGTCGTGACGACCCAGACATCCCGCGCCAGCGCTTCCCGCACCGTCAAGCCGTAGCTTTCCTTCCATTGCGACGGAAACAGCAGAACATCGATCTGGTCATAAAAGTCATCGAGCCCAGCCTGTGTATAGGCCGGCACAACCCGGAGCTTCCCACGCACTGTCCAGTCTTCCGGAAAGATCGACTGAAACCCGAGGTTGAGCTTGTTATCGACAATGACAAGCTCCCAGTCACTCCGAGACAAGGACTGCATGGCCTCTTTCAGCAGGCCATATCCCTTGACGGCTTCCGTCCCGCCAACAAATCCAAATCGCAGCGGTGTTCCGGGCATCCGTGGCTTGCGCGCACGCTTCGGCCAGCAAAAACCGTTGCGATTGACCACGATCCGTTCAGGCGCAATCCCGTTCGCAAGATAGAGTTCACGATGCGCCTGCGACGGACTGATCAGAAGGGCCGCACCCGCCAGCGCCTGCCGCATCACGACAGCCCGATCCGCAAGATGCCGCACACCGGGCACGCAGGCCTGACAGACCGCAGGATCAATGGTCGTCTGGAAACAGTACCGTCCATCCCCCTTGACCATGAACTGCCGCTCGCAAAGCCACCAGGCATCGTGCAGCGTGAGGACGTAAGGAATTCCCCTCTCCTGACAGATCCGCAGGATCCCCGTTCCCAGTCCCTGCGCGGCATGAACATGCACGACATCCGGCTGACAGGCTTCAAGTACATCCGCAAACCGGGAAGCCATTGCCGGATTATCCAGATGCCCCACCCCGTCCAAACCGTCAGGCAACACGGAGGCAAAGACCATCATGCCGTCCACGTCGTAGCGAACGTCCCCATCAGGGATATTCACGTCAGGCGGTCTGGACGTCATGACACTGACCTCAGCCCCTTTCCGGACCAGGCGACGCCCCATCTCCTCAGCCACAATCGTGGCACCGCCAAAAGAGCGTGGCGCAAAATAGACATTCGCCATCAGGACCCTGAGGCCTTCTGCTTCCCGACGGGGCGGAAGACCAAACAACGCCCGGGCCTGTGTCTGCGCCATCGCCTCAGGGGCATACCGCGCCATTACGTCCTCATAAGCCGCTTCCGCCAGACGTTTCCGGTAATCCCCATCCCGCGCCAGGGCCAGAAAGCCGTTTCGCCATGCTGCAGCATCTGCGGCAAGGAGGCCGTTCTTCCCGTCGCGCATAACTGTCAGAAACGCGGCACAGGGAGAACAGATGGCCGCGACCCGGACAATGGCCGCCTCAAGAAACTTGATGTTGCTTTTACAGTCGTTGAACAGCGTCTTTTCCAGCGGAGCGATCGCGATATCCGTCTGGGACAGGGCCTTCAGATATTCCGGATAGGTCAGCTCCGTGAGACGCTCGACCCGGTCCCCGAACCGGCTGAATGCCGAAGACAGCTGCAACTGCCCGATAACCCTCAGGCAAAGCCGGGGCTCCTCATCCATCGCTGCCAGCAGCCCCGCCTCGGCCTGCCTGAAATCGGCATCATGAGTATTGGTGCCCGACCCATACGACACCCAGATCCGGTCTGATGGCACAGGAGCAGGAAGAGCCTTTGCAATTCCAAGCGTCTGTGCATCCAGGGCATTTTCCAGAACAGCGACATCCGTCAGCCCCGCCTCTCGCATGGCGCCCGCAAGAGCCGCCGTCGAGGCAATGCCCTGACCACAGGCCAACATACACCGGCGAAACAACGCCACTCCGGAGAGCAGAAGGTCACGTTCAGCCACAGGAAGCGTGTCGATATTCCCGTTCTGCCGATACTCCCCTTCATCGAAGATGAGATCATCCACTTCCCAGCACGGAGCCAGCCCCAGTCGATGCGCTTCCTGCACCAGCTTCATGACATCCTCGAAGCCCGGAACCCGATAGAAAATGACATGCGTGCAAAGCTGAAGGGCAGACCGGGCTTCAGCAAGATCCCGCCAGTCCACGACCTGAACTGACCAGCCCAGCATCTTCAGGAAATCCCGCTTCTGCCAGACACGATACTTGGCACACTGCCTCAGGCTAAGTTCCGCAATGATGAGAACCTGAGGCTTCAGTCTCGCGGTTCCACACTCGGGCGTAGCTTTGTAAGGATGAAGCACTCCAGTATCAGCGGTGGATGGCGTCGAAACCATCTGCCGGTCACCATGCATCCGCTTCAGGCGGCGGACACGGTGGATAACGGTTTTCCTGATCCCCGACAGCCCTTCCCGTCCCCACAGACGCAGAAACCGCTCCGGAAGTTCGCTCACGGGGCGGCCGGACAGTAGCCTGCCAAACGTCAGAGCCCGCACAGCCCGCAGGGGAAGCGTCACACGCCAGGACAGGGACGCCTGAATCAGGAACAGCTGCCGCCGAAGCTTCTGATTTTCCTTCTGCAGCTGTTCGGCTCTCAAACCATTCAGGCGGGCCGCACTGCGATAGCTTTCAGTCAGGGTTTCGCGCGGGTCGTCCCGCATTCTGTCAGGCTTTCACAAGAGGAGGTAAAAAGGTCTTCAGAAACACGAAAGGCCGGACCCTTCCGGATCCGGCCTTCCTGAACAATGCCAGTCTGTCAGAGGACAGATACCGTCATTAGCTCAGGGTGAAGTTAGAAGCGTTCAGGTCGGTGATACCAACGAACGTGATCTTGGAGTTGTCGGACAGTTCGATCGTGGTGTTACCACCAGCAACCGTAGCGTTCGACAGAACACTTGCCAGACCGTCGTTGTTCTGAAGGCCGTACTGGTACAGAGCCATCAGGTTACCGGCTGCGCTGCCGAAGTCGGTGATCGTGTAGTCACCGCCAGCAGAACCCTTGTTCAGAGCGAACAGGTTTGCCGCGCCCGAACCACCCGTAAGGGTAGCCGCGCCCGAACCGCCAACCAGCGTATCAGCAGCGGAACCACCGATGATGGTCTCGTCGCCCGTGCCTGCGAAAGCATGCAGCGTGCCGTTGGAAGAAGCAGCCGAAACGGTCTCGCTGCCATCGCCACCAACGAACAGGTTGGCGGAGCTTGCAGAGCCACCGACCAGCATCAGGTCAAGACCCGAAGCACCGAACAGCGTGGACGTACCGGCGGAAACGGTCGTTGCACCCGTACCGTTCAGGAACGTCAGGGCTCCCGAAGCAGTGATCGAGTTGGCCGTACCACGGATCTGCCAGATATCGGCGGAAGCCGAGATCGTGTCGTTCAGACCACCCGAGACCGTGCTGAGGTTGCCGGTCGAGAAGTAGGTGCTGGAGCTGCCGCCCGTGATGAAGCTGTTGTTGCCACCCGAAACGGTGTTGTGCGACGTCGTGTCGTAAACCGTTGCGTTGGCGCCCAGCGTGACCACGGAGCTGCCGCCGAGCAGCGTGACCGTATCGGTACCGGTCGTGCCGTCGATGGTGTCCTGACCTTCGGAACGGACAACGTTCGTGCCGGTTCCCAGCTTGATGAGGTTGTTGCCTTCACCCGTGCTGATGGTGTCGTTACCATTGGTGCCCGTCACGGTGTCGTTGCCGTCACCCGTGGCGATGGTCCAGTTCCCGGTGGAATTGGCGCCATTGAACGTGTTGTTGCCAACGCCGCCAATGAACGTGCCATCCTGGTTACCGGCCGTCACGGACACACCGGCGAAGTCACCGGCAAGAACGCTGACGCTCTTGGCCGTGCTGCCGGAGAGATCCAGGCTGACAGCAGAGTTCAGGGTGTCTTCGCCCGTCGTGGAGTAGCTGCCAACAGAAATGTACTGCGTAGCAGCGCCCGAGACGGTGTAGTCACCACCCTGGCTGATCAGGCCATGGCCCGTGTTGGAAACAGCAGCGGCATTCCAGCCCGGAATCAGATCGTAAGAATCAAGCCCACCACTCGCGTGGAGGGTGGAAACAGCAGTCTGATACTGCTGCGCCAGCAGCTGGGTCTGCCCACCACTGACCGTGACCGCAAAGGTCTGGCCGGAGGCGCCAACTACTGTAGTAATGTTAGCCATTACCATGCACTCCTAAAAAAGGTTGCCTCGCACCGGCGGCCCTCGGACCACTCAAATGATCGAGCGACGAGTCTTGCATATATCAGAGCCAGATTATCAAAAGCAATCCACTTCGGACACGATACAAGGAATCAAGATCCATCATTTGGAGATTCGAACAGCCATGCCGACAAAGAATTTTCCGTTTTCATTATATGGAAACGGGAAAGAGCGGGGGATCCAGCTCTTCAGTCAAATCCTTTTATATCAAAAAAGTTCCGTTAATGTTAATTTCACAAGAAATAAATATTACCACTACTGCGTCAAGCCAGCCCCGACCCGCCTGCGCCTTTTCTGAAACAATCTATCCTTCACAGACACTTAGATCCCGACAGGCCCACTCGTGAATTTCCCCATCCCCCCTTCACTGCCCCTTCCGGGGGCGGACCATCACCTGGTATGTCTGGCACTCCTGCTGGCATCGGGAAGGTCAGAGGCCGATACTCCTCCCGATCTGCAGGATCACGTTTTCTTGACTGTCTGGCTGACAATGGTCCTGACCGGGGAAAAAGGCCTTTCCGCTGCCCGGATTGAATGTTCACCCCGCGTCCATGCCCAGATTCGTCACGCTCTTCGTGCAACGCTGGAAACACACCTGCCGGACAGGGACATCCGGATCGTCTCCCAGGCATCCCGGAACGATGGGACCGCTCTTCCCCTGCTGTGCCAGATTACGGAAGAGGCACCCCAGAACTCTTCTTCATTACCTGTTCTCCAGTTCGGGCCGGATCACCCCGCAGGCTCCGTTACCCTGACCCCGGAAAGCGCCCTGACGAATGCAGGCGATTCACCCTTTCTGCGTGTCCTGATGTCCGAAACTGCGGAAAGCCTCGGCCTCCGACGCAATATCCGACTGCTTCTCGATGACAGTCGGAAAACCCGCCTTCTGATGTCCCGGACGCAGGCGATACAGCAGGCATCGCTTGAGAAAACGCAGACCATCCAGGAACTCCGGGTCTCTCTGCGGATGCTTTCCGCCAGAAATGCGCCATTGCCGCCCGAGCCCCCGCTGCCCGAACAGACAGAGCCACCCGCTCCGCCGCCGATCATCTCTCTTCCCCCTGAAGACCCGGTTCCTGACCCGCTTCCGACACCTCCGCTCTGGTTCCGGGCGGCCCGACGCCTCAAACGCATGCTCCGCTCCCATCCTTCTCAACCCGCCCTCCCGGTTCAGGAAGAACCCAACACGGATGAGAGCAGCCCGGAGACCATTCCAGTCCCGGCTCCCGAGCCGGAACCAGAACCGACATCCGTTCCCGCACCTTTCTCCGTACGCCGTGTGCTGTTCGTTGCGGGAGAGCCCGACACGCCTGGCGTTCTGTACCGCTGCTACCGCAATGCCGCGGCGGTCCGGGATGCCGGCTTTGAAGCCAGGGTCCAGCCCTGTGCTGCGGTCGGATATGACGATATCCACTGGGCGGATGTCATGGTGTTCTGGCGGGTCGAATACAGTGGCCATGTCAGTACAATCTTCGATCTGGCCGAAGCGGAAAACGTCATTACCGTCTTCGATGCGGACGATATTGTCTTCGTTCCCCATTATGCCCGCGTGGACATGATTGACGGCATCCGTTCGATTGGCGCCACGGAAGAGCGGATCGAGCGCAGCTTCTCGGAAATGCGCCGCACCTTCCTGCGCTGCGATCAGGGATCGACGACCACGGCCGAGCTGGTCTTTGCCATGCACAGCCTGCGCCCCGTCGTTCACCTGCTTCCGAACATCTATGACATGTCCACCCTAAAACGGGCGCGCCTGGAGCTGCGCATGCGTGGAGAGCCAGGCCGCGTCAGCGCCGGCGACGATCTGGTTCGCATCGGTTACGCCACAGGCTCCCGGACCCATCAGCGGGACTTCGCCCCCGTCTGCCCTACCATCGCGGAAGTCCTGCGCCAGCGTCCTGAAGCGCGCCTTGTCCTGTTCCGCGAACCCGTCACGCATCGCCCGGTCCTGCTGATGGAAGAATTTCCCAGCCTGATCCCAGTGCAGGACCAGATCGAGTGGCGCGACATGGTCCCCCTTGAGGAGCTGCAGGACGAGTTCGCGCGGTTCGACATCTCCATCGCACCTCTGGAGACGGGAAACGTCTTCTGTGAAGCCAAAAGCGAGATCAAGTTCTTCGAAGCTGCATTGTCGGGCGCGGCAACGATCGCTTCCCCTACCGGGCCGTTCCAGCGCGTTATCCGCCATGGCGAAACCGGCTTTCTGGCCGACAGCCCGACAGACTGGTACGACGCCCTGATCGAACTGATCGATAATCCGGAACGACGCGTTCGCATGGCACGGGACGCCTATCATTCCGTCCTGTGGCCCTTCGGCCCACAGGCGCAGGCCCGGCGCATGAAGCTCGTCCTGACGTCCATGTGCGGTGACGAAGCTGCAGCCCTTGCCGGGGAAACGCGCCTTGCCAGAGACCGTCTCACTCCGCCCCCCGTGCCCGTCATCCCGCCCAGCCGCACCCTTTTCCATCACGATGCGCTGGGAGAAGCTCCCGTTACTGTCGTCATCACGTCCTATAACTACGAAACACATCTTCTGGACGCGCTGGAATCCGTGGCGGCGCAGACCCTTCCCGTCCTGGATCTGATCGTCGTGGATGACGGGTCATCGGATGGCTCGGTCGCTCTGGCCCGCACCTGGATGGAGCGGCACTGCGACCGCTTCAACCGCCTGATTCTGCGCCAGTCCATCGCCAATGCGGGTCTGGGAGGCGCGCGCAACATCGGAATGGACGCGGCCGAGACCGTGCATGTCATGCAACTGGATGCCGACAACATCCTGCGCCCCGAAGCCTGCGAAACGCTTCTGGGCTCCATGAGTGACAGCACAGCCTACGCCTATCCGCTCATCGCCTGCTTCAACGAGCACGGCCCTGTGCTGATGGATATGAGGGCGGACACCCATCACCAGCCAGGTACGCCAGAGCTTCTGGGAGACCTGCCGTTCAATCCGCTTTCCCTCGTCTCCGGAAACAGGATCGACGCCATGGCCATGGTCACCAAATGGGCCTGGGCTGCGGTGGGGGGGTACTATGTTTCACGTGAAGCAATGGGCTGGGAGGACTTCGATCTGTGGTGCTCACTGGCGGAACGCGGCCTTCCCGGCCATCACGTCCCGCAGATCCTGGCCGACTACCGCCAGCATGAGACATCCATGACGAACGCCTCGACCGAAAAGGAGGCCCACAAGGCCCGCGTCGTGGCATTCGTTCAGGCGCGGCACCCCTGGATCCGCCTTAGCGCCGAATGGGCCAAACCCCGGGAAAGCTGAACACCTTTTCCCAGACCGGCCAAGAAAAAACCCGCTCCCGGACAGATCCGGAAGCGGGTTTTTTCATGATCTGAAAGATCGAACCGGGCTTCACGAAGAAGCCCGATACGCATCAATCAGAACGGCGCGTCGATATCAACAACGTCGATCAGCTTGTGATTGACGAATTCCTTGATACCCAGACCGATCAGCTCACGGCCATAACCCGAACGGGCCACGCCACCGAACGGCAGATCAGCCTTCACCATCGTCGGATGGTTGATATAGACCATGCCCGTATAGATCTGCTCGGCAACCTTCACGCCACGCTGGGTGTCCTTCGTGAAGACCGAACCACCCAGACCGAACGGCGAGTCATTGGCGATACGGATGGCATCCGCATCGTCCTTGGCACGATAAAGCTGCGTCACCGGACCAAAGAACTCCCACAGACGGGCTTCATTGTTCTCGTGCAGGTTGGTCATCAGCAGCGGCTGGAAGAAGGCACCCTTCTCCGGTACGGACGGACCAATGGCCTCGACGACGGCACCGTGCTTCTTGGCTTCCTCGACCTGAGCCTTCAGATCATCAGCAGCCTTCTGCGAGGACAGCGGAGCCAGCGTGGTCTTCGGGTCCATCGGATCACCCGGGATCAGCTTGGCGACTTCGGCCTTGTACAGCTCGACGAAGCGATCATACACGGCATCCGCCACGATCAGACGCTTTGCGGACACGCAGACCTGACCGGCATTCCAGTGACGGCCGAAAGCAGCCCACTTCGCGGTCTTTTCCAGATCCGCATCGTCCAGAACGAGGAACGCATCGGAACCCCCGAGCTCCATCGTGGACTTCTTCAGCGCCTGTGCCGCAATCCCGGCCACAACAGCGCCAGCACCTTCCGAACCCGTCAGGGCCACGCCACAGACGCGCGGGTCCTTGAGGATCGTCTCGGTGTGATGACGGGCAGCATACAGGTTGCGGAATCCACCCTTCGGCAGACCGGCTTCCTTCATCAGGTCATCGAACGCAGCAGCACACTGCGGCACGTTGGAGGCGTGCTTGAGAATGACCGTGTTACCGGCGGAGAGCTGCGGCGCGATGATGCGGGCGATCTGGTAGAACGGGAAGTTCCACGGCTCGATCGCGAACACAATGCCCTGCGGCTGGTGGATCAGGACGGCCTCGCCTTCCTTCGGATCCGCAACCGGCAGCTTCTCGGCTTTCAGCAGTTCTTCGGCGTTCTTGGCATAATATTCGAAGATCTCGGCGGACAGGATCGTCTCTGCCTTGGCTTCGGCATAGATCTTGCCCATCTCGAGCGTCAGAAGCTTGGAATACTTGTCGATATCACGGCGAAGAATGTTCGCCGCTGCCGTCATGATCTTTGCGCGCTCGGCGAACGGCGTATGACGCCAGCTCTTGAACGCATCATAGGCTTCGGTCAGCGCGGTCTGGACTTCCTGGTCGGTTGCTTCCGGGAAGGTCTTGAGCGTCTCACCGGTATAAGGGTTGATCGTAGCGTAAGCCATGACGAGTCATGTTCCTATGTGGTGACGGGTTTCCAACATATTGGCACGGATGCGGGCAGACAAAACCCCCCACACTCCTGCACACCAAAACTTCACGGATGTGTGTTCGTTTCAGGCACATTATCACAAAGTTCCGCAAGCCATGCCGTTGCCGTGCCATCAGACGGCGCCCGCCAGTCTCCGCGCGGCGAAAGAGAGCCACCGGAAACCAGCTTCGGACCATTGGGCATGGCCGAGCGTTTGAACTGGCTCGTCCCGAAAAACCGCCGTAGAAACACTTCCAGCCAGTGCCGGATCTCGCCCAGGTTGTAGGCAATCTTCCGGTCCTGTGGATAATGCTCGGGCCATGTTCCGCGGGACGCATCGCTCCAGGCCACCTCCGCCAGGAACGCGATCCGCGACGGTCTGAAGCCGTGACGCAGAATATGATAAAGTGTAAAATCCTGAAGCGGGTAGGGTCCGATCGTCTGTTCCGTGCTCTGAACGCCCTGTCCGGTATCGGGCACCAGCTCCGGCGTGATCTCCGCATTGACGATCCGCTCCAGAACCGCACCCACCACACCGTCACCCAGTTTTCCATCCCGGGCCAGCCAGCGGATGACGTGCTGGATCAGCGTCTTCGGCATCCCGGCATTGACGTTGTAATGGGACATCTGGTCCCCCACACCATAGGTGCACCAGCCCAGCGCCAGTTCCGACAGATCTCCCGTCCCGATCACGATTCCATTGCGGTAATTGGCGATCCTGAACAGGAAATCCGTCCGCAGACCCGCCTGCACGTTCTCGAACGTAATGTCATGAACGGACTGCCCCTCGGCGAAAGGATGGCCAATCCCTGCCAGCATCGTCTGCGCCGTGGGCCGGATATCCAGCTCGTTCACCTCAACGCCCAGCGCCTCCATGAGCGCATGGGCCAGCGAGCGGCTCTCCGTTCCTGTCGCAAAACCGGGCATCGTGTAGGCAAGGACATGCGTTCGCGGCCAGCCAAGCTCATCCGCCGCCCGCACTGCCACAAGCAGCGCCAGCGTGCTGTCCAGACCGCCTGAAACCCCGATCACGGCTCGCTGCGCCCCGCTCGCCTGCAATCGCCGGCGCAGGGCGCTGACCTGAATGGTCCAGCCTTCGTAGCAGTCCCGCGCCAGCGTCCGCGCATCGGACGGCACGAACGGAAACCGCACGACCTCCCGCTTCAGCCCCAGATCCGTCGTTGGCGGCGCAAGCGTGAACCCGACCGTCCGGAACTCTTGACCCGCCTGCCCGAACTGGCCCGTCCGCATCCGCTCCTGTCGCAGCAGATCCAGATCCACATCCGCCACAACCAGCCGCTCGCCCTGCGGAAAACGGTCCGACTGCGCCAGAAGCCGCCCGGCCTCATGGACCGACACCTGCCCGTCCCAGGCCAGATCGGTCGTGGATTCCCCTTCACCCGCCGCCGCATAGGCATAGGCTGTCAGCGTCCGCATGGACTGCGCCTGGCACAGAAGCGACCGGTCATCCGTCCGCCCGATCGTGACCGGAGACGCCGACGGATTGAGAATGACGGTCGCCCCCGCTTCCGCCAGCTTCCCGCTCGGCGGAGACGCGACCCACAGATCTTCACAGATCTCCACGCCCAGCGTCAGCCCGCCCATATCCTCGGCCTGGAACAGCAGATCCGCCCCGAACGGCACGTCTTCGCCAAACAGGCGGATCGTCCCGGACGTCTGAAGCCCAGACGTAAAATGCCGTGGCTCGTAGAATTCCCGGTAACGCGGCAGATGCGATTTCGGCACCACACCCAGCACCCGCCCGCGATGCACCACCGCCGCACAGTTATAGAGCAGGCCCCCCCGCACCAGCGGCAGCCCCACCACTGCGACGGACAGCAGATCCCGAGACCCCGCGACCACCTGCCGGAGCGCCTCGACCGCCCCCTCGAGCACCACGTCCTGAAACCGCAGATCATCCAGCGTGTAGCCCGTCAGCCCCAGCTCCGGAAACACCACCGCCGCCACACCCTGCCGGTCACAGTCGTGCAGAACCCCCAGAACCCGCTCGCCATTCTTCAGCGGATCGGCAAGCGTCACCGGCAGCGTGCAGGCGGCAATCCGGGCGAACCCCTGATGATACAGGGAGCGGAACAGGGTCATGATGGTCCTCCGGCAGGCAGGATGTCCAAACACAGGCATCCGACCCATGGAAATATCGAAAAGGGGCTTCCCAGACTCAGCCCCCGAATAAAACGGACGTTGCGAAAATGAACCTGTTCACTCCGCCGCCGTTCAGCCTTCTCACACCCCGCCTCTCCCTCAGAGGGCGCTACTGACAAAGGAGACAGTCCCATGGACCTGCTACGCTGGACCATTGCCTTCCTTATCCTCGCCTTATGTGCTGCGGTGCTGGGCTTTGGCGGAATTTCGGCAGATTTTGCCTATATCGGCAAGATCCTTTTCTTCATCTTCCTGGTGCTGCTGATCATCAGCCTCGTCTTCGGGCGCGGCCGCGGCACGCGCCTCTGATCCCGCCCCTCAGCGTCGGGAGCGGCCCATGCGGAAGCTCCCGACCAGAGCCACCACGAACACCACAACCGCATACAGACCGCCCAGTTCCGTCATGGAGACGGGCAGACCGAACAGGTAATCCGGCGAATCACACGGCTTGTTCGGCCGTGCGGGCATCGCCGACATCCAGTCCTTGAAGTTGCCCCCGTGAAAGACCGGCGCCCTGCATTCGGGTGCCGGGCTGGGCCAGAACTTGTGCTCCACGCCCGCATGCAGAACCGCCAGCCCGATACTGGTCATCAGGCACAGAAGCCCGAAGAAAATCCCGTACCGGGCATAGCGCTTCGGCAGCACGATCGTGACAATCCCAAGCCCGATCAGCACCCACCACGGACGCCGCTCCCACAGGCACAGCTCGCAGGGCGCAAGCTTCAGCCAGTGCTCGGCAAACCAGACAACCCCGAGCGCCACCAGCCCCGCCAGAACATACAGACCACCCAGCGCAGACGTTGAAACGGGGCGGTATGTTCTGTTCAGTGGCACGGACGGATCGCCTCCAGGCTATCAAGAAACTGCTTGGACCAGCTCCCCGCCGTATTGCGGGAAACCTCGTCATACATCGCGGACCATGCCGCATGACGGGCGTGCACGTCCATGGTCAGGCCGATATGAAGCGCATCGGCCATCCCTTCCGCATCCAGCGGATTGATCAGAAGCGCCTCGGGCATTTCCGGAGCCGCCCCCGCAAACCGCGACAGCACCAGCACGCCGGGATCGTCCTCGTCCTGCGCCGCGATGAACTCCTTGGCCACGAGGTTCATGCCATCCCGCAGCGGCGTGACAAACCCCACATCTGCCATCCGGTAAAGCCCGGCAAGAATATGCCGCCCGATCGGCCAGGTCGTGTAGCGGATCGGCACCCAGTCCGGCGTGCCATAGGCGCCGTTGATCGTCCCGACCAGCCCGTCCAGCTCTTCCTTGAGCAGACGATAGCTCTCCACGCCCCCCCGTGACACCGGAGTAACCTGAAGGAACGTCACCTGCCCGCGATGCTCGGGATAGTTCTTCAGCAGAGCCTCGAACCCCTTCATCCGCTCGGGCAGACCCTTGGAATAATCCAGCCGGTCCACCCCCATGATCAGGCGCGTCCCCTCCAGCGTATCCATGATCTTCACCACCTCGTCGGAGGAAGCGCTTTCGATCGCCTGCTGACGAAAGCTGACGGGATCGATCCCGATCGGCACGGCCTCGACCGCCGCCTTCAGGCCATAGACCTCGAAACATCCCTTGAGATTGGTCGCGTCCTCAGGCGTCTGCACGCCGATCAGGTCACAGGCCACCAGGCCGCTCAGCAGCATGTCGAGCCTGGGCAGCAGACGCGCCACGCTCCAGGGCGGAAACGGAATATGCAGGAAGAACCCAATCCGCCCCGTAACCCCCCGGTCCCGCAGCATCTTGCCCAGCGGAAACAGGTGATAGTCATGGATCCAGACCGTATCATCCGGCTCCAGAAGCCCGACCAGACGATCCGCGAAGACCTCGTTCGCCTCATAATAGGCGTCGCAGTCCTCACGGGTGTAGCGGATCAGGTTGGTCCGGTAATGACACAGGGGCCATAGGACGCCGTTGGAAAAGTTCAGATAGAACCGGTCATACTGCCTCTGGGTCAGGTCGAACGTCACGTAATTGACGTTCCCCACCTGCTCGCTCTGGACCGGCCGGTCGGCCGCATCCGCATGCTGATGGCCCGACCACCCGAACCACAGGGTCTCCTGCGTCTGTACTGCATCACACAGACCAACCGTCAGGCCCCCGGCAGGCTGCGTACGCTCCCCAGGGGCAGGCGTCCGGTTGGAAACAATGATCAGGCGCCCCATCCGTGTCCCTCCGACAGATCATGCAGCCAGCGCCGGAACGTGGCCGCATCTGGAAAATCATCGGGAATGAGCCAGCCTGCGCCCCCCATCTGGCGCGCAGCCCTCACCCCGTCGCGGTCCGTGACGTCATCACCGGCAAAAACCGGAAGCCGCCCGGCAAAAGGCGGCTCCGCCATCAGTTCCCGCAGCGCCTTGCCCTTGTCGATCCCCAGTGGCCGGAGTTCGATGGCCATCTGGGCATCCTGAAGGTGAAACCCCCGGTTTTCCACCGGCCAGGCCGACGCCAGCTCCCGAAAAGCGGATTCCGCTTCGGGCGCACGACGGTAATGCAGCACCATTCCAGCTTTTTTGTGTTCAACACTGGCGCCGGGATGATCTGCCGCAGCCTTTTCAACAGCCTGCACCCATTCCCCGGGCACAACGGGCAGTTTCCGCTCCCGTAATGCCTGGCCGGGCGCGTGACGCATCATCACGCCGTGCTCGCCGGCCACGGCATGGGGGATATCCGGCAGAAAATGATCGATCTGTGCAATGGGCCGGCCGGTAATGATCGCAAGCGCGCCATCGAGCATATCCCGAAGACGCAGCAGATCCGCCGCGAGCCCTTCCGGCACCCGGACACTTTCCGGAGTAGGCGCGATATCGACAAGCGTTCCATCGAAATCAAGCAGCAGGGCTGCCCGGGACGGGGGAAAGGGAACCTGAATCATGAAGCTGTCATTTCTTCCTGTTTCTGGGTCATTCCGCCCCATCCCACCTTATTCGAGGCCGGGATCAGCCTCGGGAGGTGACAGGGGCTGTCCCGAAGGCTGCGCAGGCATGGCCGGAGCAAGGGACGGCGCCGCACCACTGGGAGGCGCGAGCGGAATGGGATTATGACTGTCCGGAGCAAGCGGTACAGGACCACCTGAGGCAGAACCGGGCTGGGATGCCGGAGCATCGCCGCCCTCTTCCACCGGAACCTCCGCACTGGCGAGCACGGGTGCCTTCACCACAGGCAGAGGCCCCGCCTGAGGCGCCGTCGGCGCTCCCGCACAGGAGACAACGCGCACATCGTACAAAGGGCTGCCATAAGTTGCGACAGAAGGCTCCTGCGCCAGCATCCAGCCATCGAACGGCGGCCGCTGCGGATCGCTGCTGTCCTTCAGATGCAGCAGGGCTCCGGCATCCGCTGCCAGCGTCTGCGGCCGGCTGACACAGGCTTCAACACCCACGGAAAGACCGTGATAGGTCGCGCTCCCGCCCACGGGAATCGTGAGAAGCTCCAGATGGGCGTCGAGCCTGTCCAGCACACGCACCACGGCCTGTGACTGTCCCTGCCAGGTTGCAGCCGGATACATCGCCGGCGGCGCCACACCTGTCGCGGCCCGCGCGCCAGAAATCCCGGCCAGCAGAATCATTCCGGCAGTCCCGCACAGCAGAACCCGGTCCGACCAGAGTTTCATCATGACTCTTTCTCCTGAGCCCCACCCTGGAGCGGGCTCTTCAGATCGGACAGCATGGCCTGAAACGTCTGCAGCATCGCCTGAGGCGCAACCCCCATCAGAACCCCGTCATCAAATGCATCCTGAAGGGCCTGACGCAGCTCGGCATCGTTTTCCCGCAGGATCTGGACCTTCTCCACACAGGACACGGGATTGCCCTCGTGGTCGACCCACAGAAACGCATTTTTCTGCGCATCCGTCATGGCTCAGGGCTCATCTGCCAGACTGCCCGCCGCCGGCTTTCCCGCAGCAGCCTTCTGGCTCTTCTGCAGCGAATCCGTCACGGAGAAAATGAACTTGCTCAGAAGCTGTTCCAGACTGATGGAGCCCTGCGTCTCGGTCATGACACCACCCGGCTTCACCACCGAATCCGCTCCACCCGGCGACAGCGCGATGTACTTCCCGCCCAGCAGACTGTCAGACGTCACGATCGCAGCAGAATCCGTCGGCAGCTTCACATCGGGCGCGAGCGTAAACGTCACCTGGGCCTGAAAGCTCTTGGGATCGACCACAGCGCCGGTCACATGCCCCACGGTAATGCCCGCAAGCCGCACATCGGAACCGACCGTCAGGCCGTCGATCTGGCTGAAGGACGCATGGACAGGGTAGCCCCCGTCATCGCTCTGATGGTGCCCGACCATTGCCGCGACCAGAAGACCCGCAAGGCAGGCAAGGACAGCGAACCCGGCCAGAAGCTCCAGCCGGTCATGACGGACCGTGACAGCGCTCATGACGATACCCTCGTGAAAATCATCCTTCCAGCACTACCCGACTCCGCTTCGCGCGTCCAATCCTCCCGCAGAAATCGTCCCTCGGCAGGCCCTGGGAAAATGTTATCCCCCATATCCCCATGTTCCCGCCCATTAGCAGCCTTCCGGAGACCCTTTTCCGGCTTACGGGCCCACGGGCGCAGGGCGTAGATTCGCAGCATGACAGCTCGCCTTCACTGGACCGGCGTTCGCATGAGGACGCTTCAGGTCATGACCGACCCCGACGACAGCGCCCTGCGCTCCGTCACCCTTCCTGCCGCCTGGGATGACGAGGCCGCGCAGGCCCTCGCCCAGATCACCCTGAACGGCGGGCCGGTCAGACTTGCCGCGGAGGCAGCCCGCTGGGTGGACACGATCGATGCGTGCCCGCCCCTCCCCGGCACCCCGGCCAACACGCCGTCGCCGGGCCGGAGCCTGTCCTATCTTCTGCTGATGCAGCAGATGGCGCCCAATACCGCGCTGTGGCAGTGCCAGCCCGACCAGACGCCCGGCTTCACCATCCGCCTGTCCAGCTTCGTGCAGGAGACCGGATTCGCCGCCGAGCATTTCGTCGCCTGCCTCCGTCTGGCCTGCGACGCCCTGCGACGCCTTCACGCCGTGACCCGGATCGAACGCACAGGTGAGCTGCCCCTGTTCGATCTGCCCGCCCAGCCTGAAGACGAAGCCGCAGGCCTCATTCTCCTGAGCGATCTCGATGCCTGCCTGGCAGCTCTTGGTCTGGACTATGACAGTGACGACGCCCGCAACGCAGCCTGTGCCATGGCCGCGCTCGCCACCACCGTAGCCCGCGCCGGAACGAAACTGTCCCCGCCTTCCATTCCGGAATCGCCGCTGCCGGGACTGCGAACCATCGCATCCTCGGTCTGCGCTACCGAAGAGGGACGGCATTTCTGCCCGATTGAAACCGGATTTTCTTCCCCGGCCCCGACCGAAGGCCTGCTGGGCGTCGAAACCTGCGGCCTCGCCCCGGCCTTCTCGCCTCTGCGCGAAGATGGACATCTGCGTGCGTCCACGTTGGCCCGGCTGGCCTGCCGTGGCCTGACGCCCGAATCCGCACTGGCGCTTGCACTGGCTGGCGAGACCCCGCTGCCGCCCGTTCGTCCGCAGGCTCAGGCTGCCATGCACGCCGCCGTGAAGAACGTCGTGGACTTCCTGCCGGCGGTGCCGGAACCCGATCTGGCCGACCTTCAGGCCAAGCTGGCCCGTGGCGTGCGCCGCCCGCTCCCCATGCGCCAGACCGGGTTCACCCAGCGCGCAGCCGTGGGCGGTCACAGTCTTTTCATGCGCACCAGCGAGTTCGAGGACGGCACGCTCGGCGAGATCAGCCTCACCCCGCCCCGCGAGAGCCCAATGGCCCGCGGCCTGATGGACTGCCTCGGCCACGCCGTCAGCATCGGCTTGCAATATGGCGCTCCGCTGGAGGCCTTTGTGGAGCGATTCGCCTATACGCGCTTCGGCCCCGCAGGCACTGTTGAGGGTGATCCGTCCACGGCTTACGCGACCTCCATGCTCGATTACGCCTTCCGCACGCTGTCGGAAGCCTATCTGGGCGAGCACATGCCGGACGCCCCCCGCGTCGAACCCAGTTCGGAAGATCCAGCCCCCATGCTGCCCTTCGGACGCGGCTCCGGCGAAAGCCCGGAATGGAAGGACCGCGGGCGCCGCCTGAAACTGGTCAGCTAGGGCGAAAACGGGTTTCGATGGCTCCGGCGAGCAGAATACATTGACAGTCAACGGACTCGCCGGTAGCTAGCGCCTGCGCTGAGAAGGAATCCGGTTAAACGACCGGGTAAGAAGGATGCGTACAGGGTAAGGGATCAGACCTCATGGGACACGCCCCTGCCGGTGACGACGGAAACTTCGACGAACGCCTGAGGCGTGCCCGTCAGAAGCTCGATCCCCGCTCAGGGGAATTCGCCGTAACCGACGAGGGCAATGGTGACAGTTCCATGTCATCCCTTGGACTGGCGATCCGCGTGGGAACGGACCTTGTGGCCGGGCTCGCGGTCGGTGTAGCCATAGGCTACGCGCTGGGTCACTGGTTCGGGTACAGGGCTCTGTTCCTGTCCGTTTTCGCCCTGGCAGGATGTGGTGCCGGCATGTTGAATGTCTGGCGGGTTTTGAAGGATTCGGACATGGTGTCCGGACCGAAAGATGACGGGAGAAGCCAGCGTGGCAGCCGGATCGACGATTGACGCGCTCGGACAGTTCGAGCTCCATCCGGTTCTTGGACATCTGGGAGAAGCCCTGCGGTTCTCGCAGTCGCCACTGTTCATGCTGATCGCCGCTGCCGTCGTTCTGGTCTTCCTGTATGTCGGAATGCGCCCCGCCGCCGTCGTGCCGGGCCGCCTTCAGGCCGCCGCCGAGATCAGCTACGATTTCGTCCACGACCTCGCCGTCAGCACGATCGGTGAAAACGGCGCAACGTTCTTCCCGTTCGTCTTCGCGATCTTCTTCTTCATCCTGGCCGGCAACTATCTCGGCCTTCTGCCCTTCTCCTTCACGTACACCAGCCATATCGCCGTGACTTTCGGCCTGGCCATCATGGTGTTCATCATCTCGATCCTTGCCTCCATCCGTTTTCAGGGTGTCGGCTTCCTCAAGCACTTCCTGCCCGCTGGAACGCCTGTCTGGCTTGCTCCGCTGCTAGTGCCGATCGAGATCATCTCTTTCCTTTCGCGTCCGGTCAGCCTGTCGATCCGACTTTTCGCCAACATGGTGGCGGGTCACGTGCTTCTGGAAGTGTTTGCCGGCTTCACGATCATGCTCGCCGGTCTGGGCGCATTCGGCCATGTCCTGGCCATCGCCCCGATCGCGATCAACATCGCGCTGACGGCCCTCGAACTGCTGGTGGGTGTGCTGCAGGCCTATGTGTTCGCCATCCTCACCTGTATCTATCTGCGTGAGGCCGTCGCTCACTGAGCCACACCAGCTTCGCACTAACCCTTTAATCGACCCAACAAGGAACCTGACAATGGACGTTCAAGCCGCTCACGAATTCGGCATCAGCATCGCCCAGGCCGCCCGTGACCTCGGTGCCGGTATTGCCGTTTTCGCCCTCGCCGGTGTCGGCATGGGTCTCGGCAACATCTTCTCGACGCTGATCAGCTCGGTTGCACGCAACCCGGCCTCGCGTCCGCATGTCTTCGGCATCGGCATGCTGGGCTTCGCGCTGACGGAAGCCGTCGCGCTGTTCGCCCTGCTGATCGCCTTCCTGATCCTGTTCGCCTGAGGTCGAACATGTACCGTACGCCACGCCTCTTCCTGTTCGCCGCTCCGCTTGCGGCCGTGCCGGGCCGTGCCGTGGCTGCGGGCATGCCACAGCTGAACTTCCACGATCCGCTGCTGATCGGACAGGTCGTCTGGGGAGCCGTCATCTTTGGCGGCTTCTATCTCGCCCTGAGCCGCTTCGCACTGCCGCGTGTCGAACGGGTGCTGACCAACCGTCGGACCCGGATCCAGAACGATCTGGATGTTGCCCGCAAGGCCAAGGCTGAAGCTGACCGCGCCAGCGCGGAACTCCTCAGCGCCCGTCATGAAGCAGCCGAGCAGGCCCGCGCCCATGTGGAGCGGATCCAGAGCGAAGCCCGCGCCAACGCGGAAGCTCACGCTGCGGAAACGGCCAAGCGCCTCGAAGCCGAGATCGCCAGCGCCGAGACCCGAATCACCCAGTCCCGTGAACAGGCCCTGTCCAGCCTGTCCGAGATCGCCACCAGCACCACCCAGGATCTGGTTTCGCGTCTGATCGGCACGCAGGACGAACAGACTGTCGCCAGCGCCGTCAAACGCGTCAGCGCCTAAGGAGACGAAGATGTTCCACGATCCCCGGTTCTGGACCGCCCTCGCCTTCGTCCTGTTCTTCGTCATTTTCGGGCGCAAGCTCTGGGTCGCCATCACCGGCCATCTGGATGCGCGCGCCGACAGCGTCCGCCACGACCTCGACGAGGCAGCCCGCCTGCGTCGCGAAGCCGAGCAGATGCTGGAAGATGCCAACCGCGAGCGTGAGAAGACCCTGGCCGAAACACAGGCCATGCTTGCACGCTCCGAAGCCGAGGCCGCCGGTCTGGCAGAACGCGCCCGCAAGGATGCCGAAGCCGCCGCAGCCCGTTACGAAAAGATGGCGCAGGATCGCATTCACGCAGCCGAACGTTCGGCCATCCGTGAGATCCAGGATCGCGCTGCCCAGATCGCCGTTGCCGCAGCCCGCGACGTCGTGTCGACCCGTCTGACGGAGAGCCCCGACATCGCTGCAACCCTGATCGACAAGGGCATCGACAGCCTGCCGGAAGCCCTTCGGCGCTCCGCTGCCTGATCCGATGCCCACCTCCACGGTGCAAGGTTCCTCCCATGACGACGGACAGCCCACAAGGCTCTCCGTCGTCATGGCCGTTCTGAACGAGGCGGAAAACATTCTGCCGGTCTGTCAGGAACTGGCGGACACCTTCGGCGCCGATCCTTCCGTAGAAATCCTTGCGATCGACGACGGCAGCACCGACGCGACCGTCAAAAAGCTTCTGGAAGCCCGGCAGACGCTCCTGCCCCGCCTGCGCATCATCAGTCATCCAAAGCGTCTCGGAAAATCCGCCGCACTCCGCACCGGCATTACAGCCGCGAAGGGCCAGTGGATCGCCACCATTGATGGCGATGGTCAGGATGATCCGTCCGCTATCCTGAAAATGCTGGACCAGGCGACATCGGCTCCCGGCACAGCTCCTCTCGTTGTCGGCGTCCGGCGCAAGCGCAATGACCGCCTGTCCCGCCGGATCGCCACACGCCTTGCCAACGGCCTGCGTCGCCGCCTTCTGAACGACGGCTGCCCCGATACCGGCGCACCGCTCAAGCTGTTCTCCCGCGATCTCTTCCTGAAGATCCCGCAATTTGAAGGCGTCCACCGCTTTCTGCCTGCCCTTCTGGGGCATTACGGCGCACCGCTGATCTGCATCGAAGTCCAGCACCGGGCCCGACTGCACGGCAGCTCGAAATATACGAATTTCAACCGGGCCCTCGTGGGAATCCGTGACCTTCTGGGCGTCATGTGGCTTCAGAACCGCACGCACCTGCCCGATCATCTGACCGAACACTGAAGCCGTCACCGGATCCGGACCTTCCGGGATCCTGCCGCATGCCCGGCCTGACAGAACGGCGCGGAGAGTCCCCATGACCCTGAACCTCCGGCATTATGCTCTTCTCGGGCTGCTGGCCTTTCTGCTCGCGCTCCCCGGCCGTATGACGCTCCCGCCGCTTGATCGGGACGAGCCCCGCTACATGGAAGCATCCGAACAGATGCTTCTTTCCCACAACTTCATCGACGTCCGCTTCCAGGACAAACCACGCTATCTCCAGCCCGCCGGCATCTACTGGCTGGAAGCAGCCTCGACTGCCGCCACCGAAAAGATCTTTGGCCCGTCCGTCCTGCGCAAGACCTGGCCCTACCGGATTCCGAGCCTCCTCGCCGCAACCATCATCGTCCCGCTGACAGCGTGGATCGGCGCAACGCTTTTCGGTGGCGCAACGGGCCTGATGGCGGCAGGGCTGCTGATGGTCTCAACCCTGTTCGTCGCCGAAAGCCACATGGCGACCATCGACACGGTCCTGCTGCTGGACATCCTGTGCATCGAAGCCGCCCTTCTCTGTGCTCTCACCGATCGGCAGAAGAACCGCCCCACTCATCTGCGGGTCGCAGTCGCCTACTGGCTCGCCCTCGGCGTCGGGCTCATGCTCAAAGGGCCGGTCGTCCTCATTCCAGGCTTCGGCACACCCCTGGCCCTGTGGTTTCTGGAAAAAGACCGCTCATGGTGGTCCCGCCTGCGCCCGCGCTGGGGCTGGCTGCTCATGATTGCCGTGGTCGTTCCCTGGTGCGTCGCCATCGAGGTCATCAGCGGCGGAGATTTCTTCGCTCGCGCGGTCGGGCGCAACTTCCTGGGTAAAGTGGCCCATGGTCAGGAAGCCCACGGCCTTCCTCCCGGCTTCCATCTGCTGGTTTTCGGACTGGCCTTCTGGCCTGGCTCGCTGTTTGCCGCCATGGCAATTCCGGCAGTCTGGAAAAACCGCAAACTCCCGCAGGTCCGCTTCCTCCTCAGCTGGATCGTCCCGCACTGGCTGGTGTTCGAACTGATCGCCACCAAACTCCCGCATTACGTCCTGCCAACCTATCCGGCGATTGCCATCCTTACTGCCACAAGCCTCATGGCATGGCGCCCTCCCACACTTTCACGATGGGCAAAGGCTCTTCTCGGGGTCTATGGCGTTCTGTGGGCGGTCATCGGCATCGCCTTCTGCCTCGCCGGCAGCATCGCTCTGTACAAACTTGAGCACACATTCTCACTCTCCGCCCTGATCGCGCTGGGAGGATCCCTGCCCCTGATGCTCGGCGCCATCATGATGCTCCTGAAGCAGCAGCGGCGACAGGCAGCCTTCTGCGCCATGGGCGCAGCCGTCATTGCTCATGCCGGCCTGTTCCTGAGCGTGATTCCCAATCTCCAGACCATCCGTCTCAGCCCCCGGATTGCGGATCTCTTCGAAGACGTCCGCCCCTGCAATGACAGTGTTTTGATATCGTCATCCTATTCCGAGCCGAGCCTAGTCTTTCTCGTCGGTCCCAATACGCAGCTCATCGGCCCCGCAGCCGCAGCCGCATATCTACACGACCATCCCCAGTGCAGCCTGGCGCTGATCGATCGCCGGGACGAAGCCGTTTTTACACATGAACTTCTTGGTTACGGTCTGGATGTGGTGGAATACGGTCGTCTTGAAGGCCTCAATTATTCAAATGGCCATCATCTTGATCTTGGGCTCTTTGCCCCACGATAAGCCCGGAGAGCCTTCTGCGTTTCATGGAGGCCACAAAACCGAAATTCTCCCTGCTTCTTTCCCGATATTTTATGACTCGAAATCGTCAGCAGAAAATATTTGAATAAATCAATTTTTGTCCTATGCTTTGAACATTATATCCGAACTAAAGCATTGATAATTCACTGGGAGAGAATTGATGATAGTATGCCAAGTTGATGAATTTTCCGTTAACGGCATACGGGGCTGGGCCACAGACACTGAGAATCCTTCGCAGCCTGTCTTCCTGCATGCTCTGGCAGACGGTCAGGAATTCCTCCAGTTCCAGTGCTCTGATCTTCGGGAAGATGTCCACGCCGCAGGAATCCAATCCAAAAATACCGGTTTCCACATCGCGATTCCCCCCCACCTGCTTGATGGAAAAAAACACAGTATAACCTTCAAAAACCGTCTCAAGCAGATCGAGATCTATTCACAAAATCAAAAGCTGGAATACATCTCCTTCTCCGGCAAACTCCCCGTGGAAACCCGCTCTTTCGTCGATGGCCTGAAACAGGGCGTCCTGAGCGGCTGGGTTGTCTGCGGCAATGACATTGAAGGCTGGAAAGGCAACCAGCAGATCCTCGTGACCTGTAATGGCCAGAAAATTGGCCAGCTTGAAGCCAACCGGTATCGGGGCGATGTAGGAAAAGCTCTCTCCTGCGATCCCTACTGCGGTTTTCAGTTCTCCCCTCCCGAACTTTATCGCAAACCCTATCAGCAGGAATTCCGCTTCTACGTTCTGCCCGACATGATCGAGGTCACGAACAGCCCTTGCCTGACCAGCTTCGTCACCGACGCACATGAATCCCTGATCATCGACGTGATCGACCAGATCGACGCCCTGCATGTGGAACTGACACGTTTACGCCGTCAGGTGCGGGAAATCCTGCCCCAGCCAGGATTCACGATCGCTGACTATCATTCCTGGGCGACAGCCTATTTCCCGGTCCTGCGCAAATATGTCGACCGTACGCGTGATGAGTCCGCTATCGACGGAAACCCACTGGTCAGCGTCGTCTGCCCGGTATGGAACCCCGATCTCACGGACTTTACGGCAGCCATTCAAAGCGTCCTGTCCCAGACATGGCAGAACTGGGAACTTATTCTTGTCGATGACTGCAGCAAAAATCCTGAACTACGCGCGGTCATAGAAAATTTTGCCAAAACTGACGCCCGCATCAAACCGATCTTCCAGGAAAAGAATGGCGGCATCAGCATCGCCACCAACGCAGGCCTGGCAGCAGCCAAGGGGGAGTGGATCGCTTTCTTCGACCACGACGACCTGCTTGCAGATGTAGCCGTCGAATACATGCTGAGAGAGGCCACAAGAAGCCACGCCGATCTCATCTATTCAGATGAGGACAAGATTGACGCCAGCGGGTACTACAGGGAACCTGCTTTCAAGACTGACTGGAATTACAGACTTCTTCTTGGTGTGAACTATGTCTGTCACTTCGTGATGATCCGCCAGTCCGCCTTGCAGAATATCGGTGGGCTGAACAAGGAATATGATGGCGCGCAGGACCATGATTTCCTTCTCCGCGCCTCCGAACATATTCCGGCAGAAAAGATCCACCACGTTCCGGAAATCCTGTATCACTGGCGTATTACTGCCAATTCAACGGCTTCTGACATCGGCAACAAGCGCTATGCCATCGACGCTGGCATCAAGGCCGTCAGTGACCACCTTGTCCGTCGTAATCTGCCAGCCACAGTAGACTCCCAGCTGGGAATGACCCTCTATACCGTCAACTGGGACTTCAATCAGTCGCCGTCGGTTACGATCATCATCCCTTACAAAGATGAGATCGCGACAACGGCGCGTTGCCTGGACGCCATCCAGAAATATACCCGATATCCCAATTACAAGGTCATTCTGGTCAACAACTGGTCCATCACAAAGGAAGCCGAGGCTTTCGCCCAAGCAGTCGACAAAATTCCCAATGTCGAAATCCTGACCATCAAGGAACCGTTTAATTATTCCCGCATCAACAATCTGGCAGCAAAAGACGAAACCTCCGACTTTCTGCTGTTCCTGAATAATGATGTTTTTGTCGAGCAGGAAAACTGGCTTGAAATCCTGGTCAATGAAGCCCTTGCAGATCCGCTCGTAGCCATTGTTGGCGGTAAATTCGTTTATCCGAACCAGACAGTCCAGCATGCTGGCGTGCTTCTCGGAATCGGGGACGTTGCCGGCCATGCCCATGTCGGCATTCCGCGCGACGAAGGCGGCTATGCAGGTCGCGCCTATTTCCCTCAGGAAATTTCGGCCGTCACAGCCGCCGGGATGCTGATCCGTCGCCCGGCCTTCGAACTGGTCGGCGGTTTCGACGAAGAGCATCTGAAAGTTGCCTTCAACGATATCGACCTCTGCCTCAAGGTCCGGGATGCAGGTTACAAGGTCGTATGGACGCCTGACTTCTGCGCCGAGCATCATGAAAGCCTCAGCCGAGGCAGCGACGACCGTCCGTCAACGGAACGCCGCTTCTTCCACGAAACGCAGTTCATGATTGAAAAATGGGGCAACACGCTCCGTACGGACCCGTTCTACAACCCGCACTTCACACTCGACCGTCAGGTCTTTTTTGACCTTACGATTCCGGGAGTGGATGAAACGCGTTATCCCCCCCTGGCATCAACCAGAAAGAAAATGCGTCCTCTCTGGCCCATCCCGACATTCACGATGGCGCCGAAAAAAACGCCTGAAAAACGTACGGCCAAGACCACAACGCCCAAAACCCGACAGAAAAAATCAACGACTTCAAGCCGAACCAGTAAGGCCGATTAACCCGAGTACCCTTGGTTCATCAGACATGCAGATGACCGCCTAAACAGAGCGGTCATCTGCAGTCGCCTTCTGCCGCCTGCCGCGATAGACACGACCAGTCAGCCTACGGGGCTTTTCTGCCCGCCTCACGCGTTTCTGAAAATGGGAACTGCCGTGGTGGAGCTGAGGTCCACCAAACCTATGTGTCTGGGCGTCTCTGGTTCCATCTTTAAGATAGTGTTTTCATGGGGATAATTTTTCCAATCATCTCAGGACGTCCCCCGAAGTCTCCCACGATGCCAATTTTTAACATGGGTCGGAACGTGGGTTTTCTATCATAGGTCGGATTTTCTGGGATAGAATGAAGCATGCCCAGAATCGCTTCGAACCGCCTGACCGCCCGAACCGTCGCTTCTCTCAAAGACGGGGTCTACGGAGACGGGGGCAATCTATGGCTGACCATCAAAGGCAACGTCCGAGCATGGTCAGTCCGCTTCAAAAGCCCGATCACCGGGAGATCTCGTGAGATGGGCCTAGGCCCCGTCCGCGACGTGGGCTTAGCGGATGCTCGCCGTCTGGCAACAGAAGCCAGACACCTGATTGCTGATGGCCTGGATCCGATTGAAGAACGTAAGGCTGAGAAGGCCGCCCGCAAACGGAAATCCGGACTGACCTTTGAGGACGTCGCTCGTCGGTACATTCAGGAACAGACCCCTGCCTGGAAAGATCAGAGATCGGCACCCGTCTGGACCAGTTCTCTCGAGATCCACGTTTTCCCCACTTTCGGAAAGAAGTTGGTATCTGCGGTCGATACAGATGACGTCCTAAACATCTTACGCCCCATATGGACTGAGAAGACAGAGACAGCAGGCCGGGTCCGTGGACGGATTGAACGGATCCTGGACTATGCCAAGACCCATGGCTGGCGAGAGAGTGAGAATCCGGCAAGATGGAGAGGACACCTCTCCAATATTCTTCCCGCTCCTTCAAAGGTCGCCAAGATTGAACACCATCCCGCAGTGGATTGGAAAGACATCGCCCGAGTCATGGCAGCCCTCGCAGCATCAAGCGGCCTTGCTGCCCAGGCCGTCCGGTTCCTGTGCCTGACTGCTGCTCGATCGGGTGAAGTCCGCTTTGCCACGTGGGATGAGATTGATCTTGAGCAGAAGATCTGGACAGTTCCAGCCGAACGCATGAAAGCCAAGCGGGAACATCGTGTCCCGTTAAGTGATGGTGCGCGGGAAATTTTGCAGTCAGTCCTTCCGCTCCGCAATTCTCGCCAAGGCAACTTCATCTTTCCAGGGCAACGCCGAGGCAAACCCCTGACAGACGTGGCCCTATCCAAAGCCCTTCATACAGCGGCTGGGACAAAAGACGTCACCGTCCATGGCCTGCGCTCTACCTTCAGAGATTGGGCGGCTGAAGAGACAGATTTTCCTAGGGAAGTCGCGGAGATGGCACTGGCACATGCTATTGGTGACAAGGTAGAGGCAGCCTACCGACGCGGCGACCTTTTTGAAAAACGGCGTGCTCTGATGAGCCAATGGCTGCACACAATCGAGAACAAACCCGGAAAATAATTCGTTCAAGATTCTTGCTTTTCGAAATCTTGATCCACCAGACTAATCCCATAGCCGCCGCTCTCCGCGGGGTATCTATGGAGAACAAACCATGCACACCCTGAATGATTTTCCTGAATTCGCGAGCATCCCTCTCATCACCCAGCGGTTCAACATCAGCCGCTCAGGGATTTACCGGATGCTCAGCCAGGGAGACATTCAGGCCGTGAAGGTGGGCCGCTCTACGAGAATCGTGACGCGCTCTGTAGAGGCTTACTTTGCTCGGTTACCACGCCTTGGAGAAGTGGCGTAAAAGATGATATTAGCCACTTCAAAATTAAAACACATAAAAAATGCTAAATTTTCTAATGGAATTTCACAATGGCATTTTAATGCCATTGATCACAGAATAAATCATTCTAAAAACTATCATTACTTGATACATAAACCAAAATAAAATATATTTATACTCTTCTCTCAGCCAAACGTTGAGAGATAGCTTTTGTTATGAGCATATTATTAGTATCCGATAGATTTTTTATATTTATCCGATCCTTAAAAATACCTATCCCAAATTCTCTAGCCATCTTTCCAAATACTTCATCCGCAAAACTACTCGACATCATATCTACCCCCGACATATCGCAAACAACACTCGCACCACCACTTGATATTATAAGATTATTTATTTTTCTTCTTATTTCAAATCCAGAGCTTCTACTTCCGAAGGAAGCAGTTTCCGATCCCATTTTAAATAAAATGGAGCCATTATCTTGCTCATGCGCCAGCTCAATAAAATCTACCATCTGATATCCACTACCTTTGAACGCAAGAGCTTTAGCCAACAAATCCTCACTAGAAAACTTCAAAGCACAGACGACCAAAGACCCCGTGAATTGTCTTGCATCGTGCCGTACCTGTACTTCACGTTTGCGAGTTGTTACCAAGTGAGCGTTACCTGAGTTTATATGAAAGGTTCCCCCACTTAAGACCGCCATTTGAAATGTGCCATACAGACCGTTGCCTTGGCCAAATTCAGGGTCACGTGTGATACCTTGCCTGATACTCTGCTCTAAAGCATACTCATCAGTCCACCGTTTATTTGAAATGGACCTTAATGAGTTCGGTATGCCGATTCCTGCATCCGCAACGATGAACTCGACCTCTTTTACAAAATTCCTGAAATTCATCTGAAACAATCCTCCAATGGGGGATTCCGAATGATTCAAAACATTGTCACATATTTCGTTTACGGACCATTCTAAAGCTTGCATGTTCTTTCTATTTAATTTTGGAGATCTTTTAAGTATTCTATTTACACAATCATTAACTAATTCTTGTTGTTTTTTGTATTCACTAAATATTGTTGCCGGTATATTATATGGACTTGGCTCTGGATACTCTCTAAATCTACGAGGATCAATTATGTGAGCCAATCCACAATTAAGAAATAGCCTTCTTAGTCTATCGAATTTAGGAAGTATTAATTTAAATCTTATCCTCTCGTTTCTTTTTAATAAAATGAAAGAACACATTGGAACCATGCATTCAGCAAATGCTTTTTTTGTTTCAGAAAAATCTAATATTATAGATTCATAACCTCTGAAATCTATAAGCATATTTATATTATATTGAATATCTCTTAGATCTGATATGTGTATTATTTCTTTTATTTTTAAACTATTTTCTGTCATTTTCTCAACCTAACTCCTGCCCCACTGCCATTCTCAGGCACAAATTCTACGCCAGCAGCTTCCAGGGCAGTTCGGATGGCGGTGATTGTGGAAGATCGGGGAGAGCTTTCTCCTCCTTCAATGCGAGCAATGGTCCGCTTTGGAAGCCCGCTTTCAGACGCCAATTTATCTTGTGTCCAGCCAATCAATGCGCGTCCTGCTCTCACCTGGGCCGGGTAAATAGCATCATTGATGACATTTTCTCTTGCATTCATAAAAGGAGAGTGTCACCTATGATGACATCTCGCAAGAGATAAAGCGGTCGAACAGAAGGGGTAGGAGCCTTCCTGTCCGACCTAACCACATACCGAAGGATAGTTCGGCAATGGCTAAGCACGCCTATACCATGCCCGCTACTCGCGTGGCAGGGGCGCTCAATCTGCGCCTGGTTTCTGAAATGGTCTCTGGCCTCGGCATCTCCCTCATGCTGGCCCTCGTTTTCTTCGGAATGATGAAGCCTGATCCCGTCATGGCTCACCACGCCGCCCTTCAGGTGGAGACTGTGCGATGAGCAAACATGCCCCCATCGTCCCCCCTACGGAAGCAGAACGCCAAGCCAAAGTTGAGATGGCACGCGGAGAAGGAGATCTGGTGAACCATTTTGCAGAGCTAGGCCGCCGCTTCGGCGCAAACACCACCTCGAAGACCCCCGCCCTAAAAGGCGCATTTTCGTGGTTGTGAAAGGAAGATGGACATGAAATCGCATTCCCCTGCCCCATCCCGAGCCGCCATTGAAGCATTAGCGCAGGCTTTAATCGATTATCTGGATGTTCTTGACGCCCCTAACGAAGACTTAGAGCCCAACGGCGACGAAGAAGCTGATTACGACAATGAACCTGATTGCGACGGCGAAGGTCTTCAAACGTGGGAACAGCCTGAGCCGTTCACGCCCTACTTGGTCACGGGAACCAACATATCTACTCCTCGAGTTGAGCCAGTGTTCGGAGAGCCCGTCGCGACGGAGCATGGCGTTGGACGCACCATCACATACCGAAGAGTGGCATGATGAATGCCAGTCCTGTGCTTCTCCTGAGAAAGAGGCAATCATGAACGCTTTACAAAATGCTGCCCGTGCGACCTTGGCTGCCAACGCCAAGATCAGACGATTGTCCCACATACCATTTGATGCAGATCCGGACCTTGACCGAAAGACAGATATTGCCATCCAACAATGGGCTTATGGACGTCAAAAGATGCTTTCCTTGCCTGTACAAAGTCGTGCCGATTTACTGGCAAAGGCGCGAGCTATTGCTGACAGTCCGTATGACTATGAGAGTGAAGCCAACATACGGCAGTTTGCTCAGGACGTGATCGCTCTCGTTCAACCAAAACGCCGATAAGGCGGTCTAGAGACGATCTAGCAAGCATGTGATCGTCTCTTGATGCTTGAAAAAACAGAAAAGGTCGATGGCGGTGCAGAAACTAGGAAAAAAGGCCCTAATCGCCACGGTCCTGAACGGGATACGTATGTTTGAAGAGAGCAAAAATCCGCTTTTTCTGTGGGCTGCCCTAGCATTTCTTCTTCGAGAAAATGCGGAAGAAAACACTAATGGAATTCATCCTTTAACGATCTCGAAATCCATTTCCATTCCCCCTGAAATAGCAGCCTATCTTTTACGTGTTTCATCGGAAATCGATGCTCTGACGAACATGCCACCTGACTTTGCCGCCAACAACTTACTGTCAGCACTTGAACTCGGGAAAGGACAAGGCGAAACCGCTTTTACAAGACTACAAACAATTAGAGAGGAAGCTTGGGAGGCCAATATATCGGATAGAAACCGCGCTTTAGGGCTGACCGTACCCCAGGACTTATGGCTTTTAGAGCAAATGAAAGTTGGCAAGCCCGTTAGCGAAAGGCAACGAAAACGTCGGCTTCAGTACGGTCGTCTCGCTTTAGCTGGCAAACCTGTTCCTCCAACCAGAAGATCTCGAAAGAAACGCTCCATCTCCTCCCCAGAGGATGACGGCAATTAGCTCGAATCAACGTCATGGCGAGGAGAATAGAGCTTCCCTATTGGTGAAACACCAGGGGACACCCCGGTACTTCAGGAGACGATATGAGCCAAACAGATACAAGAATTTTCCCACCATACGCCCCCGTTAAAGACGTGGCCGCATGGTTCGGGTTAAGCCGTTCGACGCAATACCGGATGCTTGAGCTTGGCGAGATTGAAGCTCTGAAAATCGGACGGACAACCTTGATCGTAACGGCTTCCGTAGAGCGCTACCTCGCAAAGGTACCACGCCTCGGAAAGCAATCCGCTTAAACTCACAAAACCGCCCTGAGGTCAGAGCGGTTTTGGAAACCTGTGAAACGCTGGGGAGCGATAAGCAGGGACCATAACCGGAGTTCTGATCGTCAGGCAAGCCAAGAAAGGCTGAAAACCTGATGAATACGAAGATTGAGCCCCGCGGCGAAAGCCCGCGGATGGCAACGGGAAAGTCTTGTCCGCGCATTATTGCACAAATCAACGCAATGCCTGGAAAAGACGCACTGGGACGCCCCACGGAAGTAGTGTTTGCCCTTTCCGATGATGGCCAGCTTTTCCGGCGTGAAATCTCTCAGGAGGAGTGGGGAAACTGGGAACTGCTCTCTGCTCTTCCGCAGGGAGGCATCCGATGAGAGACCGTCATAATCCCTTCTACATCGGCCAGGTCCGCGGATGCGCAGTGCGCTTTTTCCGTGCCCCGAATGGCGTAGTTGCCCTGCCTTGGCATGCCTGTGCGGATCTGACAGCAGCAGCCGCGTTGCCGGACGACCTGCGAACGGTCTTTTTGAACATGACCAAATCCGGTCAATGGCAGGACAGCGTTCGAACAGTCGCGACTGATGCCGGTGACGTATTGATTGCCCCGCATTTTGTCGCTCAGGGGGCCATGGGTGCTTTTCAGCAATATGGCCTCGTTGACGAGGGCTTTGAGGACGACTGGTGCATCACCGCTGCCGAAGCAGCCTGCAAAATGCAGCAAGGCCTGAGCCCAGAAGAGAAGCTGAAGAACATCATCATGATGGGACGTCAGCACCTGGATCGGGAGGATGACCTATAATGGACGCCTCTTTCATTCCCGGCCTGCTCCACGCTGCTGAGATCTGCGACCAGTTCTGCAGTGAAAACGCGATGATTTCCCATGATGAAATTCTTCGGATTTGTCGTGCAGGGGAAGAAATGACGATGGAAAAGATGGATCATTCCGTGATCCATACTGCCAAGTCTCATGCCGCCCGCGAGATCGCAGCGTTTCTCCGCCGCCTCGCATCGGAAGGAAGCAAGGCATGAGCGCGTCCCTCAAAGTGGAACCCCCTCTTCATGAGGAGACAGCCCGCAAAGCGGCTGCACTTGTTCGAAGCCTTCCAGTCTTCCCATGTCGCGAAGACAAGGCACCCGCATGCCGCAACGGGTTCAAAGACGCTGTACGAGGCGAGGAGGACGCTCTTGCCCTGTGGCGTCAGTGCCCAGGACCGCTCATCGGCGTTCCGACCGGTATCATTTCCGGCTTTGACGTGCTGGATCTCGACCTGCAGCACGCGACGGCCGACGAATGGTATGGCGAGCACTGCACCCAGCTTTCCGGCCACCGGATGCAGCGCACGCGCTCGGGTGGCGTGCATCTCCTTTTCCAGCATCGCGAAGGTCTGCGGAACAGTGCCAGCAAACTCGCACGCGGCGTCGATGTCCGGGCAGATGGTGGATACATCATCTGGTGGCCCGCAACAGGCTTGGAAATCATTGAACGGGTCCGCCCCCAGCTATGGCCTGCCTGGCTGATCGAGGCTCTGACACCGGCACCACCCCCGAAAGCCGATCTATCAAAGATCGAGAACGGCCTGAAGGACGCGGACCGATATGCGGTTGGTGCCCTGCGTGCTGCCGTCCGGGCTGTTGCAGCAACCGGACAAGGTGGCCGAAATGACCGCCTGAACGCAGAGACCTTTTCCCTCGCCCGTTTTGTGCCCGAGGGATACCTGACTGTCAGCCAGATTGCGGAAGCCATGGCAGCCGCCGGACTGGAAGCGGGTCTCACGCCTCAGGAAATCCAGAAGACCATTGCGTCGGCGCTTAAATCGAGAGGTGTCATGTGAGCACCGCCCTGGACCAGATTGTTTCCGACGCGACAGACAAAGCCGTCACTGCACAGCATCAGGCAAAGGAGCGTGAGGCACTTGGTCCGGCAGGGAGCAAGGCGCTCCTGACATTCGATACTGACGATTGGCAGGAAAGCTGCATCCCCAAACGTCCGTGGGTTGCTCCTGGCTATCTTCTGCGCGGCGCTGTTACCGTAATAGTCGGGGCGCCTGCAGCAGGTAAATCGAGCCTGATGGTTGGATGGGCAGCAGCTCTCGGACTGGGCCTGCGCTATGGGCGTATGCAGACACCGCCCCGCAAGGTCATGACCTACAATGTCGAGGATGACCGCGACGAGCAGCGCCGTCGTTTTTCAGGTGTCCTGCGGTACATGGGCCGTACATCTGCAGACCTCCGCCAGAACGTCATCCGGATCGGCACGGATGGTATCGGAACCCTGCTAACCATCGATCCCAATACACACACCCTCGTTCCCACCGAAGCCATGCACCAGATGCTTCAGCAGCTTGCCAGCATGCGCCCGGACGTCCTCATTCTGGATCCGCTAGTTGAGCTTCATGAGGCCGAGGAAAACGACAATACGGCCGTCCGCTCTGTCATGGCCTATTTTCGCAGTCTGGCAATTCGCTATGAAATGGCGGTTGTCCTGCTCCATCACACTCGTAAAGGCTCTTCAGCAACGGCTGGCGACCCTGACGTGGCACGCGGCGCATCGTCCGTCATCGGTGCTGCCCGTATCGTGCTGACAGTCACCGTTATGACCGAAGAGGAAGCCAGTAACTTTGGGACCAAGGCTGACCATCGGCGGTTCTTCTCCCGCGTTGATGGCGCCAAGATCAATGCCGCTCCGATCGGGACTGCTGAATGGTTCGAGCGGGAGTCACGCGAATTGGACAACGGTGACATGGTGCCGGTCATGGTGCCCTGGTCCCCGCCGCATGACATGATCTCCATGGAGCAGATGGACGCTATCAAGGCTGGCATAGCGAAAGGCAGCCCGACCGGTCCGTGGAGCCCGAAGCTTTCAAAGGATGCCCGGTCTGTGAAACGCCTTCTAAGTGAGAGCGGTGTCAGCACTGCTGAAGGGCAACGGAAGGTTCTGGACGAACTGATGTGTGCCGGGTTCGTAGCAGCAACATTCAAACGGGGAGATAACCGGGTCAAAGCACAAGGCCTACGTGCTCCTGACGGCTCGCCCGGTAACGTATATTGGCTCTCAGGCGCAGACACATGATCCATGCATCTTCCATGCAAGATCCATGCATGCATGGATGTCGGAACCCTATAGGGGAGATGACCCATGCATGCGGGTCACTCACCCTTGCGGGTTCCGTGCAAGATCCATGCGGTGGCAGTTGAATCTTAAGGGGAGACACCGCCCTCTCACGGCACTGAAATACCCATTCGGGATTTCCCACAATGTCATACAGATCGGCCGTAATGTCCTACACAGGCTCATCCGGACATTTCCAAAATGTCTTACACGGCCCACTTAATGTTTTACCCGTTACGGATTAGCGACATCCCATAATGTTTTACCCAGGTAGACTTTTTGTTTTACCGAAAAGGGGAGTAACGGGGGGACCAGCCGTTGCCCGGAAAGCACCTTGAAACAGAGACGGCTATGCAAGAGAGAGAATTCTGCAGGGCGCCTTGTTTGAAGGCTTGGATTGATCTTCAAGGCGAAGAAGAAAAGGTCCGGTTTCGGGGTCTGAAATGCCCTTGCGAAAATCGATGACCTGCTGGCCCGGATACTTCCGACAAATTGGGTGCCAACAGGCCGCGCTGTTCTAGAGATTTTTATCGAGTGTCAGTCAAAGATTGCAGGTTCTTTTTTCATCACCGTCGCATGAAACGCACGGCATAGAGCCTTCATCTCTCCTGCAGCTTCCAGACTTTCCACGGCACTCTGATTTTCTAAATGGCGAGCAGCCTTAGCCAGATTTTCATGCAGGCTCTTAGCGGCTCCTGGATGTATTTTTTCCAGTGTCTCACCAATGGCGCTTACGACAGCCTGAATTACCATTTGATCACCATTCATCGTTCATTCCTTGTCACGTAGCGTGGTGAGGATCATGCAGTTGGGGCAACCCGTCAATTACTGAGCTCCCTCGTTTCGGGGAACTCGAATGTCCTAAAAGGCAAGCCCATGTGGGACATGAGAACGATGGGACAAAATGACGGAAAGTCCTTGTCCTATGAAATTGCATTTGACTTTTGAGACAACACCAATCTAGGGTCTAAGGGATTTTTAGGACATGAGACCCGCTATGAAGATTGGATATGCCCGCGTTTCGACAGTCGATCAGGATGCAGGACTGGAAGCCCAGATCCGGGACTTGAAGGCAGCCGGATGCGAGAAAGTCTTTGGTGAGAAGATCAGTGGCAAGGATGCAAAACGCCCTGAACTGCTGGCTGCGCTTGAATTTATCCGCGCCGGTGATGTGCTGGTGGTGACGAAGCCCGACCGCATGGCGCGCTCAACGGCTGACCTGCTGGCCTACGTTGAAGCACTGAAGACCAAGGGGTGCGGCCTGATTGTCCTGTCAATGAATGGGACAACGCTCGATACGACGAGCCCCACGTCAAAGCTAATGCTGACCATGCTTGCAGCGGTAGCAGAATTTGAGCGTGACCTCATGTTGGAACGTCAACGGGAAGGCATCGCCAAGGCGCGTCAGGAAGGCAAATACAAGGGCCGCCCTCGAACGGTCATGTCCCAGGCTGAGACCATCCGCAAGATGAAGGCAGATGGACTTTCCGCGGCCGCCATTGCCAAGGAGCTCGGAATTGCACGCTCTGGTGTCTATCGGGCGCTTAATGAAGAGGTCAGATAAGCATACGAACGTCGAAAGTAATAAAAAATAATCACTCGTCCCCCGGCGTCCCCACAGGTCCCCCACAATCCCCAGTTGTTTCATATTTACTTTTGATGTACTTCACATACTAAAAATATTTATTGAAAGATAAAGTATAACCCCGTTATCAACGGGGTATGAAACGTATATCCCCCCACTCAAGGCCAAGTAGCCTCCAGAAACTCGACGGAAGGAGCAAGGAAGCTCGCCTGCTCAAAAGAGTACGCTCTGATCTCATTGAACACGTCGGTGGAAAGCCTTCCGCAACCCAGAAAGCCCTCATCGAACGCGCGGCTTGGATGACGCTCCATGTCACCATGATGGACCGCAAAATGATGGAAGGAGGCGCTCCGGCTGAACGAGATGCCCGCCAGTATCTGGCATGGGCCAACACCCTTACGCGCACCATGCGCCAATTGGGAATTGAAGGCACCGCAGCAAGCGCACCCTCTCTGGATGCCTATCTGAACGGACGGGTGGCATGAACATCATCGACGCGATGACGGATGACAATCTGTTCGGTTCTCATTTCCAGGGTGACACATGGGCCGCGTGGAAAGCTTTCCTCAAGGCACTCTTTGCACTTCCCATGGATGAGCAGGATCTTCCCTTTTATCAGCAGCACACGGGCCGGACGGAAGCGCCTACAGACCCATTCAAAGAAGCAACACTGATATGCGGACGCCGTGCTGGCAAAAGTCGTATTCTTGGCCTGATTGCGACCTATCTGGCGACGTTCCGAGATTACGCGCCCTATCTCGCCCCTGGTGAAATGGCGACCGTTGCTGTCATCGCCTCTGACCGCAAGCAGGCCCGCACCATCTTCCGCTACATTTCGGGTACACTGGCCTCCGTGCCAATGCTGGCCAATATGGTGCAGGACGAGACCAACGAGACAATCACGCTCTCGAACCGGGTCATCATTGAAATTGCAACAGCCAGTTTCCGCGTCACCCGCGGCTATACATTTGCAGCAGTTCTTGCAGATGAGACAGCGTTCTGGCGTTCAGACGAAGCAAGCGCCAATCCTGATGAGGAAATCATCAAAGCCATTCGGCCGGGCCTGAGCACCATCCCGAGTGCAATGCTTCTGCTTGCCTCGTCGCCTTATGCCAAGCGTGGCGTCCTCTACAAGACTTTCCGGAAGCATTGGGCACAGAACGATGCCCGCGTCCTAGTATGGCGTGGCTCAAGCATGGAAATGAACCCTGCTCTGGATCCTGCGATCGTTCAGGAAGCGTATGACGACGATCCTGCTGGTGCTGCTGCCGAATACGGTGGCGAATTCCGTAACGACATTGCTTCCTTCATTACCCCTGAAGTCATTCAGGCCTGCACAGTGCCCGACCGGTACGAACTGCCGTTCATTTCAGGCAATCTCTACCGGGCATTTTGCGACCCTTCAGGCGGATCAGGCGATAGCTTCACGCTTGCCATCGCTCATGATGAAGGAGGCATCACGGTCCTTGATTGCGTCCGTGAAATCAAGCCACCCTTCAGCCCCGATGCTGCAACCAAGGAACTGGCTGACACCATCAGGTCCTATGGCCTGAAGACGGTCACGGGGGACCGCTATGGTGGCGAGTACCCTCGCGAACGGTTCCGGGCACACGGCATCAACTATACCCTCAGCGATAAGGACCGTTCAGGGCTTTATCTCGAAGCGCTGCCTAAGCTGAACGCAGGCAAAGTTGAACTGCTCGATCTCAAGCAGATCGAACGTCAATTTTGTGGCCTTGAGCGTCGTACTGCTCGTAGCGGCAAAGACTCTGTCGATCATGCTCCAGGCAGTCACGACGATCTTGTGAACTCGATTGCTGGTGTGCTCGTGCAGGCCTCCGCACGCCGGATGCCCAGCTTCGCGGGATACAAATCCCAATCCCCCTACAGAAATCGGAGTTATGCCCTGTGATCGACAGGCAGATAAATGCGGCCATCCGTGCAGAGCGAGACCGCAGTCAACGCATTGAAACCGCACGTCAGCGTGTAGCCCCCATTCTTGGGATGGATGCAGCACTTCAGGCGACAAGTGCAGCCCAACTTTACCGCGACGCCTTGCAGACGCTCGGCTTTGATGCCCGTGGCGTCTCGCCAAGTGGTCTGGAAGCCATGATGGATATGGCAGGAAAGGTTCATCAGACCAGCCGTCTGAGCCCACGCTCCTCCCTGGCCCATGACGCCGCATCTGACAGTCCGCTGTTTGGTGCCTCTCCCAATCGTAAAGCTTGAGGGAAAGATAATGGAAAACGCACGCCAGTACCTTGCTGACAGCATAGCCGCAGAACATGCCGCCCGTGAGGAGCAGAGAGCCACCCGGGCTGCTAGGGATACGGCGCGAACACGTTGCCGGGAATGCAGGGACGCTATTACCGCGGCTGAAGAGGCCCTTGCAAAAGCCCGCGAGACTGACCCTGACGAATTGATTGCCGCAGCCCGGGAAGGTCGTCCTCCCGTGCTCTCCAAGGCCAGTGAGCAGCGCTATGCACTGGCGGCAGCACGGGATGAACTGGAAGCAGCAGAGCGGACAATGACTGAGTTGAGCTCTCGTGTGCCTGATGCTGAGGCGACACTAGGGTTTGCCAAAACCGCAACCATACAGGCTGCAGCACGTGTCATTCAGGACAGCCCTGAATGGGCTTCTCTGGTCGAAAAAATGCGTCAGCACGAACAGGAATTGACTACCTATTATGCCGTTATAGGCACGCTGTCAGATGCTGGTTTTTATCACCATACTGATCGCAAATTCGATCCTGCAAATGATGGCGATCGCAAGGCGGCGCTTCGCATGAGACAGTCGGCCGACCAAGAAATTCTTACATCTTGGACAAAGGCTTTTTCCGGTCTTTCCAGTGATGCTCAGACGTTGCTTCCAGGCGCTGATGCCTCAAAGCCCATGCCCATAGAAACCAAGGTCACGAAGCCAAAGCGTAGCCTGTTCTCTGCCAAGTAAAACGATCCGCCAAGTTGGTAAGTGGCGGTCATAAACACCAACGAGCCATGGGGGCCTTCATGCTCAGCCCCGCGATGGCAAGACGGTGGAAGACCCTTCATCTTCCGCCGCACCTCTCTCCCCGCAAATAAATAAAGAGACGATCAATGAAACAGGCAACACGCGATACGCTTGAGAAATTTCTGCATCCACGGATGTCCACAGAACATGCGTCAGAGATCCGGGATGCCATTGAAACCTGTGTATCTATGAGAGGATCCGAAGGGAAAGATTCCCCTGAACTGGCTCTCCGTACGACCGCGCTCCTGGGGCTTCTGGAAGATGATTTGACCCCCGACGAATATGAGCGGGCTAAAGAGATCGTTCTGGGCGATCAAGCCATTGCCCAGGATGCAGCAATCCGTGCCTGCCTTGGAATGCGCGATTACCGGCGTGCTGTCGAAGAGCTACGACCGCTCCTTGGGCGTGACGTTCTGAACTACGGCACGCCGGCCGGGCTTTATTGCGCTGGCCTGAGAATAATGGGGGTCGCTGTGGATGAAGCGCCCTTTGATGCTGCCAGAGCAATGTTCCGCAATGTCTGCCAACAGAAAAACGCTCAGTCCCTTGGCATGGATCGGGCTCCCGCCTCGCTCCAGCCTGTTGAGGAAGACTCTCCCCTTCACGGGGCAACTCCACGGCGCAGGAGCTAAGCTCATGGCGAAATCATTCATCCGGGGCCTGGATCGCCTTCAGAAAAAACTGGAAGGCGCAGCAAAAGCCGCATCCGCAGGTCTCATGGAGCAGTTACTGAACCGTGTCTTGGCCAAAACCAAAGAGCTTCCTCACCTGAACGTTGGTTTTTTTGAAGGCGCCACATATCCCCACAGCAATGGTAGCTCTGCTGGAAATCCTTACCCGGACGGTACACCAGTTGCTGCGGTAGCCGCCTTCAATGAATTCGGAACGGATCGTATTCCTCCCCGGCCCTTCATGCGTCAGACCATCGCGAAAAATCAGGCCGCATGGGGTGCACTTGTTGCCGCATGCCTCAAGCAGACCCGTGGTGATCCAGAAAAGGCTCTGGCGATGGCTGCAGAGCAAATTGTAGCCCAGCTTCAGGAACAGATCAGAACGCTTCAGTCTCCGCCCCTTGCCGAATCCACAATGGAAAATCGCCTTAGATCCACAAAAAAGAGCGGAAAACTCTCTACGGTGAACATGACGACAGCATCCAAGCCCCTGATCGATACAGGACACTTGCTGAATTCAGTGGGTTACGAAGTCACAACAGGGAGGAAGGACTAATTGAGGCTGTGTTCGGCAGGGCTTCTAGTCAGTCTCTGGGGATTAGAATGCTTCTGAAAACTCCGTCCCCCGACATCCCCGGGCGTCCCCCGAAAACCCAGCATTAAACATGGGTTTTAACGTGGGTCAGAAGAGGTATTTTTTCAAGAAATGGCTATTATCAAGGAAAATAAGGCCACCATGGTGGAGCTGAGGGGAATCGAACCCCTGACCTCCTCATTGCGAACGAGGCGCTCTTCCATCTGAGCTACAGCCCCACGGCAGAGCAATAGTTCTCTTCTTCTCGCAGGCTGTCAAGCAGCCCTGCACGCAAGACGTTGTTCTGTGCTATCGCTATGGCTACAAGCGTTCCTCAACCAGCCTTTCGGCTGCCCTTCCCGACATTCGACGAGGTTTTATATGGTTGCCCTGCATGCCATTATCCTGATGCTGATCCAGGCTTTTGTGTGGATTCTGCTGGCGTACTGCATCCTGTCGATGCTGCTGGGTTTCGGGATCCTGGATATCCGCAACCGGTTTTTCTATTCCATTTTCAACACGCTGGCCCGGATCGTCGAACCTGTCATGGCTCCGATCCGCAACATCCTTCCCAATACGGGCGGCATGGATTTTGCGCCAATGGTCGTCCTGCTGCTGATCCAGTTTCTGGTCTACCCGGCCGTCAACAGGATCTTCTTCATGCTCGCGACGCATAACAGCTTTTGAAAACGGCCTATCTCAGGGCGCGCCACACATCTTCCAGCGCTTCGAGCAGCGTATCCCGCGTCTCCTGATGCAGCGTCCCATCCGGGCGCTGCATCCAGACCGACCATCCCGTTCCCGGCTGACGCTCCATTTTCACAGCCCAATCCGAAGGTAGACGGGAGAAAACCCGCTCCATTCGGGCTTCAGCCGTCAGGGGTTTGGCGTAATTATGACCCATCACGAATAGCTTTCGTCTCTCGAACGGCCCGGCGTTCCCGGATCAGGCCGTACCACCCACCGTCAGACCCGAAATCTTCAGGGTCGGCTGCCCGACGCCTACCGGCACGCCCTGACCGGCCTTGCCGCAGGTTCCGATGCCAGGATCCAGCGCCACATCGGATCCGATCATGGAAATCTGGTTCATCGCGTCCGCCCCATTGCCGATCAGCGTAGCCCCCTTGACCGGACGGATGATTTTCCCGTCCTCGACCAGATAGGCTTCCGAAGCCGCAAACACGAACTTGCCCGACGTGATATCCACCTGGCCGCCGCCGAAGTTCACGGCATAAAGCCCGCGCTTCATCGAGCGGATCATCTCATCGGTGGTCGCGCTTCCTTCCAGCATGAGCGTATTGGTCATGCGCGGCATCGGAGCATGTGCATAGGATTCCCGGCGTCCGTTCCCGGTGGATTTCGTGCCCATCAGACGGGCATTCAGCCGGTCCTGAAGGTATCCGGTCAGAATTCCGTCCTCGATCAGAACGGTCCGGGACGTCGGCGTTCCTTCATCATCAACACTCAGCGAGCCACGACGCTCCGGAAGCGTTCCATCATCGACCACAGTCACGCCTGGAGACGCCACACGCTTGCCGATCATCCCCGAGAAGGACGAGGTCCCCTTGCGGTTGAAATCGCCTTCCAGCCCGTGCCCGACAGCCTCATGCAGCAAAATGCCCGGCCATCCCGGACCAAGCACCACATCCATTTCCCCTGCGGGCGCCGGTGCGGCTTCCAGCGTGATCAGAGCCTGTTTCAGGGCCTTGTCGACGGCATCGCGCCACGTTTCCGGCGCCAGCAGCCGGTCCAGTTCATAGCGCCCTCCCAGACCACAGCTTCCGCTCTCACGCTGACCGTCCTTTTCCACGACGACAGACACGTTCATGCGCACCAGCGGCCGCAGGTCCGCCACATCGCCGCCGGAGTCCGCGCGCCGCATGATCTGCACGGCCTGCCATTCGGAACTCAGTACGGCACTGACCTGCACCACCCGGGAATCCAGACCCCGCGCATAGGCATCGATCTCGCTCAGAACCGCCGCACGTGCTGCAAAATCCGTTCCTTCAAGCGGGCGGGAGTCGCCATAAAGCCGCCGGTTCGTCGCCTGCGGTCCCGGCGCCATGATGCCGCTGCGTCCCTGCCGCACGGCACCCACCGTACTGACAGCCCGCTCCAGAGCATCCCGGCTGATATCGTCCGCATGCGCAAAAGCCGTCTCCGTCCCCAGAACAGCCCGCAGCCCGAACCCCGAAGACGTATTGAAGCTCGCCGAACGGATCGTCCCGTCATCCAGGCTGATGCTTTCGTTCTCCCGGTATTCCAGGAACAGTTCGCCGTCATCCACGCCATCAAGCCCCTGATTGACGAGCGCCCGGGCATCGTCACGGGTCAGCTTTGAATCAGGCCGCCCGAAAAACAGGGCATCGGTCGTCGCAAGAGCGCCCAGAGCATCAGCAGCAACAGACATGAGAAATCTCCAGACAGAACAGACCGGCTTTTCCGGCAGACAGATTGAACACAGAGCGGATCACAACACAGGGCTTTTAAGAAAGGGCCTTTTCCAGCCGTTTCAAGGCCTCCCGCAGGATCTCCGGCTTTTTGCAGAACGCAAACCGGATCAGATTCTGCGGTGGGGCATCCCCCTGCGGGTCATAGAAAGCCGAAACCGGGATTGTGGCCACACCCGCATGTTCCACCAGCCAGCGCGCAAATTCAACATCGCCCCGCCCGGCTGCATGACGCGAAATATCCGCCACGATGAAGTAACTGCCATCCGCTGGCAGCGTCTCAAACCCCAGCCGGTGCAGACCATCCCGCAGCAGATCCCGCTGTGTTTCCATCTGCGCCGACAGCCCTTCGTAATAGCCGTCATCCTTGTTCAGCCCGTAAGCCACGGCCCGCTGAAGGTTCGGCGCAGTCGCGAAAACCAGAACCTGATGCGCCTTCGCCACCACGGACGCCAGCGCCGCCGGTGCCGTCACATAGCCGACTTTCCATCCCGTCAGGGAAAAGCTCTTGCCCGCACTTCCGATCCGCATGCACCGCTCGCGCATCCCCGGCAGCGTCATCAGCGGGATGTGTTTCACGTGAAACGTCAGATGCTCGTAAACCTCATCGCAGATCGCATAGACATCATGCTCCCGCACCAGATCCGCAATCAGCTCAAGCTCCTCGCGGACAAACACCTTCCCGGACGGGTTCATCGGCGAATTGAGCATGATCGCCTTGGTCTTCGGACCAAACGCAGCCCGAAGCTCCGCCTCCGGTACGGACCAGTGCGGCGGCGCAAGCCGCACACAACGTGGCACCGCCCCCAGAAGCTTCAGAGCCGGCAGATAGGTGTCATAAAGAGGCTCGATCACCACCACCTCATCCCCCGGTTCCACGACCGCCATCAGACACGCCGCCAGTGCCTCCGTCGCGCCAGACGTCACGACAACTTCCGTCGCAGGATCGACCTCAAGCCCATAAAAACGCCGGTTGGACGCCGCCACGGCCTCCCGCAGTTCCGGCAGGCCCGTCAGCGGCGCATACTGGTTACGTCCGTCGCGCAGCGCATCCGCCGCGACCTGAATGATGTCCTGCGGCCCCTCCGTATCCGGAAACCCCTGCCCGAGATTGATCGCCCCATGCTTCACGGCAAGCTGTGACATAATCGTGAAGATGGTTGTCGGAAGGCTCGCAAGATACTGATTGGGCGTTTTCATCAACGGATTCCAGAACTGACGGAAAACAGAAAGCCCTGCACCATCGCAGGCTGAAGGAGCGCTGAAAAGCCTTTCGCACTCCCCTTCCGTTCCATAACGGAAATCCCGTCTCCCGCCCCTCAGTCCAGCCCCTGCGTTTTGCGGCGCATGTCCCGCAACAGCAGCTGCCCCAGCCCCCGCAAAAGAAGCATCGCCAGCACGACGAGGACGATTCCGATACCGCAGCAGAGGATCGCATATCCCCAGGAAAGCGGGATGCCATTCCCGGGCACACCATCCGTCGTGACAGTGATCGAGAACGGGTTGTCGTCCACCACGAAAATATCCTGCGGAACAAAGAGCCGCAGCACGGGCATCGCTGCCAGAAGAAGCCCCGTCAGCCCAAGCGCAATCACGACAAATCCGCCCACAAACGCCAGCAGACTCCCCGCCGCCAGCCGCAGAAGAACCCAGAACAGACCAAAGGGATTCGACTGCTGCACACCAACGGACAACTCATGGCGGATCGTAAAACGTGCGGCGAGCCTGTCCGGCTTTCCCAGTCTTTCCAGGAGCGCCAGTGCCGCCCCTTCCCCCAACCGAGCCTGCGCCGCGACCTGGGCCCGCACTTCAGCGACAATCACATCCCGCTCACTCTCAGGCAGGCTGAGCAGGCCGCCCCGGAATTCGTGCAGGTAGCGTTCAAGCGGCAGGGAAAGCAGATCGCTGTCTTTCAGACCGTCCGGAGATGAGGAAGCAGGCATCATGAGGATATTTCCCAAAAAGAGTCTCGCTGCCCTCTTTGCATGCAAGTTCCGGACCAGATGTGGAAAACTCCGGTTCGCTTCCGAAAGATTCAATCATAAATCCGCCAAATGGCGTAATTTCCCATACTCGACAGACGGGCATTTGTCGCTTAATCGTTTTGCAGCCGTTTACACGATGCAAGGCGACAGATCGATGGCCAAGAAAGCCCCCACTTCCTCTACCGTGAAACCGAAGGCCGCTCCCGCGCGCCGTACCTCGAAGGCTGCAGCCCCCAAGGCTGCTCCCGCAGCAGCTGGCAAGCCGCCCGCCCCGAACCCGCAGGCCGTTGCCCGCGTCTTCGAGATGATCCAGGAGCACGCGGCGGAATTCGTCGATCTGCGCTTTACGGACCCCAAGGGCAAGTGGCACCACACGACCCAGACGGTCTCGACCATCGAAGACGATACCTTCGTCGAAGGCTTCATGTTCGACGGCTCGTCCATCCAGGGCTGGAAGGCCATCAACGAGTCCGACATGGTCCTGCTTCCGGATCCGGAAACGGCCGTCATGGACCCGTTCTCCGCCAAGCCGCAGCTGATCCTGTTCTGCGACATCATCGATCCGAAGACGGGCAACTTCTACAACCGCGACCCGCGCTCGACCGCCAAGCTCGCAGAAGCCTACCTCAAGGATGCCGGCTTCGGTGACACGGCGTTCTTCGGTCCGGAAGCCGAATTCTTCATCTTCGACAACGTGCAGTTCGGTACAGGCCCGAACTTCGGCATGTACCAGCTCGACAGCATCGAAGGCCCGGGTGCGTCCCTGAAGGCCTATCCGGAAGGCAACATGGGCCACCGCCCTGTCGTCAAGGGTGGTTACTTCCCGGTCCCGCCCGTGGACAGCGAAAACGACCTGCGCGCCGAAATGCTCTCCACGATGGGCGAAATGGGCCTGCCGATCGAGAAGCATCACCACGAAGTCGCACAGTCGCAGCACGAGCTCGGCACGAAGTTCGACACGCTCGTGAAGTCCGCCGACTTCATGCAGATCTATAAGTACTGCGTGCACAACGTCGCCCATTCCTACGGCAAGACGGCCACGTTCATGCCGAAGCCGATTTCGGGCGACAACGGTTCGGGCATGCATGTCCATCAGTCCATCTGGAAGGACGGCAAGCCGACCTTCGCTGGCGACAAGTATGCCGACCTGTCCGATGAGGCGCTGTACTATATCGGTGGCATCATCAAGCACGCGAAGGCCCTGAACGCCTTCACGAACCCGTCCACCAACTCCTACAAGCGCCTGATCCCGGGCTTCGAAGCCCCCGTGCTTCTGGCTTACTCCGCCGCGAACCGTTCGGCCTCCTGCCGTATCCCGCATGCGACCAACCCGAAGGCCAAGCGCGTTGAAGTCCGCTTCCCGGACCCGACCGCCAACCCGTACCTCGCCTTCGCCGCCATGCTGATGGCCGGCCTTGATGGCATCCGCAACAAGATCCACCCGGGCGACGCCATGGACAAGGATCTGTACGAGCTGCCGAAGGAAGAGCTGGCCCAGATCCCGACGGTCTGCGGCTCGCTCCGTGAAGCTCTCGAAGCCCTCAAGGAAGACCATGCCTTCCTGCTCGAAGGCGGCGTCTTCACCAAGGACCAGATCGAAAGCTACATCGACATCAAGTGGCCGGAAGTCTACAAGTTCGAACACACGCCGCATCCGGCAGAGTTCGAGATGTACTACTCGGTCTGATCCGGGGCAGAACATCACCTCTACGGAAAGCCCGGCCTTCGTGCCGGGCTTTTCTGTTTTCAACACACCACTTCAAGACGGCCCGATGATCCCTCCCGCCCTTCAGGCCTTCTCCTCATCCGCCCTGCCGATCCTCGACATTGCCGGCACGGTCGTCTTCGCCATTTCGGGCGCGATCGAAGCCGCACGCGCACGCCTGACCATCGTGACCTTCATGTTCTTCGCCGCCATCACAGGCGTCGGCGGCGGCACCGTGCGGGATCTGCTGATCGGCGCGCCCGTCTTCTGGATGCACACCTCCGTCCCGATTGCTGCCTGCCTGCTGTCCGCCATTGCCGTCTGGTTCACACCGGCCCGCTTCTGGCCGGCCCGCGCGGTGGAATGGTTCGACGGCCTCGGGATCGCAGCCTATGGCGTGTTCGGCTCAGCCAAGGCGCTGGCTTACGGCATCCCGCTGATCCCCGCAGCTCTCATGGGAATTGTCAGCGCCTGCATGGGCGGTATTTTCCGGGATGTGCTGGCAGGTGTGCCATCCATCATCATCCGGCCGGAACTCTATGTCACGGCTGTCGCCCTGGCGTCAGGAACCTATGTCTCCCTGACAGCCCTGGGCCTGAACACCACGCTCGCAGCAGCCATCGCCGTCCTGGCCGGCTTCAGCCTGCGTGCCGCAGCACTCATCAAAGGAATCGGCCTGCCCCATTACCATCGCTAGGTGACAGGCCTTTCAGGTACGCTTCAGGCGATCACGTCGAACCCGACGTCTTCCACCACATGCCGCAGCGCCACCGGCGTCACCTTCTGCTCATCATACTGAATGGCAGCCTGGGCCGGATCGAGCGTCACCTGCGCGGACGATACGCCCGGAACACTGGACAGCGCGGACTGCAGCTTGCCCGAGCATCCGTTGCACGACATCCCGTCAACCTTGAACGTCACCATCGAAACCATCTGAAATTCTCCTGTCTTCCAGAGGCTGCTCCGCAAAGCAGTCGATCTCCGAGTGGGACATATTCCAGCAAAAAAGCAAACCGCTTTTTCAGGCTGCGTCGGCAGCTTCGTCCAGCGGCTGAACCTTCATGATCTCGGCCTGAGCGCCACACTTGGCAAGGGCATCCCCCAGAACCTTGAAATGCGGGGCGGCCAGATGGGCCTCAAAACCGGCTTCCGAAGCCCAGACCTCGTTGGCCACGAACCGCCCGGCCTTCTCGATATCCTTGCTGATCACATAGTGGCGGCAGGCCTCTTCCTTACGAGATGCCACGACACAGGCCGCAAAAGCCGCCTCTGCCGCTGCCGCATGTTCAGCGGGAACCGTGACAACGGCCGTGATGTGAACCGTCTGGCTCATGATGGAACTCCTCATCAACAATGAAGCTGCCCTAAAGCCTCTTCAGGCGGAGGGCAGCGTTTCACGTGAAACCATACCACACCCCTTTGTGATAAAGAACCCATGCCGGGTATCCGACCCGAAAGGACCGGACAGCAGAAAGGCGCCTCCCCGAAGGAAGACGCCCTTGCCAAAACACCGGACTGGAAAACCCGTTCAGCCTTCGACGTAGGTCGAAATATCCGGGCAGGAACAGACAAGATTCCGGTCCCCCCAGGCATTGTCCAGACGCCCGACCGGCGACCAGTATTTCGCCGTATCCACACCACCGGGGAAGCACCCGGCCTCACGGCTGTAGGAACGCTCCCAGTCCCCCGCCAGATCCGCCGTCGTATGCGGCGCAAAGCGCAGCGGGCTGTCTTCCATCCCGACGCGCCCGGCTTCGACCTCGGCAATTTCCGCACGGATGGCGATCATCGCATCGCAGAAGCGGTCCAGCTCACCCTTGCCTTCGGATTCCGTCGGCTCGATCATGAACGTCCCCGCCACCGGGAAGCTGACCGTTGGCGCATGGAACCCGTGATCGATCAAACGCTTGGCAATATCGTCCACTGTCACACCGACTGCATCCTTCAGCGACCGCAGATCCACGATGCATTCATGCGCCGTAAAGCCGTTCGTGCCGCGATACAGAACCGGATAATGCCCTTCCAGACGCGAGGCGATGTAGTTCGCATTCAGGATCGCCATCGTCGTCGCCTGACGCAGCCCTTCATCGCCCATCATCATGATGTAAGCGGCAGAAATCGGCAGAATGGACGCCGATCCAAAAGGCGCCGCAGACACCGCAATGCCATGCCGTCCCGGCAGATACGGCGCGAGGTGCTTGCCCACACCGATCGGTCCCATGCCCGGCCCGCCGCCGCCATGCGGAATGCAGAACGTCTTGTGCAGGTTGAAATGCGAGACATCCGCGCCATACAGACCCGGCCGCGCCAGTCCGACCTGCGCATTGAGGTTCGCGCCATCCAGATAGACCTGCCCGCCCGCGGCATGAACCAATTCGCAGATCTCGACGATCCGTTCCTCGAACACGCCATGCGTGGACGGATACGTAATCATGATGGCCGCCACACGCCCGTCATGCTGCGCGATCTTGGCCTTCAGATCCTCGACATCGACATTGCCGTTCTCGTCGCAGGCCACGACGACAACCCGCATTCCGGCCATCTGGGCCGACGCCGGATTGGTCCCGTGTGCGGAGGCCGGAATCAGGCACACATCCCGGTTCTCGTCCCCACGCGCGCGGTGATAGCCACGAATGGCCAGAAGCCCGGCATATTCGCCCTGCGCGCCGGAATTCGGCTGAAGCGAGACGGCGTCATAGCCCGAAATGGCGCAGAGCGTACGCTCCAGATAGGCGAACAGCTCGGTATAACCTTGAACCTGATCCGCAGGCGCGAAGGGATGAATCCGCGCGAATTCCGGCCAGGTGATGGGGATCATCTCCGCCGTCGCATTGAGCTTCATCGTGCAGGAGCCCAGCGGGATCATCGTCCGATCCAGCGCCAGATCCTTGTCGGCCAGCGCGCGCATATAGCGCAGCAGATCCGTCTCGGAGCGGTGCGCATGGAACACCGGATGCGTCAGCAGCGGTGCCGTCCGCGACAGGCCTTCCGGCAGCGCATCAGCCACATCCAGCGCCTGCTCGATGGCCGACAGATCCGCACCCTCGCCCGCGAACGCGGCCCAGACTGCACGGATCGTCTCCGGCGTCGTGGTCTCGTCACAGGACATGCCGATCCGACCATCCCCTGCATCACGCAGATTGATGCCAGACGCCACGGCACGCGCCAGAACCTGCGGCGCAGACGCGCCAGCCTGAACGGTGATGGTGTCGAAGAATACATCCGTCTCGACCGTCGCACCCAGCGTCTTCAGCCCGGCGGACAGGATTGCCGCCATCCGATGCGTGCGTGCGGCAATCGCCTTCAGCCCTTCCGGACCGTGATAAACCGCATACATGGATGCGATAATCGCCAGCAAGGCCTGCGCCGTGCAGATGTTGGACGTCGCCTTTTCGCGGCGGATATGCTGCTCGCGCGTCTGAAGCGCCAGCCGATAGGCCGGCTTGCCCGCACTGTCGCGCGACACGCCGACCAGACGCCCCGGCATGTGCCGCTTGAACGCATCGCGCGTCGCCATGAATGCCGCATGCGGGCCACCGGCCCCCATCGGCACGCCATAACGCTGCATCGAACCGATCGCGATATCCGCGCCCAGCGCGCCCGGGCTTTCCAGCAGGACCAGAGCCAGCGGATCACAGGCCAGAGCCGCAATCGCACCCTTTTCATGCAGCGCCGCAATCACCTTGCGCGGATCCCGTACCTGCCCCGAAGATCCCGGATAGGACAGCAGCGCCCCGAACACAGAGGATGCATCCAGATCCGTTTCCGGATCACCCACGACAACATCCCAGCCCAGCGGCTCGGCCCGCGTGCGGATCACGGCGATCGTCTGCGGGTGCGTATCGGCATCCACAAAGAACGCCGTCGCCTTCGACTTGCCCACGCGCTGCGCCAGCGCCATGGCTTCCGCACAGGCCGTGCCCTCGTCCAGCAGAGACGCATTGGCGATGTCGAGCCCCGTCAGATCCGCCACCAGCGTCTGGAAGTTCAGCAGCGCCTCAAGACGTCCCTGGCTGATCTCGGGCTGATACGGCGTGTAAGCCGTGTACCAGGCCGGATTTTCCAGGATATTCCGCTGGATGACCGGCGGCAGGACCGTATCGTAATAGCCCTGCCCGATCATGGACGTCAGAACCTGATTGCGCGAGGCGATCTGCCGCAAACGCGCCAGTGCATCCTGTTCGGTCAGGGCAGCACCAATCCCGTGATCCCCGCGATCGAGAATGGCGGCCGGAATGGTCTTGTCGATCAGGTCATCAAGGCTGGAAGCCCCTACGACACGCAGCATCTCTCCGATTTCGGAAGGGCGCGGGCCGATATGGCGGGAGCTGAAATCTTCGGTCTGGGCAGGCCACAAGGTCGTCACAGGCAGGTTCTCTGGCATTTCATGAAAGCAGTGGCAGGCTGAAGAAAAAACGGGGCCTGCCAGTGCAGACCCCGCATCCCCTCAGAGGCTCTTGTACTGTTCGGCCGTCAGCAGGCCATTGAGGTCGTCCGGGTTGGCAACCGTCATGCGGAAGATCCAGCCCTCACCTTCCGGATCCTTGCCCACCAGCGTCGGATCATCGGACAGCGCGTCATTGAAGCCGGCCAGCGTACCCGCAACCGGTGCATAGATGTCGGACGCCGCCTTCACGGACTCGACAACAGCCGCCGCATCACCGGCGGCAACTTCCGTGCCCTCGTCCTTGGCTTCGACGAACACCAGCTCGCCCAACTCTTCGGACGCATGTGCCGTGATGCCGACAGTGGCCTGGTCGCCATCAACGCGGATCCATTCATGGGACTTCGTGTAATAGGTCGTCATTACTGCTTTTTCCTGATCTGAAGTTCGACTGTAAGTTCAGCGCTTGAAGCCGGGTGCCACGAACGGCATCGCCCGCACATGCAGCGGCACATACTTGCCCCGCAGTTCCGCAAAGACGGGCGTATCCACCGCCGCGTACTCCGGCGTGACATATCCCATCGCAACAGGAGCCTTCACGCTCGGGCCAAATGCCCCGGACGTGACCACCCCGATTTCCTTCTGCCCCTCGGCATCGGCAAAGAGCTTCGCCCCCGCCCGCACCGGAGCCCGACCATCTGCAACCAGCCCGACGCGCTTGCGCGCCACGCCATCGCGCGTCTGCTTCAGCACGACATCCGCACCCGGATAGCCACCTTCACGCACACCGCCTTCACGGCGCGCCTTCTGGATCGCCCAGCCCAGCGACGCCTCAACCGGCGTGGTCGTGACATCAATGTCATTGCCATACAGGCACAGCCCCGCTTCCAGACGCAGCGAATCCCGCGCGCCCAGACCGATCGGCAGCACATCCGGCTGCGCCAGGATCGCGCGTGCGACCTTTTCGGCATCCGCACCGGCACAGCCGATCTCAAATCCGTCCTCGCCCGTATAGCCAGAGCGCGAGACCGTCACGGGCACACCGGCAAGCTCGGTCTCGATCACATCCATGAAGCGCATGTCCTTCACGGCCGGGCAGAGCGGCGCCAGAGCCGCTTCCGCCGCCGGGCCCTGAAGCGCCATAAGCGCACGGTCGAACTGGCGCGTCACGACACAGCGATCAGACAGCGCCTTCTCGATCCGGTCCGCGTCCTGAACCTTGCAGCCCGCATTGACGACGACCAGCAGGTCCTTGCCCATATTGGCGACCATCAGGTCATCCAGGATCCCGCCCTTCTCATTGGTCAGCAGCCCGTAACGCTGACGCCCGGCGGCAAGCCCGACGAAATCAGCCGGAACCAGCGTCTCCAGAGCCGCAGCCGCGTCCTTCACATCCCCGCTCTTCGCAGCAATGCGGATCTGCCCCATGTGAGACACGTCAAACAGACCGGCTTTTTCGCGCGTATGCAGATGCTCGGTCATCAACCCGGCCGGGAACTGGATCGGCATCTCGAAGCCTGCGAACGGCACCATCTTCGCGCCAAGTTCCAGATTCAGATCATAAAGGGGAGTACGCTGGAGGGAATCGCTCATGGGGAAAGCCCGGTCCATTCTATCTCAAGACGTGAAGATGCAGACGCCCCCGGCTCCATGCTGACGCAGCCGGAAGAACGTCGCCCCTTCTGTCCTTTCGCCTGAGATCGCTATCCCGTCGGCGGATGCGTCCAGCGCACCTCTCTCCAGAATGTCCTGACCGCCTCGGTCCTTTGGCCTGAGAGTTTCCGGGGCGGTTGCTCCTTCGGCGCCAGCCTGACGGCTGGTCTCTCCCGTGTCGGTCAGTTCGATCCTGCCAGTTTCCGAAAAACTCCGCAATCGTTACGATCGCTCATGCGTTGTGTCTTTTGCCCTGCAACACGCAAAGGAGAACATCATGGCTGGCGAACTGACGGTCATTGCCGAATTCGAGACCACTCCCGCGACCTATGAGAAGTTCCTCGAAGCCTGCGCCTATGACAGCGAGCGCTCCGTAGCCGACGAATCCGGCTGCCACAGCTTCACGGTCCTCTCTCCCGAGACGGAAGCCGACACGGTCATTCTCGTGGAGGTCTATACCGACCGCGCGGCCTTCGAAGAGCACCTCAAGACCCCGCATTTCGGGGTGTTTGCAAAAGCTGTAAAAGATCTGGAGATCAAGGAACGCAGTGTCCGCTTCCTGAAGAAGAGAGCCCCCTGAACAATGCATCTGTCAAACATGAAACGCCTTCTGACCATCACTCTTCTGTGCGGCACGGTTTCAGCCTGCGCCTCCCACCCGCAGCACAATCCGCGCCAGCGCCTGATCGGCATTCCCAACCCCGCCAGCGTCTACTGCACGCAGCAGGGCGGTCGCCATGGTGACGTTCGGACTGCCGGCGGCGAAACCGGCATCTGCACCTTCCCGCCCAATCAGGTCTGCGATGAATGGACGCTCTATCGCGAGCACCGCTGCATCGCGCCCCTGGCCAAGATGACGCCCTGATTTTCCAGCCCGGCCAGCCTGAAAAGGCCAGCCGGGTTTTTCATTTTCTAAATACATAACATGTTATGTATTTCATCCACATGATCCCCGGAATCCGAATGACCGCCCCTTCGCATCTGAGCGCCCTGACCACACGCAACAACAGGCTCTTCACGCTCCTGCTGGAACGCGAACTCAAAAAGACAGGCCTCCGAAGCGGTCAGGTCCCCGTGCTGCAGGCTTTGCAGGACGGAAAGACCCTCAATCAGAAAGCTCTCGCGGATTTTGCGGATATCGAACAGCCGGGCATGACGACGCTTCTCGCCCGGATGGAACGCGACGGCCTGATCCAGCGCGAACCAGACCCGGCAGACCGCCGCAGCACACTGGTCACGCTAACACTGGACGGTCAGCGGAAAAGCCGGAATATCGTTCCGATAATGGAACACTTGACCGACACAGCACTCAAGGGGTTTACACCCCTCGAACGCGATATTCTCGTAACACTTCTGGAACGGATAAACAGCAGCCTGAAAAGCCAGCTGTAGCGGCCTGCCCCTTATAATGAAGGGGCAGGCACGAGATCATTTTCCGGTTTTCGGAAGATGCTCGGCAATATAGGGCGGCAGATTGAACGATCCGACATGGATCTCCGGCGTCCAGTAACGCGTCGTCCCCAGGATCTTCGCGGCTTCCGCACGGGTACGGATCTGCTCGACCGTCTGCGTGTTCGGCGCCTGCCCCTTGGAGGCCACACCCAGCGTCATGAACCCGCCGACATAGGTCGGAACGGCGGCCACATACGCACCCACATGCGGGAAGAACTTCGCGCGACGCAGGCTCGTCTCATACAGCTCATCAGCCTGCATGAACGGCACGCCGCACTGGTTCACGATCAGCCCTTCAGCCGAAAGGATGCGTGCGCAGTTGCTGTAGAATTCGTCCGTGAACAGCACTTCACCCACACCGATCGGATCAGTGCTGTCGACGATGATCACGTCGAAGGAGCCATCAGCCGCCTTGGCAACATAGTCGATGCCGTCACCGACAATGACCTCGGCCCGCGGGTCGTTCCACGCGTCACCGGCAATGTCCGGCAGATACTGCTTGGACAGCTCGATCACCGCACCGTCGATCTCGACCATGACAGCCTTCTCGACCGTGTCATGCTGCAGGACGCGACGCAGGACGCCACCGTCACCCGCACCGATAATCAGCACGCGCTTCGCACAGGGATGCGCCAGCAGCGGCACATGCGTCAGCATTTCCTGATAGACGAACTCGTCACGCTCGGTGATCTGGATGACACCGTCCAGAACCAGCACGCGGCCGTGGCTGGAGCTTTCAAACACCACCACATCCTGGAAGTCGGATTTTACCCGTGCGAGCTCACGCGTAACGAGAAAGCGCTGTCCCCAGTCCGGGTACAGGGTCTCGTTGAGCCATGTTTCAGCCATGGATCATCGTTTCCTTGTCGGATTGTATTGGAAAAGGACCGGTTTTTGCCCGGTCCTTTCATCAGATCAGGCTGCTTTCGCGGCCTTGTCCTGCACGCGGCCACGCCGCACGGCATCGACCTCGATCCGGCCGGCCTGGAACAGGCGCTGCATCACCGGGATCGACAGGTTCGGATCACATGCACCGCACATGAACACGTCCACAGCCGCATAATTCCGTTCCGGCCACGTATGGATCGAGATGTGGCTTTCCGCCAGCACGATCACGCCGGACACGCCACCATTGGGCGTGAAGTGGTGAAAATGGCTGTGCAGGATCGTTGCGCCAGCCGCCACCGCAGCTTCGCACAGCGTTTCATCGATCCGCATGGGATCATCGAGATTCCGGGCGTCCCAGAAATCGATCAGCAGGTGATTGCCAGCATAACGCTCGCCATCACGCTCAATGAAGTAATCCTTGCGCTCCTCCTCAACGAGGTGAGCTGCGCCGTTCTGGATATCTCTCGGGAGTTCCGATACCATCCCCAGTTGAGCAAGTGCGTTCATCACGTACCCCCAAACCAGTAGACAGCCTGTTGGGCAAAATTGCCCCCTTGGGCCAGGAAGCGCGCTAGTTAGCGGCCCCTTCCCCCCGATGCAAGCACTTTATGGGGTAATTCCCCAATATGTCACATATCTCTGCCGGCCCATGTTCCCACTGCATGAGAAACGGGTTTTCCCTTTCCTGAACACAGAGCTGAGACACGGAACTTTCCTGAATATCCCACGGCAAATACAGTTCGGGCGCCGGATCGCCGGGAAACGAATCCCGGAAATCCCGACGCCCGAAAGAAGCCGAGGCTTCCCCGTTCCGAAGGGCCGAATCCGACCCCCCGAATCCGTCTGATCAGTTCTTGGCCTTGTCGACCAGCTTGCCCTTGGCAATCCACGGCATCATCGCACGCAGCTTCTCACCGGTCTTCTCGATCGGGTGAGCGTCGTTGCGGGCGCGGATGGCCTTGAAGCCAACGCCACCGGACTGGTTCTCAAGGATGAAGTTGCGAACGAACGTGCCATCCTGGATGTCCGTCAGAACGCGCTTCATCTCGGCCTTCGTTTCCGGCGTGATGATGCGCGGACCCGTGACATACTCGCCGTATTCGGCGGTGTTGGAGATGGAGTAGTTCATGTTCGCAATGCCGCCTTCGTAGATCAGGTCCACGATCAGCTTCATTTCGTGCAGGCACTCGAAATAGGCCATCTCCGGCGCATAACCGCCTTCGACCAGCGTCTCGAAGCCGGCGCGGATCAGGTCGACGAGACCACCGCACAGGACAGCCTGCTCACCGAACAGATCGGTTTCGACTTCTTCCTTGAACGTCGTCTCGATGATGCCTGCACGGCCACCACCGTTTGCGGAAGCGTAGGACAGGGCGATCTCGAGCGCATTGCCCGAAGCGTTCTGTGCCACGGCCACGAGGGACGGCACGCCACCACCACGCAGGTATTCGGAACGGACCGTGTGGCCCGGGCCCTTCGGCGCGATCAGGAACACGTCCAGATCCGGACGGGCTTCGATGATGCGGAAGTGGATGGACAGACCATGAGCGAAAGCCAGGGCAGCGCCCGGCTTCAGGTTCTTCTCAAGGCTTTCCTTGTACAGCGCGCCCTGGCCTTCATCCGGCGTCAGGACCATGACAACGTCGGCCCAGGCAGCAGCCTCACCCGGCTCCATCACCTTGAAACCGGCTTCCTCAGCCTTCTTCACGGCGGAGGAGGTCGGACGCAGGCCGATGACGATGTCGGAAACGCCGCTGTCCTTGAGGTTGTTGGCGTGTGCGTGACCCTGGCTGCCATAGCCAATGATCGCGACTTTCTTGCTCTTGATCAGATTCAGATCGGCATCGCGATCGTAATACACCCGCATCAGACAGGCTCCTTTTTAAGATGAAACACTGAAGGACCGCGCCCGATGGCGGCAATCCCGGTGCGCGAAACCTCGGCCAGGCCAAGGGGGCGCATCAACTCGATGAACGCGTCGATCTTCTCGGGAGACCCCGTCAGCTCGAACACGAAACTCATGGCCGTCGTATCCACGGGCCGCGCACGGAACGAATCCGCAATGCGCAGAGCCTCCGTCCGACGGTCACCGGACGAGACGACCTTCACCAGCGCAAGCTCACGCCCCACATAAGGGCCTTCTTCCGTCAGGTCGCAGACATCATGCACCGGGATCAAGCGCTTGAGCTGCGCCTTGATCTGCCGGATCACCATCGGCGTGCCCGACGTCAGGACCGTGATGCGCGAGAGCTTCTGCTCCGCATCCACCAGCGCCACCGTCAGGCTCTCGATGTTGTAGCCACGGCCGGAAAACAGGCCCACCACGCGGGCCAGCGCGCCACTCTCGTCCTCGATCAGAACCGAGATGACCGAATGTTGGATAGTCTCCGTCATCAGACCAGCATCTTTCCTTCTTCGGTCAGTCCCGCCGCTTCGGAATCCTGATCCGGACCCAGCAGCATCTGGTTGTGCGCCGCCCCCGACGGGATCATCGGATAGCAGTTCTCGCCTTCCGCCACACAGATATCGGCCACAACCGGCCCATCATGCGCCAGCATCCGGCGGATCACGTCATCCAGCTCACCCACATGCGTCGCCCGCATTCCGGTCGCATGGAACGCTTCGGCCAGCTTTACGAAATCCGGCAGCGCCTCGCTGTAGGACTGCGAATAGCGCGACCCGTGAAGCAGTTCCTGCCACTGACGGACCATGCCCATATAGTGGTTGTTCAGGATGAAGATCTTCACCGGCAGGCGATACTGCGCAATCGTCCCCAGTTCCTGGATGTTCATGAGCGTGGACGCCTCACCGGCGATATCGATCACCAGTGCATCCGGATGCGCCACCTGCGCACCCACCGCTGCCGGCAGACCATAACCCATCGTCCCCAGACCACCCGACGTCAGCCAGCGGTTCGGCTTGTCGAACTGGAAGTGCTGCGCCGCCCACATCTGATGCTGCCCGACCTCGGTGGACACGAACGTGTCACGCCCCGTCTCCTTGGCTAGTACGTACAGACGGCGGATAGCATGCTGCGGACGGATGATGGCCGACGGGTCCATGTCCTGCGTAAAGCCGAAGCCATCCACACTGCGCCAGGAGGCGATCTGGTTCCACCAGGTGGACAGATCCGGCGCCGGCGTATCACCCCAGGCTTCCAGCAGTGCTTCGAGCGTATCGCGCACATCGCCTTCAATCCGCACATCCACCGGCACGATCTTGTCGATCTGGCTCGGATCGATGTCAGCATGCACCTTGAACGAATTGGGCGAGAACGCATCCACCCGCCCCGTCACGCGGTCATCGAAGCGCGAGCCCAGCGCGATCAGCAGATCACAGCCATGCGTAGCCATGTTGGCCTCCACCGAACCATGCATGCCCAGCATGCCGAGGAACTGCGGATCGGGAGACGGAAACGCGCCCAGCCCCATCAGTGTGGACGTCACCGGGAAACCGGTCTTGCGCGCCAGACGACGCAGCAGCTCTGACGCTTCCGGCCCGGAATTGATGATGCCACCGCCCGTATAGAAAAGCGGGCGCTTGGCCGTCTTCATCGCCTCGACGGTCCGCGCGATCGCCTCCGCATCCGGACCGCCCTGATGGCTCAGACGCTGCAGCCGCGACAGCGCAGGCTTCGTCAGCGGTGCCTTGCCAACCGTAATATCCTTGGGCAGATCCACCAGAACCGGCCCCGGACGGCCCGAACGCGCAACCTCGAACGCCTCACGCACGGTCTGTGCCAGCGTTCCCGGCTCCCGCACGAGATAATTGTGCTTGGTCGCAGGGCGCGTGATGCCCGTCGTATCAGCTTCCTGGAACGCATCATTGCCGATCAGCTTGGTCGGCACCTGACCCGACAGGCAGACAAGCGGGATGGAATCCATCAGCGCATCCACCAGCCCGGTCACGGCATTGGTCGCACCCGGACCCGACGTCACCAGCACCACACCGACCTTGCCCGTCGAACGCGCATAGGCCTCGGCAGCGTGAACGGCAGCCTGCTCATGGCGGACAAGAACGTGGCGGATACGGTCCTGCTTGAAGAGAGCATCGTAAATCGGAAGGACAGCACCACCCGGATATCCGAATATGACCTCCACACCCTCTTCATCGAGAACGCGCAGAAGCACCTCCGCGCCATTCAGCGCCTCATTGCCTGTTCCTGCGTCTCTTTCAGCAGCCGTCACCGTTTCCTCCCAAGGTATGAGCGGCGGGATTTAGGACGCCCGCGCAGCGGCGTCAACTCGTTCAGATATAAAGTTCTCTATTTTTTCATACTGACTTTCCGATTCTTGCGCAGAATGGGTGTATCTGCGCAACGAAATCATCCCGTCATCACCCTTTCCCAGCGCATGATGCCGGAACCAGGTCGCCTGCCGCCGCGTATAGCGCCCGATGGCAAGGACGGCGGATTTCCGCGCTTCCTCAAGCGGGACCTCCCCCCGCAGAACGGCCGCCAGCTCGGGTACCCCATGCGCACGCATGGCAGGCAGAACCGGATCGAGCCCCCGCTCCAGCAGAGCGGACACTTCTTCAAGAGCCCCGGCCTCCAGCATCTGCCCGAATCTGGAATCGATCGCCCGGCGCAGCCCCTCCCGCTCGGGATCAAGCTGCACGGACACAAACCGGCACGAAGCAGGCGGCAGACCCGGCTGAGACCGCCACCAGGCCAGCCCATGCCCCGTCCCCGTCCAGACCTCCCAGGCCCGCGAAATCCGCTGCGTATCGTTCGGACGCAGGCCCGATGCCGTTTCCGGATCAACCTGCATCAGCCGCGCATGCAGCGCCTCCGGCCCGATTTCCTCCGCCAAACCCCGCGCTTCAGACCGCGCCGCATCTCCCGGGTCCGGCACTTCCACCAGACCATCCGTCAGCGCCCGCAGATACATGCCCGTCCCGCCACACAGGATCGGCATGCGCTCCTCGGCCCAGGCCACATCCATTTCCCGCAGCGCCTCGGACCGCCACCAGGCCACACTCCCCGGCACGGCCGCGTCCAGAACGCCGTAAAGCCTATGCGGCACAGCAGCTTCGTCAGCCGCGTGGGGCCGGGCCGTCAGAATGTGCAGATCACGATAGACCTGCATGGAATCCGCATTGATGACCGTGCCCTCAAAGCATCGGGCAAGGTCGAGCGCCAGTGCCGACTTGCCGGAGCACGTCGGGCCAGCCACAATGAGCGCAGTCTTAACAGTCACAGTCTTCGGGGCGTTCATTCCCCCCTCCTGCCACACGTGCCGGACCGTTACGAGATCCCATGTCCCTTCCTGCCGTCCTGACCCTTATCGCTGACCGGAAATCCGGCCCCCTCAAACCCGAGGCCATCGACGTGGCCCGGACGCTCGTCAAAGGCAATGCGCCCATCGTCCTGTCCCCGGGCGAAGCGGTGGATATTCCCTGCCCGCCGCCGCGTCCCGGCTCGGCCAGCGCCGCCACCATCCGCGCAACCCTCGCGCCCTATCGCGTCGATGCCCTGCTTCTGAAAACGCGCGGCCGACGCCGGGCCGTCCTCGTCGCCGACATGGACAGCACCATCGTCACGGGCGAAACGCTCGACGAACTGGCGGACTTGCTGGGCTGTGGCGAAGACGTCGCCGCCATCACCCGCGCCTCGATGAACGGTGAGCTGGATTTCGAAACCGCACTTGAGGAGCGCGTGGCCCTTCTGGCCGGAAAACCGGCATCCGTCCTTGAAGACGTCTGGGCCTCCGTCACCCTGACGGAAGGCGCACGCGAACTCGTGCAGACCATGCGCAAACACAACGGCCGCACGGCCCTCGTATCGGGCGGGTTCACATGGTTCACCCAGCGCGTGGCCGAACTCTGCGGCTTCGATGAAAATTACGGCAATGCGCTGGAAATCGAGGACGGCAAAATCACCGGCCGCCTCGCCGGCCCGATCCTCGGCCCCGACGCCAAGCGTGACCACCTCGAACGCCTGACCGCAGAGCGCGGCGTGCAGCTTCGTGCTGCCCTGACGACCGGCGATGGCGCCAACGACATTCCGATGCTCGCCAGCGCCGGGCTTGGTCTGGCCTTCCATGCCAAACCCAATGTCCGCCGCATCATTTCCACGCAGATCAACTTCGCCAGCCTGCGCGCGCATCTCTTTGCGCAGGGTTATCACGCGAAGGATTTCGTGACGGACTGACCGGAACGTCAAAGCTCCGGATATGAAAAAGCCGCCGAAGTCCCGGACTCCGGCGGCTTTTTTCGATCAGTATCCCCAGATGTAGGGCGGCACCCCAGAATAGGACGGTGCGGCGTAATAACCGGGAGCATAGCCCGGCGCATATCCATAACCGCTGTAGCCGCCATAGCCATAAGGCGAGGCCACAGCCATTCCGGCCGCCATGCCAAGACCGACACCAAGGCCCCATCCGCCCCAGCCCCAGCCACCGCCCCAGCCCGGCATGCCCCAGCCATAACCGAACCAGCCGGGACCGCCCCAACCGTTCCAGCCACCCCAGCCCGGATAACCCCAGCCACCAAAGCGCGGGCCACCCCAGCCACCGCCCCAGCCGCCGCCACGGAAACCCCAGCCAGGACGTCCGCCGCCATAACCGCCTCCCCAGCCACCACCGGGATCACCACGGAATCCGCCGCCGCCCATGCCGCCGGGGCCCCCTCCATGGAAACCGCCACCACCCATGCCACCGCCGCCATGGAAGCCACCGCCTCCACCACCGCCATGCCCGCCACCTCCGCCGCCACCATGCTGGGCAAAGGCAGGGAGAGAAATCGAGGACGCCAGCAGGGCCAGCATCAGTGCGGCAGCGGGTCTGTGTGCAAAGGTCATAGCAAGTTTCCTGTGGGAAAGCCTGATCATTTTCCCATATCGGCATTATCAGATCGCGTGGGAAGGTGGCTTTCCCATGACGAAACAACTTGTTTCACGTGAAACATTTCCGTCACCTTCGCCGGCGCCGCGCACCCAGATGTCCACCAAGGCTCTCCAGCGCCAGTCGAAGCTCCTCATCCTCGATATCCGGCACCTCGATCTGCAGCGGTTTCGGACGCTTCGGCGTCGGTCGCTCGAACGCGACCAGATCCTGAACGATCTTCAGACGCTCGATTCCGTATTCCCCCCGCAACCCGCAGGCGACATTGATGCGTTCGATGATCTGGGGCGCCAGATGCTGAAGCTCCATGGCGATCGGTCCCGAACACGCCAGCGTCAGCGTCCCCGCAGAAAGACGTCGCGGCTCGGTCTGCTTTGCCAGACGCGGCCCGACAAAATCTATCCAGTCCATCATCAGCCGCGCCAGAACAGGCGGCTTCTTCTTGAAGACCGGCTGCGTCAGCGCCTGTACGAAAGACCCGATCTGCTTCGCCCCCGAGCGACGCGGCTTCCAGTTCCGGTCTGACGGCACCCAGCCATCAGGCTCCGGAGCGGCCTTCTTTCGGGAGGTGTTTCGTGTGGGGCGCTTGTCCGAACCGCAATCCTTCGTCATATCCGTTCCCGTGACTCCTGATGCATCCGCCCTGCTACGCTGGTACGACCACCACCGCCGCGTCCTGCCATGGCGCAGCCTCCCCGGCCATCGCCCGGACCCGTACGCCGTCTGGCTGAGCGAAATCATGCTCCAGCAGACAACCGTCAAGGCCGTCATAGCCTATTACGAGCGCTTTCTCACGCATTACCCGACAGTTCAGGACCTCGCGGCGGCCCCGCTCGAAGACGTCCTGCACCTCTGGGCCGGCCTTGGCTATTATGCCCGCGCCCGCAATCTCCATGCCTGTGCAAAACGCGTCTCCGAACGCGGCGGTTTCCCCGATACGGTCGAAGAGCTGCTGACACTCCCCGGAATTGGCGCCTATACGGCCCGCGCCATCGCCGCCATCGCCTTCGGACGTCCCGTCGTCCCGGTTGATGGCAATGTCGAGCGCGTCACAGCCCGCCTGAACGCCATCGAAGATCCCCTCCCGGCCTCACGCCCGCTGCTCGCCCGACAGGCCGCGCTCCTGAACGACGATCCTGTGGCCCAAAGCCGGCCGTCCGATTTCGCGCAGGCCCTGTTCGATCTCGGCGCCACGATCTGCACTCCGCGCAGTCCCGCCTGCCTGACCTGCCCCTGGCAGACATCCTGCATCGCCCATGCCCGCGGTATCGCAGCACAGCTCCCGGCCAAACAGCCCAAACAGGCTCGCCCCACCCGGTACGGTGCGCATTTCCTCATGCATGACAATGACGGCCAGATCCTCCTGCGCACACGCCCCCCCACCGGCCTGCTCGGCAGCATGGACGAGCTCCCCGGAACCGACTGGCGCAGCACGCCCTGGACGGACGAAGAAGCCCTCACCCACGCCCCCTGCCTGACCCACTGGGTCCGCCGAGGCGAGATCCGCCATGTCTTTACCCATTTCACCCTGTACCTCACGGTCTACGAGGCTTGCCTTCCGCAGAGCCATAATGCAGGGATCGATTCCTCTTTCGGCACGTTCCGCTCAGCAAAGCGCGCCGCCCTGCCCGGCGTCATGAAGAAATGCCTGGCCCTCACCAAGCAGACTCCGGAGACACGATGACTGAAACATCCCCGACACTGCGCCTGTGGTTCATGGACTGGCATGGCTGGATGCTCGACCACGATCCACTGAAAGATGCTCCGACCCGCACCCCTTTCCAGCCAGGCCGCCTTCCGGGACTTTGCGCCCTTGTCCCGGCAGCCTTCCAGTTCCCCTGCCGCCCGTTCATGGAAAAACGCGTGTCCATGCCCCGGGCTTTCCCGGAAATGGAAATGCAGGAACTGCCCCATAACCGGGTCGCATTCTTCCTGCCCAGGCATGAGACCTACCTGATCAGCGTTCCTTTTGGTTCCGGACTCGTGGATTACTATTCCCCGTCGCAAAAAGAGTGGGAAACCTTTCTTCCCCTGACTCTGGAAATGCTGCGCGGACTTTCCCTGCTCGTAACGCCCGCTGCCCTGAAGCTGGAAGACGACACCGGCGAAGAGCTGCCGACTCCGGCTCTGCACGAGCAGATGACCCTCCGGTTCGGCGAAAGAAACCTTCCCCTGTTCCTGAACACCGATGCCCTGACCCGGATCGGCCAGATCATGCCCGGCACAAGCGCTTCAATCGAGCTGACATGGCAGATCGACGCCGCCCCCTCCCCTGTCATCGTTCACCATCAGACGGCCCCGACACCGGCACCGGAAACACTGTAAAACCAGAGACACAGCCAGTCCCGGAAGAGTCATCCGGGACGTCCCGACGCTATTTACAGCCCGAAATACCGGAACCAGACCTTTGTGGTCCTCATCCGTTTCACGGAAGCCTTCCGGCTGTATTCAATTCCCCCTCATGAGAAAGGGTTTTTTCAATTAATTGTAATGTTTGATTGATGTCCTTCACATGCGGGATTTTTGTTCTAAACATTCCTGTGTCTGGAGCAGACAGGTATTTCATACGAAGCCGGTCCGTTTTCCGGCTGTCATGGGAAGATATGTCATCTAGAGGTTCTTTTCTTGCCGTTTCTGGGGTCCGTCATGACGGAACGGGCCGTCTCTTCTGTTATACTACCCATTATTTAACGACAGAAAATCGCACACCTATAGTTCCCGGTTTTTCCAACGCCCCTGACGGCACGTCACCTTTCAGCGTCCTGCTCCAGACACCTGCCCCCGAACTCCGGATGGCCTCATACGCTTTTCCCGGACAGGTCCAGGTTCCTTCCCGACACCACTGTTGTCCCAATGGCTACGCGGTCCTTCCGGATACCCGTGACCTGTCACCTGCCTTTTTCGGTCAGATGACTGCATGGTCCTGTCAGCAAGGCAGATCATCCAGTCATCTGACCGTCCCTATGGCTCCTGAGGTACTGAAATCATGACTTATACTGTCGGACATTATCTTGCCGAACGACTGACACAGATCGGCCTGAAGCATCATTTCGCCGTTGCCGGTGACTATAACCTCGTTCTGCTCGACCAGCTGATCGAACAGGGCGGCACGAAGCAGATCTATGACTGCAACGAGCTGAACTGCAGCTTCGCCGCCGAAGGTTATGCCCGCGCCAACGGTGCGGCCGCTGCCGTCATCACCTTCAGCGTCGGCGCCATCTCCGCCATGAACGGCCTCGGCGGCGCCTATGCCGAGAACCTGCCGATCCTCGTGATTTCGGGCGCTCCGAACTCCAACGATCACGGTTCGGGCCACGTCCTGCACCACACGATCGGCACGACGGACTACAGCTACCAGATGGAAATGGCGAAGCACGTCACCTGTGCCGCCGAAAGCATCACCTCTGCGGAAACCGCGCCGGCCAAGATCGACCACGTCATCCGCACGATGCTGCGCGAGAAGAAGCCGGCCTTTCTCGAAATCGCCTGCAACATCTCGGCCGCACCCTGCGTCCGTCCGGGCCCGGTCTCGTCCCTGCACGCCCATCCGCGTCCGGATGAAGCCAGCCTGAAGGCCGCTCTGGACGAAAGCCTGAGCTTCCTCAACAAGACCAACAAGGTCGCCATCCTGGTCGGCACCAAGCTGCGCGCAGCCGAAGCCCTCAAGGAAACGGTCGAACTGGCTGACAAGCTTGGCTGCCCCGTCACGGTCATGGCGGCTGCAAAGAGCTACTTCCCCGAGACGCACCCCGGCTTCCGTGGCGTGTACTGGGGCGACGTCAGCAGCCCGGGCGCCCAGGAAATCATCGAAGGCGCCGATGCCGTCATCTGCCTGGCACCGGTCTGGAACGACTACTCCTCGGGCGGCTGGAAGAGCGTTGTCCGTGGCGAAAAGGTCCTCGAGGTCGATCCCAACCGCGTCACCGTCAACGGCAAGACCTTCGAAGGCTTCCGCCTGAAGGAATTCGTCAAGGCCCTGACCGAGAAGGCTCCGAAGAAGTCCGCAGCCCTGACCGGCGAATACAAGCCCGTCATGCTGCCGAAGGCCGACCCGTCCAAGCCGCTGTCCAACGACGAAATGACCCGCCAGATCAATGAACTGGTCGACGGCAACACCACCCTTTTCGCCGAGACCGGCGACTCATGGTTCAACGCCGTGCGTATGCACCTTCCCGAAGGTGCGAAGGTCGAGACGGAAATGCAGTGGGGTCACATCGGCTGGTCCGTTCCGTCCATGTTCGGCAACGCCACCGCTTCGCCGGAGCGCAAGCACGTCCTCATGGTCGGTGACGGTTCCTTCCAGCTGACGGCGCAGGAAGTGGCCCAGATGGTCCGCTACGAACTGCCGGTCATCATCTTCCTGGTGAACAACCACGGCTACGTCATCGAAATGGCCATCCATGACGGCCCGTACAACTACATCCAGAACTGGGACTACGCGGCTCTGATGCAGTGCTTCAACCAGGGCGTCCCGGGCGAGGAAAGCGGCAAGTACGGTCTCGGCCTGCATGCCACGACCGGTGCGGAACTGGCCGAAGCCATCGCCAAGGCCAAGAAGAACACCCGTGGCCCGACGCTCATCGAGTGCAAGCTCGATCGCACGGACTGCACCAAGACCCTCGTGGAGTGGGGCAAGGCTGTTGCCGCCGCAAACTCCCGCAAGCCGCAGAACGTCTGAACAAAGCGTCTGATCCTTCCCGGATCAGTCCCTGCGACACAGAAAACCCCCCGTGCCAGGCACGGGGGGTTTTTCTTTTGGACCAGCTCTCAACCCAAAAAATCAGAGCAGACGCGCAATCTTCATGAACAGGAACGTCACGGTCATGAAGACGAAACAGACAATGCCCGCTTCCACGGTCCCCATCTGCCCCTGCGCCAGAAACATCCCACCAGTATTCATGCCGAAGAATCCGGTCACGAATGTCGCCGGCAGCATCAACGTGGTCCCGACCGAGACGATATACAGACGCCGGTTGGTCTCTTCCGCCTGATTGGACCCAAGCTCGTCCTGCAACGAGCGCGCGCGGTCCTGAAGCGCGATCAGATCGTCCAGCGCCGCATGAACCTGCCGCTCGGCCCGATCCCGCAATTCGTCTTCCGCCCAGTCCGGAAGATCCAGATCCTCGTCCTTCAGAACCCGGTCGATCGGCGTCACGACCCGACGCAGCTCGGTCGCACGACGGCGCACCTTACCGACAATGCTGCCCAGATGTCCTAAGTCAGAGCGATGCTCGATCAGCAGAAGCACGTCTTCCGCCCGGTCCAGCTCATCATCCAGATGCCCGAGCTGCCGCCGCACCGTCCCCGTGAATTCCCGCAAGGCGCGGTCGATGATTCCCGCAGGCGTCTTCGGAATCTGGTCCGGCTTGAGCGAACGATACGCAGCACCCAGAACCGGAATGGGATTGCGCCGCGTCGTGATCAGCAGATCCGGCCGCATCGCAAAGCGCCAGGCACAGATTTCCCGGTCCTCTTCCGACAGCGCATCGTCAAACGCCGGCAGCGCGCCCCAGATCAGATCCCCGAACGCCTCAAGCGCAATGCCATATTCCGTCTCGGCCAGCATGGCGCACACGTCTTCGGGCAGATCCGGCAGATGCGCGACATAGCCGCGTGCGGAGCTGTGCACCGTATCGAAATGCAGCCAGTACCAGCCATCACTCTCGACAGGACGCTCCGGCGCCAGAAGCGCCTCGACTTCCGCCGATGCCAGCGTCCGCAGCTCCTGCCCCGGCACGGCATGAACCGCCCAGACGAGACCGTTTGCAAAAGCGGGCGCGCCGGTTTCCTGATGTTCCGGATCCAGAACCGTGAAGGGGAAGTTGTAGGCAGTGCTGTCTGACACGACATCCTCCTGTTCTCAGGGGGTTCAGGACCGGCAGAACCGGCATGCAGGTTCAACAGAAACGACTGGAAAAAGACGGGGGACAAACCCTGTCGGCTTCTCGCATGGTCTGCAGACCGACGCAATATACCCCCCCTTTCCGTAAACAGAGGCGTCCCGCGATGCAACTCCGGCCGGGCGCAGCGGTTATTCCAACACTCCCTGATGAGTCAGCCCCTGACGCAGGGGAACTCCCCTCCGGAAAGGAATGTCCATGTCCATCCGCACATCCTTCTTCGCCGCAAGCCTCCTGATCGGCACTGCTGTCGCTGCTCCGTCCGTCATGGCCCAGGCCGTGAGCGCTCCCAGCAACGACCAGACGCAGACCTCGACTTCGGCCATACAGAAGGCCCAGAACTCCACGGTCAGCCAGCCGAACAACAGCCTGCCGACCAATCCGCGCACGGTTACGGAACAGCCGGACCAGCCGCCCCCGGCAGCTCCCGGCGCCATGAGCCGCACCACGACTGAAACCGGTCCCGTCCCTTCCAACCAGAAGGACGTGCACAAGCTCTCCCGCAAGCATCACCGCTCGCATCACAAGACGACCACGCCGACCGAAACGTCGCCGCAGGCCACGTCGCCGGAATAAGGGCGACAGGCCTATTGCCGGGCCCGCCCTTTCCGCGGGTCCGCCAAGCCTTTATACAGGCAGCCATCCAAAGATGGGCAGCAAGGGCCATTTCATGACGACGCAGGATTACAAGGTTCGCGACATTACTCTGGCAGACTGGGGCCGCAAGGAAATCTCCATCGCCGAAGGCGAAATGCCGGGCCTGATGGCTCTTCGCGAAGAGTACAAGGACTCACAGCCGCTCAAGGGCGCACGCATCGCCGGCTGTCTGCACATGACCATCCAGACCGCAGTGCTGATCGAGACGCTGATCGCTCTCGGCGCCACGGTCCGCTGGTCCTCGTGCAACATCTTCTCCACGCAGGATCACGCCGCAGCAGCCATCGCGGCCGCCGGCATCCCCGTCTTCGCCTGGAAGGGCCTGACGGAAGACGAGTTCAACTGGTGCATCGAGCAGACCATCCATGGTCCCGATGGCTGGACGCCGAACATGATCCTCGATGATGGTGGCGACCTCACCATCATGATGCACGACAAGTACCCCGAAATGCTCAAGGACGTGCGCGGCATCTCCGAAGAGACGACGACGGGCGTGCATCGCCTGTGGGAAATGTCCAAGAAGGGCACGCTGAAGGTTCCCGCCATCAACGTGAACGACAGCGTCACCAAGTCCAAGTTCGACAACCTGTATGGCTGCCGTGAGAGCCTCGTGGACGCGATCCGTCGCGGCACGGACGTCATGATGGCCGGCAAGGTCGCCGTGGTCGCCGGTTACGGTGACGTCGGCAAGGGCTCCGCTGCCTCCCTGCGCAACGCAGGCTGCCGCGTGCTCGTGACCGAAGTCGATCCGATCTGCGCTCTTCAGGCCGCCATGGAAGGCTATGAAGTCGTCACGATGGAAAACGCAGCACCGCGCGGCGACATTTTCGTCACCTGCACGGGCAACGTGGACATCATCACGATCGACCACATGCGTGAGATGAAGGACCGTGCGATCGTCTGCAACATCGGTCACTTCGACAGCGAAATCCAGGTCGAAGCCCTGCGCAACTACCGCTGGAACAACATCAAGCCGCAGGTTGACGAGATCGAGCTGGCTCCGAACCGCCGCATCATCCTTCTGTCCGAAGGCCGTCTGGTGAACCTGGGCAACGCAACGGGCCACCCGTCCTTCGTGATGTCCGCGTCCTTCACCAACCAGACCCTGGCTCAGATCGAACTGTGGACGGCAAAGCCGGGCCAGTACGAAGTCAAGGTCTACACCCTGCCGAAGGCTCTGGACGAGAAAGTCGCTGCCCTGCACCTCGCAAAGGTCGGCGCGGAACTTTCCAAAATGTCACAGAAACAGGCCGACTACATCGACGTTCCAGTCAATGGTCCGTTCAAGCACGAAGAATACCGCTACTAAGACAAGGCGGATCAGGAAGGGCGAAACCCCGGTTACGCCCCTTCCGGACTTCCTTAATCAACAGGAGTTACACTCATGGGTCTTTTCAGCACCATCATGTCCAAGATCTTTGGCCATGCAGAAGCCGCAACGCCGTCCACCAGTGCAGCCCCGGCCGCCACTGCACCTGCCGCCGCTCCGGCTGCTCCCGCAGCAGCGCCCGCCGCAGCTCCGGTGGACGTGGATGCCGTCCTGTCCGATCTGGCATCCAAGGCCGGCCAGCCGCTGAACTACAAGACCTCCATCGTGGATCTCCTGAAGCTGCTCGGTCTCGACAGCTCGCTCCAGTCCCGCAAGGAACTGGCCGGCGAACTGCATTATTCGGGCAGCACGGACGACACCGCGACGATGAACGTCTGGCTCATCAAGCAGGTCTACGCCGAGCTGGCCAAGAATGGCGGCAAGGTCCCGGCTGACTGGACGCACTGATCCGCGCCCCGTCCGCACGGACAGCATGAAAAAGCCCGGCTGGAAACAGCCGGGCTTTTTTTATGAAATTCCTGTGTCAGGGAAGGATCGGATTACGCGGCTCAAGCGTCTGCATCGACCGCTCGACACTGAACGCCTGTCCTGCCCGCAGCTCCTCCAGAGACTGATGGAAAATCCGCACCCTGACCTCCATATGCCGGTCCGGATAACGCCACCGCTCGAACGCCAAAACCGTATCCGGCGCCGTACTGTCCGGCTGATCGGCAAACGCCCATGACAGCCCGAAAATCGCTGCCATGGCATCCTGGTTCGTATCATGCCCCGCCAGCACCAGAAGCCGCGTAGAGGGTGTGACACCGGGAATATCCGCAACCGGACGATCCGCCAGAAACGCCCGGATGCTTTGCGCCATAACGCCATTCCGCGCCTGCGCCACAACCGGCAGACGCCGCAGCAGCAGGCTTTCAGCCTCATGAACCGGCATGACGGCCTTCAGCAGTCCCGGAACATCCGCTTTCGCAGAACCGAAAACATCCACCGGAAAGCCTTCGGAATACAGCAGCAGCAGACTTTCCGCCGCCATCCCCCCCGTCGCAACACCGCCTGAAAGATGCGGCGCGGCTTTCTTCCAGTCCAGAACCGCAGCATCGCGCAGACAGCGCGATGTGTGCGTTGTCCCCTCACAGGCTCCCGGCGCCATCAGCGTCTGCAACGCCTGTAATCCGCGCTGCACCTCCGGAGTACGGGACACAGGCAATGCAGACGCAAACGCCTGCTCGGTCTCCTCCCGCGGCGGCACGGCGCGACCCGCCGCAATGGCGTTATAGACAGGATCCGCACCACGCGCCTTCCACTGCGCTTTAACGTGACAGTCCGGCGCCACATCCCGCGCCCAGACCTGCCCGGTCTGCTGCGTCCTGTGATCCGCCCCGTCCGCCCAGACCCGGATCTTATCGGAACAGTTCTGCAACGGTCCAAAAGCCAGACGCAGATAATGCGACCGGACAGCCTGAACCATGGCCCCCAGCGCCACCCCACCATGCGGCGTCATCTCGCCGGGCGCCACGGACCACTCAGGCCAGTCGAACCCGGTCTTTTCCCGCAGGACAGCCGGAGACGCCGTCGGACTCCGGATTCCATGCCGGGAGAGGAGCACAACTTTTTCCAGAACAGGCTCGGGCGGCGCAGAGGGTCCGCCCGAACATCCCGTCAGAGACAGCGCAAACAGAAGGACACAGCCGGTCTTTTTCACGGGAAGGTCGCCGTCATGTTGAAGAACACACTCCGTCCGGCCAGCCGCCAGTAAAGCGGCGCATCACCATAAGACTGGTTGCCCGCAAAATCGCTGATGGAGCGGTTATTGAAGAGGTTGGAAATCTTGAGGCTCGGCGTCACATCGCGCATGATGCCACCGATATTATGAATGCGCCAGCCCAGGGCCAGATCCGCCGTCACATTGCCGTGGATCCTGTACTGGTTTTCAAACACCGTATGACCAGCCGAATTGGTGGTGCTGTCCAAACCCCAGTGATGCCCGACATATTTCCCCATCAACGAGAAATATGGACCCTTCGCATTTTCATAAAGCAGCCCGAATGATGCCAGTGAATCCGGCGTCGTCGCCACGCGCACGCTGCTGTGTTTGTAGCGCGCGTCATTCACACTGTAATTGCCGTAAAGCGAAAAGCCGTATCCGATGACATACTGCCCTTCGAGTTCGATCCCGCGATAAATCGCGCCACCGCTGTTCACATACGTCGAGGTCGTGCCGATATTCTCGACATTGATCTGTGCGGAAGCGATATAATTGGAAAAATCGATGTAATACCCATCCAGTGACAGCATCCAGTTCTTGCCGTGGTAAACCGATCCAACCTGATAATTCAGGGTCGTTTCCGGCTTCACATTTCCAACGGACTGAACCTGAAAAACCGACATCGGAGGTGCCAGAAAGCCGCGTGCAATCTGCGCATATGCACTCCAGTTTTTCATAATCCGTTGACTAATCGCAATAGATGGCTGCCAGGATCCATAATGCTAGGTGTCCTTCATCGGCACCTTTGTCGACTTGTTTATCGTTGCATCATAGTCCCTTGTGAACATGGAATATTTCACACCCGGCTTGATAACCGCCCCTTTCCAGGGATGAATATCGAACTCGAGATAGGGCTGCACCGTCGTGTTCAGATCGGAAATATCATAGCTGTAAGCCGAACCTGTTTTGGACGGAACCGGGATCGCATTTTTGCTCAGATCCAGCGCATAGGTGTAGCGACGATCCTTCTGCACATCCGCCCACACACCGAACAGAATATCCGAATAGGATGTATGCGCCTTGAACCGTAACGTATCGCCATAGGAACGGAATTTAGCGTCCGCATGTTTTCCGGGAATATCATTGGCATAGGTTGCCACCTTTTTCCCGGCCGAATTATCGAACGTCACACCATTCGCAGCCGTGCTCGTCTGGCTGGCATCCGTGCTTTCCGTATAATCATGCTCGAACCCGCTCGTATAAAGCTGGTTTTCCATCGTCAGCCATGACGCAAGGCGGCTTTTGAGACTCACATAATCAAAATCGGACGTGTAGGTGCTGGGATTATATCCGTAATAACACTGCTTGGACGGGTCGTTGCACAGCCCGTAATTCTTGCCGTATTTCGCATACTCGGCGAGCGTCGCACCCTGCGTCGTGTACTGCCATTCCTTGTTGTATGTTGTCTCGAATGTCAGCGTCGTTTCGGGCGCAAGATCAATCACATCCTTGAACATCAGATTGCTCCGGCGCTCGGCCGAATTGGTCAGATAGCCGTTCGTCTCTTCATGCTGCATGTCGAGAAACGCACGCCCAAAGCGTGTCTTGCCGCTGTCGAATTTGATGCCACCGGCGCGCGTATTAAAGCTGCCATAAGTCCCGTACAGTGATACGCCCCTTTTGGCCGAAGGCGTCTTGGACATGAACCCCATCGTTCCACCGAACGTCGCATTTCCGATCGTGGAGCCCGTTCCGGGACCGCGATCAATCTGCGCTTCCCCCAGGAAGTGCGAAATGAACAGGGACGATGTCGTGTGGTGCAAATCGCTGGCATCGCCGAACGGAATGCCATCGAACGTCATGTTGTACTGCCCGTCCTGAAAGCCGCGAAGACTCATCGCCTCGGCTTTACCCATTCCGGGGCCGTTAGGATTTTGCGAATAAACGCTCGGCTGGAACCGGATAATATCGTCGATGCTGGCGAGCGGAATGATATTGTTGCTCAGAAAGCCAGACTGAGTTTTTGATGTCGGTTCCGTAATATCCAGCGGCACCGTCGCAGGTGCAATCCGCGCGGCATGACCAAGAACGGTCAGATTTTCCACGCCAGGCGTCGCCGCTTTTTCCTTTTTGGGTTTATGCTCCTCATGCTTCTTCTGTTTTGAATCAGAAACATCTGCGTGGGCGCTTCCTCCCAGCAACAAGGCACCGGCGAAGCACCCGGAAAGCAGGATATGGTTACGCATCTTGAACGTCATGGGGAATGGGCTCCAGTGAATGGCGCGCATTCCATACGGAAGGCTTCAGCTCAGGAAAACTGCTTTACCGTTCCTGAAATAAAACATTCACACGTTTTACTCCAAACCTTCATACTTATTTTGAAATATTTCCAATTCTATACTTAAGGTAACGGTCTTTTATCCGCAATAGGGTCGATCTTCGGCTCCGTCAGTGGTCCTGAATCGATCACAACCACCAGATCACCCGCAATCTGCGTCGGCTGCCGGTCCTTCGGCAGCAGCGCCTGAAAGCGCGGGTCATAACTCGCAGCCTGCTCATACAGCGCATCGATCAGCCCGTAATGATCCATGAATTTATTCATGGTCGCCGGAATCCGGATGCACCCTTCCGACGCCGGATGCCCCAGACGCCATTCCAGGAACTGCGGGTCCGTCGCATGGATTTCCAGCCGGATCTGCCCGGTTTCATGACGTGGCAGCCAGCCCTTCATCGCCGTTTGCCACCCCATGTCCCACACGCGCGATCCCTTGGCGCCGATCCCGCGGATTCCGTACTTGTTCTTCGTACCTTCCGCCCGATAGCCCAGACGGTCCGCCGTGTTCTGAAAAACCCCGGTCGGTGTGATGTAGTAATATTTTCGCCCCGTCGTCCCGGTCGAAACCGGCGTCCCTCCAAGGGACTCCCATGGAGCATCCGGCAGCGCCAGCACATAATCCAGATGCTGGATCTTCTCGTTACGATCCACGACCATGACAAGCTGCGGCCGTGAAACCGGCATGTCCGCCTGCGTGACCGCATCCTTCGCAAGCGTCAGAAACGCCTTGCGACGCTCCGGTGTGTACGTGCTGAATCCTTTGACATTGTGCTTCATCAGCACAGCCAGCCGGGACGCCTCTTCCCGCGCCACTTCATCCGAAACGACCGGCAGATCCGGAATATCGATCGGCGGCGGCGCCAGATCAGGCTGTGGGGGCGTATCCGTCGGCGGATTGCTGGCAGGCGGGGGTACTGAAGCGCCCAGCGATGGCGTCGTATCGGGCTGCTGCGTCGACAGTTCCGGCCCCGCACTGTCCGGCCGCGCACAGGCCACCAGCGGCGCAAACCCCACAACCATCGCCGTGGACGCAGATAACAGGGCCACAAACCGCGTCAGTCTGGAAACATCACGCATCTTCAGAAAACCATCCCCGAGTTCAGAACAACAGACAGAACGCGAGGGAACAGTTTCCTGTCCGGGCGTTCAGCATGACTGGTTCGTCTTTAAACGCCCCAGCCACGCAAAAGGCATCACAGATCCAGAAGCAGACGCCGCGGATCTTCCACAAGCTGCTTGATCCGGACCAGGAAGCTCACCGCCTCCCGCCCGTCCACGATCCGGTGATCATAAGACAGCGCAACATACATCATCGGCCGGATCACAATCTGCCCGTCCCGCACGACCGGTCGATCCTGAATGGCATGCATCCCCAGGATTCCCGACTGCGGCGTGTTCAGGATCGGCGTGGACAGCAGCGATCCGAAAATCCCGCCATTCGTGATGGAGAACGTCCCATGAGACAGTTCCTCCAGCTTCAGCCCGCCCGTCCGCGCCCGCTTGCCATAATCGGCAATACGACGCTCCAGCTCGGCAAAGCTCATCTGATCGGCATCATGCAGCACCGGCACAACCAGCCCGCGCTCCGTCCCGACCGCAATGCCGAGATTGACGAAATCACGGTAGACGATCTCATCGCCTTCGATCTGCGCATTGATCGCCGGATAATCCTTCAGCGCCCCGACCACTGCGCGCGCGAAGAAGGACATGAAGCCCAGCCGGGCCCCGTCATGCTTCTTCTCGAACTCTTCCTTGTACTGTGCCCGCAGCGCCTTGGCGGCGGACATGTCGATCTCGTTGAACGTCGTGAGAATGGCCGCCGTGTTCTGCGCAGCCTTCAGATTACGGGCGATCGTCTGACGCAGACGGCTCATCGGTACGCGACGTTCCCGCGCTTCATGCGATGACAGCTTGGGGGCCGGAGCAACAGCAGCGGGCTTTGGCGCTTCCGGTGCGGGCGGGGCCACGCGCGCAGGCTGTGCAACAGGTTCGGGTGCTGGCGGTGGAGCAGCCGGTTCGGCAGGCGCTTCAGCCACCGGAGCAGGCTCAGGCGCAGCCGGTGCCTCTGCCGTCTCGTCCACAGCGCCCAGCAGCCCACCGATCTCGACTTCCGTCCCAACAGCCACGCAGTCTTCCAGACGCCCGGCGGACGGCGCCGTCACCTCGACGCTGACCTTGTCCGTCTCCAGCTCCACGATGGTTTCGTCATGCTGCACATAGTCGCCGGATTTTTTAAGCCACCGCGCGACAGTCGCAGTCGTCAGGCTTTCTCCAAGCGCCGGAACCCTGATCTCGACCGTCATGCTGTTTCCCTGTCTTGCGTCCCGCCCCGAAGCGGGGAAATGTCTGTCTGTCCTGCGGCCCGTTCCAAAAACTGGCCCCCAGAATCACGCCCGGCACCATACCGGAAAAGGTTCGGTCATGCAGGATACTGCATCTTTGCCGCCAGCGGGAGGCGGAACCATCACCGTCGCCGGACTTTGAAACCAAAACACAGGAGGCCGCAATGTCCCCCCCGCCCGACCGTCCTGAAATTCTGGACTCCGACCATCTCTCCGCCCGCACCCGCGCGATCCTGACATCCCGGCTTTCAGCCCCCGAAACACAGCCCCGGACCCTGTCGCTTCAGGCCTATGCCGTTCTCGATGCGCTCCTTCCCGTCCTGCTCCCCCTCGACGAAATCCTGCCTCCCGGCACCTACATCAACATGACAGCCCGGATCGACGCCGCCCTTTCCGGCCCCCGCGACGGCTGGCGCTTTGCGAACCTTCCGCCCGACGCCGAAGCCTGGGAAGCGGCCCTCCTGACGCTCGACGATGTCGCCGCCGAACAGCACGGCATCCGCTTCATCCATCTGGCTCCGGAACTGCGCGGCACCCTGCTCGACGCCATGATGACCGGTCAGCTCGGCCTCGACCGCGACGGCCGCCTCTCCATTCCCCAGATGGCCCGCTGGGCCGGCGATCTGCGCGGCGAAGTCGCGGACTGCGTCATGAGCGATCCGCGCGTGCAGCAGGCACTCGGCATTTCTTCCAGCCTCACCGGCGGCGATACTGTCTTTCAGGGCTTCACCGAAGTCGGTCCCAACAGCCGCGAAGATTTCGAGCCCAAAGCCACCGCCCCCCTCGCCCAGATGGCAGACTCCAGGGAATGAACAGCACGACCGTCATGAAGACATTCGGAGAAACAGACATCGTCGATGCCGTCATCATCGGCAGCGGTGCCGGTGGCGCACCACTGGCTGCAGAACTCGCCCGCAACGGCAAAACCGTCGTCGTGCTAGAAGCTGGCCCCGCCTTCACCGCCATGGGCCACACACCTGACGAAATCGCCGCCCGCGAACTGTACTGGCTGCATGAACGCCTCTCCGCCGGCACGAACCCGCAGGCTTTCGGCGGCAATAACAGCGGCACCGGCCTCGGCGGCTCCCTGCTGCATTACGGCGCCTTCATGCCTCGCATGGACGCACGGGACTTCCATCTGCACACCGAAACCGGCAAGGGCGTGGACTGGCCGTTCGGTCTGGACGAACTGCTCCCCTATATCGAGCGTGTGGAATCCTTCATCGGCGTCTCAGGCCCGGCCTCCTACCCGTGGGACCCAACCCGCCGCTACGCCTACCCGCCCCCGCCCGCCAATTCCGCCGCCCTCAAGATGCGCGAAGCCTGTGACGCGCTCGGCTTGCGCCATGCCGATGGCCCGGCCGCCCTCATTACCCGCAAGATCGAACAGCCCCATTTCGGCACCCGTCATGGCTGCGCGAATTGCGGCGCCTGTCATCAGGGATGCCGCAACAGCGCCAAATCCGGTGCGGACAACACCTGGCTTCCCATGGCCGTCGCCCATGGTGCCGAACTCCGCCCCGGCTGCTTCGCCCATACGATCGAACGCGACACTTCCGGCCGCGTGACCGGCGTGGTCTATCGCCAGAACGGCGTCGAACACCGCCAGAAATGCGCGACCCTCGTCCTCGCCGCCGGTGCCGTCGAAACCCCGCGCCTGCTCCTGACCAACGGCCTCGCCAACAGTTCCGGTCAGGTCGGCCAGAACTACATGACGCATGTCTCCACACAGGTCTGGGGTGAGTTCGACGAGGACATCCGCCCCAATCGCGGTTACCCGTCCCTGACCATCACCGAAGACATGATGCGCCCGAAAGACGCGGATTTTGTCGGCGGCTACCTGATCCAGTCACTGGGCATGATGCCCGCGACCTGGGGCCAGAACCTCGCCCGCAGCACCACGACACGCGGCCCGGCCTTCGCCCGTGCGCTTGCCGGATACAACCGCTCCGCCGGCATGGGCATCAACGGTGAATGTCTCCCCCGCCCCGAAAACCGCGTCACCCTCTCGAACGAGAAGGACGCATTCGGCATCCCCAAACCCCTGATCGAACATTCCTACGGCCCCAACGAATGGGCCATGCACAATCATGCCGCCAACCTGTTAAGCCGGATGTGGGAGGCCATCGGCGCAAAAGACATCCGTGTCATCGACCGCGCCGCTCACATGATCGGCACCTGCCGCATGGGCACTGATGCGGGCAGCAATGTCGTCAATCCGAAAGGCCGCAGTTTCGATATCGACAATCTGTGGATCTCCGATCACTCGATCTTCCCCAGCGCCGCCGCCGCCAACCCGGCTCTGGCCATCATGGCCCTGTCCCTGCGCACGGCAGACGCCATGCTGAAAGCGTGATCCCGAAAAACTGACATGGATCAAAGTGTTCCGGAGCACGCGCACCAGCCTTGACACCGGTTCGCGCGCTCCGGTAATCGAAGGACGACTTTCCGGTGACGTCCTGTCACCCGGTCTCCCTTTCCATCCGGATGACGCCTGCTTCACTGTCCTGCGAAATCTTTACGGATCCCCGCCTGACACCCGAAGCCCCCGCCCAGTCGCCCTGTCTTCTGTGTGGTCGCGCATCCTCCCCTATCAGGTCTGCCCCCTACGGCACATCAAGGCGCGTCTTTCATGCATCTCGCCGAACTCAAGAAGAAATCTCCGGCCGATCTGCTGGCTTATGCAGAGGAACTGGAGATCGAGAACGTCTCGTCCATGCGCAAGCAGGACATCATGTTCGCCATCCTCAAGACCCTTGCCGAGCGCGATCAGGCGATCTACGGCGAAGGAACGCTGGAAATCCTGCCGGACGGCTTCGGTTTCCTGCGCAGCCCGGAAGCCAACTACCTTCCCGGCCCTGACGACATCTACATTTCCCCCGCCCAGGTCCGCCGCTTCGGCCTCCGTCCGGGTGACACGGTTGAAGGCCAGATCCGCGCCCCGCGCGACGGCGAGCGCTATTTCGCGCTGCTGAAGGTCAACACCATCAACTTCGAGGCTCCGGAAACCGTCCGGACCCGCATCAACTTCGACAACCTCACGCCGCTCTACCCCGAGCGTCGCCTGAAGATGGAAGTCGAACAGTCCGAAGCCGCCGTCACGGAATCCTCTCCGCGCGGCAAGGGCAAGAAAGACCAGCGCGACTACACCCCGCGCGTGATCGATCTCGTGACGCCGATCGGCATGGGCCAGCGCGCCCTGATCGTCGCCCCGCCCCGCACCGGCAAGACCGTGATGCTCCAGAGCATCGCAGCCTCCATCTCCGCCAATCATCCCGAAGTGTTCCTGATCGTCCTGCTGATCGACGAACGCCCGGAAGAAGTGACGGACATGGCCCGCTCGGTCCGCGGCGAAGTCGTCTCCTCCACCTTCGACGAACCGGCAACCCGCCACGTCCAGGTGACGGAAATGGTGCTGGAAAAGGCCAAGCGCCTCGTCGAGCACAAGCGCGATGTGGTCATCCTGCTGGATTCCATCACCCGTCTCGCCCGCGCCTACAACACCGTCGTCCCTTCCTCGGGCAAGGTGCTGACCGGCGGTGTGGACGCCAACGCCCTGCAGCGCCCCAAGCGCTTCTTCGGTGCTGCGCGTAACATCGAGGAAGGCGGCTCGCTGACGATCATCGCAACGGCCCTGATCGACACGGGCTCGCGCATGGACGAAGTCATCTTCGAAGAGTTCAAGGGCACCGGCAACGCCGAGCTCATCCTGGACCGCAAGCTGGCCGACAAGCGTACCTTCCCCGCCATCGACATCACCAAGTCGGGCACGCGTAAGGAAGAGCTGCTGGTCGATCGCGCCGAGCTGTCCAAGATGTGGGTCCTGCGCCGCATCCTCGCCCCGATGGGCACGATGGACGCCATGGACTTCCTGCTGGACAAGCTCAAATACAGCAAGTCCAACCACGACTTCTTCGAGGCCATGAACAACTGATCCACGATCAGCACAGCCGACATGAAAAAGGGGAGCTTCGGCTCCCCTTTTTGTATTTCAGCGACGTGGAGTGAAAGACGGGGTCCTAGCGCGCGCCTTCCAGATGCAGGAGCGCGTGCTTGTCGGCCACACCCCCAAGTCCCGAATAGCCCCCCAGCCCCGAACGCCCGACAACACGATGGCAGGGGATCAGGATGGGGATCGGATTCGCCCCGACCGCTCCGCCCACCGAGCGCGCCGAACCGCCAACCTCGGCCGCGATGTCGGCATAGGTCCGCGTCTGCCCATAGGGAATCCGGCGCAGCGCGTCCCAGACCTTCTGGCGGTACGGAGTCCCATAAGGACGGTAGGGCAGGGTCTCGAAATCAACCGATTCCCCGTCAAAATAGCGCTCCAGAAGGTCGCGGGCTTTCAGAAGGAGCGGAGTCTCTTCCTGATCGCGCCCCCAACCCCAGTCCAGAGCGACGATCTGGCCCTCATCTTCACTGATGGTAAGGGCCCCGAAAGGTGAGTGGCAGGATAGCTGTGGCATGAACGACACGGTGCCCGAGCCGCTCAAAACCGTCAATCCGGCGATATCACCATCGGGACGAGACTTTTTAGCCATGCTCCAAGCGCATATCGCGGTATAGCAACATGCACAAAACACATACTGGACCGCTCATGTAGGCTTTATAGCAATATTCTGTAATGTGTTGGAAAACTGCCATTTTTTGTATTCGAAAAGCAACCGGAGGATTTCCGGAACGGCAGTGTAATTATTCGGTGAACCGCATCCCGCCCGGTTTCGGAGCGATCCCGCCCCGTCCCTCACGGAAACGTCAGAAGCCGTGTTTGTCTTAG
>NZ_BJNM01000007.1 GCF_006539685.1 Gluconobacter oxydans
CTCAAGCGGGTCCATCCGCTGGGGAAGGCGCCTGTTCTGGTGGACGGGGATGTGGTGCTGCCGGAATCGGGAGCCATCATCGAATATGTTCTCAATCGGTATGGCAATGGGCGTCTGATGCCGGCGGTGAAGACGTCTGACTGGGTGCGGTTCGTGTTCTGGCTGCACTATGCGGAGGGCTCTGCCATGCCGCCGCTTCTGCTGAAGCTGATTTTCCAGATGGTGCCGGAGAAGGTGCCGTTCCTGCTGCGGCCTCTGGTCAGAAAGATCGCCTCGGGGGCGCAGAAGGGATTTGTGGATCCGCAACTGCTTCTGAATATGGATTTCTGGGAGAGCGAGCTTGCGAAAACCGGCTGGTTCGCAGGAACGGATCTGAGTGGAGCGGATATCCAGATGAGTTTTCCGCTTGAGGCAGCCGCTTCACGGGCCGGAGCGCTGCTCGGGCGGCCGAATGTGCGGGCGTTTCTGGAACGGATCCATGCCCGTCCGGCCTATCGCCGGGCGATCGAAAAGGGTGGCCCTTACGCTTACGCGAAGCCGTAAAGGGCCACGGTAGATGCTTTATTTCGCGAAAACGTCGCAGATCATTTCCAGCACCTCCGGGTATAGCAGGTGTTCCTGCTCCAGAACGCGGGCGGCGAGGGTTTCGGGGGTGTCGTTTTCAAGGACGGGAACGCTCGCCTGTCCGAGGATTGGGCCTTCGTCCACGCCGGATGTGACGAGATGGACCGTGCAGCCATGCTCTTTCACGCCGGCCTTGATAGCGGCTTCGTGGGTGTGCAGGCCGGGGAAGGCGGGCAGGAGGCTGGGGTGGATGTTGAGCATCCTGTCTTCCCAGGCCTTGACCAGCCAAGGCGTCAGGACGCGCATGTAGCCGGCGAGGACGACCAGCATGGCGCCCGAAGCCTGAAGGGCGGCGTCGATTTCGCGCTCGTGGGCCTCGCGGTCCTTGCCAAACGGCTTGTGGTCGATGACGAGGGTCTTCAGGCCCGCTGCTTCGGCGACTTCAAGGCCCGGAGCATCCGGACGATTACTGAGAACCAGCACGATTTCAGCCGGATAGTCCGGACGGGCGCAGGCTTCGATCAGGGCGCGCATGTTGCTGCCGCGGCCGCTGATGAGGATCGCGATGGGGACTTTCTCGGTCTTTTTGGCCGGAGCTTTCGCTCTGGTTCTGGAATGCGGCTTCTTCATGCGAAGGAGACCGGTGCGGTCAGGGTGTAGGCGTCGTCGGAGCGGACGATCTGGCCCATGAGGAAGCCGGTTTCTCCACGGGCATTCAGTTCGGCCATGACCTTTTCGGGCTCGGACGTGACGAGCACCATGCCGATGCCGCAGTTGAAGACGCGGAGCATTTCGTCGGCGGCGACATTGCCGGTTTCGGCCAGCCAGCGGAACACGGGCGGGACGATCCATGCGGAGCCATCGATGCGCACGCCGAGGCCTTCGGGCAGGACGCGGGGCAGGTTGCCGGGCAGGCCGCCGCCGGTGATGTGGGCGCAGCCGCGGAGCAGGCCCTTCGCGTGCAGGTCCAGAACCGTGCGGACATAGAGTTTCGTGGGTGTCAGCAGGGCTTCGGCGAGGGTGTGGCCTTCGGCGAAGGGAGCCGGGTCGTTCCAGCCGAGGCCGGAGCGGCGCACGACTTCGCGGACCAGTGAAAAACCGTTGGAATGGACGCCGGATGACGGCAGGCCGATCAGCGTGTCGCCCTCGGCGATGTTGGCGGGGAGCAGGTTGTTTCGCTCTGCCGCACCGACGCTGAAACCTGCGAGGTCGTAATGGCCGGGGGCGTACATGCCCGGCATTTCGGCCGTTTCACCACCGACGAGGGCGCAGCCGGACTCGGCGCAGCCCTTGGCGATGCCCTTCACGACTGTGGCAGCCGCCTCGACGGAGAGCTTTCCGGTGGCGAGATAGTCCAGGAAGAACAGCGGGGTGGCGCCCTGCACAACGAGATCGTTGACGCACATGGCGACGAGGTCGATCCCGACTTCGTCATGCTTGCCGGCTTCGATGGCGACCATCAGCTTGGTGCCGACGCCGTCGGTGCAGCTGACGAGGACGGGATCGGTGAAGCCTGCGGCCTTGAGATCGAAAAGGGCGCCGAAGCCGCCTAGGCCGCCCATGGTGCCGGGACGGTTCGTGGCCTTGGCTGCGGGCTTGATCGCATCGACCAGCGCATCGCCTGCGGCGATGTCCACGCCGGCCTGTGCGTAGCTTGCGCCGCAGCTCGTGCCGGGGGAGATGTCAGGCTGATCGGTCATGGTCGAAGGTTCCCGCTGGTTGACGTGACGCCGTTCTAGAGCATCCTGCGCGCTGGCGGAACGCCTGTTTGAAGGCGTAACGGCATGAAAAAGGGACCTGGGATGACGAAACGGGATGCTGGCAGGGCCACGGGCGGGGATGCGGTGCCGGAATCCGGCGCTGTCGGCCGGGAGCATCATCGTGGACGCTCGGCCGTTCAGATGGCGTTTCCGTTGCGTCGTGTGACGGCCATGACGTCCGAGCGTTTCATCAACGGGCCGTCCAATGCGGCCGCGCGGGCCTGGCTGGCGCGGAACCAGTGGCCTGACGGGCGGCTCTGGCTCTGGGGGTCTTCGGGGACGGGGAAGACGCATCTCCTGACGGCCTGGGCGCATGAGCATGACGCTACGGTGCTGGATGCGCGGCTGTTTTCCACGTCTTCGGCAGGCGGGCGGATCCGGGTGCAGGGGAATCTTGCGATCGACAATGCCGATTCGCCCGGAGACGAGGCGACCATGCTGCATCTGCTGAACGATGCGTTCTCGCAGGGAGACCGGGTTCTGATGGCGGGGCGGCTTCCGCCGTCGCGCAGTCATTTCATGCTGCCGGATCTGGCGAGCCGTCTGAGGGCGACGGCGACCACGGCGACGGGCGAGCCCGAGGATGATCTGCGGGCGACACTGCTGCTGTCTCTGCTGGCGGACCGGCAGCTTGTGGTGTCGCAGACGGTGACGGAATGGCTGTGGCGGCATCTGCCGCGGACGGGCAATGCGCTGGTCTCGGCGGTGGAGCGGCTGGACGAGGCCGCTCTGGCGCGCAAGCGGCCGATTACGCGGGCGCTGGCGATGGAAATGCTGCCGGATCTTCTGACGCCCGAGGGGTAGGCGTCATGGGAGTGACACAAAAACTCCGTTTGACATGCCTATCCCGCGGCATGACCTTTTATGCGATCCGTATTTCTGTGTGTTCCGGAAGACCCCATCGTGACGACTGACGATTCCCGGCCTGCTCCGCGCCGCCGTTCCCCCCGCAAACCCCGCAATGCCGTGACCCCGGCGCAGAACCGCGGGCGCCGTCGGCAGACGGCCGCGGCACGGGCTGAAGACTACGCGCATATGCCGACATCGCCGGAGCGGTTCCTCAACCGGGAGCTGTCCTGGCTCGACTTCAACCAGCGCGTCATCGATGAGGCGGAAAACCCCCGCAATCCGCTGCTGGAGCGGGTGCGGTTTCTGTCCATCAGTTCCAGCAATCTCGACGAGTTCTATTCCGTGCGTGTGGCCGGTCTGGTGGGGCAGGTGCGCGAGGGGACGGTCGTCCGCAGTCCTGACGGGCTGACGCCGGCCCAGCAGCTTTCGCAGGTGCGGCAGAAGGCCCGGCATCTTCTGGCCGAGCAGCAGCGTGTCTGGCATGTGCTGGAAGGGGAGCTGAAGGAGGCGGGGATCGTCATCCTGCCGACCGACTCCCTGGACGAGACCGATCTGGCGCAGCTGTCCACGCTGTTTGACGAGCGGGTCTTCCCGGTGCTGACGCCGATGGCGGTCGATCCGTCCCATCCGCTGCCGTTCATTCCCAATATGGGCCTCGCGCTGCACATGCGCCTGAAGGACGCTGCATCTTCGGCGCATGTCATGGATGGTCTGATCCTGCTTCCGGCGCAGGTGCCCCGGTTCCTGCGTCTTCCGGCGCGGCTGAAGGAAGGGCAGGAGACGCCGGATCAGATCCGTTTCGTGCTGCTTGAGGATCTCATCACGCTGTTTGCCGGGCGTCTGTTCCCGGGATTGGTGATCGGGGCGGCGGGTGTGCTGCGTGTGATCCGCGATACGGATGTGGAGTTCGAGGATGAGGCCGAGGATCTGGTGCGGTCTTACGAGACGGCGCTGAAGCAGCGTCGGCGCGGCGTGTGCATTCATCTTGCGCTGGATCGCAAGCTGCCGGACACACTGGGTCGCGAGATGGGCGAAGAACTTGGCGTGGGCGAAGAGGACGTTGTCGTCCTGCCCTCTTTCGTGGGGGTGACGGATCTCAAGCAGCTCATCGTGGATGACCGTCCGGATCTGGTGTTCCCGCCTTATACGCCGCGCTTTCCCGAGCGTGTTCTGGATTATGACGGTGACTGTTTTGCGGCGATCCGGGCGAAGGACATGCTGGTCCATCATCCGTTCGAGAGCTTTGACGTGGTGGTGCAGTTCCTGCGTCAGGCCGCGCTGGACCCGAACGTGCTGGCGATCAAGCAGACGCTGTACCGGACGTCCCGCGACAGCCCGATCGTGCATGCGCTGATCGAGGCGGCGGAAGCTGGCAAGTCGGTCACGGCGATGGTCGAGCTGCGGGCGCGGTTTGACGAGGAGGCCAATATCCGCCTGTCGCGCGCGCTTGAGGCAGCGGGCGTGCAGGTCGTGTTCGGGTTTGCGCATCTCAAGACGCATGCCAAGCTGAGCCTTGTGGTCCGGCGTGAGAACGGGTCGTTGCGGTCCTATGCGCATTTTGGAACCGGAAATTACCATCCGATTACGGCGCGGATTTATACGGATCTGTCGTTCTTTACCTGTGATCCGAAGCTGGCATCGGACTCGGCGCGTCTGTTCAACTACATGACGGGCTATGCCATCCCGGCGAAAATGGATGCGCTGGCGTTCTCGCCCATCACCATCCGCTCCACACTGGAGCAGCTGATCCAGGACGAGATCGACCATGCGAAGGCAGGGCGGCCGGGGCGGATCTGGCTGAAGATGAACAGCCTTGTGGATGCCGAACTGATCGATCGCCTGTACAAGGCGTCGCAGGCGGGAGTGAAGATCATCGGGATTATCCGGGGAATCTGCTGTCTGCGTCCTGGTGTGCCGGGTCTTTCGGATAATATCGAAATCAAGTCGATTGTCGGGCGTTTTCTGGAACATGCGCGGGTTTTTGCCTTCGGAAACGGGCATCGGATGCCGTCTCACAAGGCAAAAGTTTTCATTTCTTCTGCAGACTGGATGGTGCGGAACATGGACTGGAGGGTAGAAGCCATGGTGCCCATCACGAACCCGACGGTCCATGCGCAGATTCTTGGCCAGATCATGACGATGAACATCAAGGACAACCTTCAGAGCTGGACGCTCAAGAGGGACGGCTACTGGCATCGGGTTTCGCCGGGCGCACATCCTTTCTCCGCCCACGAATACTTCATGAACAATCCGTCCCTGTCCGGCCGAGGATCGGCTGCGCGGGAGAAGGTCCTTCCGGAGGCGCGTCGCCCCCGTGAGCGGCCTGACAGGATTCTGGAAGACTGATCTGCATGTCCTCATCTTCACAGCGTTCCGCCATTGTCGATCTCGGTTCAAACTCGGTCCGGCTGGTTGTTTTTGAAGGGGTGACGCGCAACCCCCTTCCGATCTTCAACGAGAAGGTCACGCTCAAGCTGGGGCGTGGCCTGGATGCGACGGGCCGTCTCAATGACGAGGGCGTGGCGCTGGCGATGGACGTGCTGGGGCGGTTCCATACCGTTGCCCGCGCCATGGGCGCCGAGCCTTTCGAGGTTCTCGCTACGGCCGCCGTCCGCGACGCGTCCAACGGTCCGGACTTCGTGGATGCGATCCGTGCCCGGATGCCGGGTGTGCCGATCCGGGTTCTGGAAGGAACCGAGGAAGCCGATTATGCGGCGCGGGGCGTGCTGTGCGGGCTGCCGGAAGCGAACGGGTTGGTGGCCGATATCGGCGGCGGATCGCTGGAGTTGATCCACGTTGCCGACGGTCAGTATTTCGAGGCCGTGACGACCAAGCTGGGGGTGATCCGGCTGCATGACCGTGCAAAGGGCAGTATCGAGCGGGCGGCTGAAATCGCGAACGAACTTCTGGCAGCCGTGAACTGGCTTCCGGGTATGACGGGCCGGCCGCTTTATCTGGTGGGCGGGGCGTTCCGGGCTCTGGCGCGACTGCAGATCGCGCGGACGCAGTATCCGCTGAACCTCGTGCATCTGTTTACCCTCTCGGAAGGGGAGGCGCGGGAGATGGCGGATTGGGTCATTGCCTCGCCCCGTCGTACTCTGGAGAAGCTTCCCGGCGCGCCGCGCAAGCGTCTGGCGGATGCGCCGTTTGCGGCGGTCGTGCTGCGCTGCCTGATGGAGCGGGTGCGTCCGTCCAAGGTCGTGTTCAGCGTCGATGGGCTGCGCGAGGGCTGGTACATGCGCCATGTCGCGTCTTCGGTCGCGGAGCTTGATCCGATGACGGATCTGGCGGCGGAGATGGCCAACCGTCTGGCGCGCAGTGCGTCGCTGGCCGAGCCTCTGGTGAGCTGGACGGCGCCGCTGTTCCGCGACGAGACCCGGACCCAGAAGCGCCTGCGCGAACTGGCCTGCATGCTCTCTGACATCGGGTCCTACGATCATCCCGAATACAGGGCGGAGCAGACTTACCGGCGTGTGATGCATGGGCATGGCGTGGGCTTTGACCACAGCGCGCGGGCTTTCATCGGGCTGACGCTGGCCGTGCGTTACGAAGTCTCCATGGACTCTCCCCTGATCGAACCTTCCCGGCAGCTTCTGTCGCGTTCGGAAATCGAGCGTGCGGTGCGGCTGGGTCTGGCGCTCCGGCTGGCGTATACACTCTGTGCAGGGACGAAGGTCCTGCTCGATGAGTGCAGGCTTCTCGTGGAAGATGGAACGCTCGTGCTGGTTCTGGGCGCGCGCAGCGTCCGGGCGGCAGGCAGCGCGGTCCGTCGTCGTTTCGAGAGGCTGGCGGCTGCGATGCAGCTTGAATGTCAGGTAAGGGAAGAATGAGTTTGCGGAATTACGGGACGGTGGCCAGGGTTGGTTTTCTGGCGGCAGCGGTTGTGTTCGGGCTGTCAGGGTGTGGCAAGTCCCATGACCGGGGTGCGCTGTGGAAAGTCGTGCATGGACGGTGCGCGCCCGATGCTGCTCACAAGCCCTGCACGGTCTATGACGAAAAAGACGGCTATGCCCTGCTTAAGGACAAGACCGGGCGTGGGCAGTATCTCGTGATCCCGACGCAGAAGGTTCCGGGCGTTGAAGATCCCGTTCTGCTGAAGCCCGAGACGCCAAACTATTTCGCCGAAGCCTGGGCAGAGCGCGGGCATGTGGCGCAGTCTTACGGGTTCGAAATCCCGGATGCCCATCTGTCGATGGCCATCAATTCGCGTCCAGGCCGCACGCAGGATCAGCTGCATATCCATCTGGACTGTCTGACGGCCTATGCCCGTGCCGAACTCGACAAGAACATGATCACCGAGACTTGGTCGCTTGTGTCGCTGTATGGCCATCCGTACCGGGCGCGGATCGTGCCGTCGCTGGATCCGTCGCCGTTCCGGGTGATTGCGGCCGATGACATGTCCATCCACACGCTCGTCATCACGCCGGCCAAGCATGGCGGGTTCATCCTGCTCGATGACATGGCGCATGTCTTCGATCATGGATCGGGCGAGGAGCTTCAGGATCATGAATGTCATCTTGATGATCCGCACCACAAAACCATGATCATGGATGGCATGGATATGGGCGAGCATCCCAACGGCATGATGTAAAACAACTTTTGGTTGTTCCGGCATTCCGGGTATGGCAGGGTTCGATCAATCTCGAACAATCTGCACTCCCGGAGACCGGTCTTGAAACTGGCAGCGAAATCGCCACCAAACCGGCCCCTGCTGTCGCTCGCCGTTGGCGCCTTTGCCATCGGCACGACAGAATTTACCCCGATGGGCCTTCTGCCCGTCATCGCCCATGGTCTTCAGGTCAGCGTTCCCAAGGCCGGCGGCCTGGTGACGGCCTATGCGATGGGCGTGATGATCGGCGCGCCCGTCATTACGCTCCTGATGGCGCGGTTCCGGCGCAAGCTGGCCCTGATCCTGCTGATGGGGCTGTATGTGGCGGGGAACCTGCTCTCCGCCATTTCCAACAGCTATGAACTGCTGTTTGCGGCCCGTGTCCTGACCAGTCTGGCGCATGGTGCGTTTTTCGGGCTTGGTGCGGTTGAAGCCTCGCTGTCGGTGGCGCCTTCCCGGCGGGCGAGTGCGGTGGCGTCCATGTTCATGGGGCTGACGATCGCCAACATCATCGGTGTTCCGGCGGCAACCTGGCTGGGGCTGAATTTCGGCTGGCACAGCGCCTTTGGCGTGACGGCAATGCTGGGGCTTGTGACCATGCTGGCCGTGCAGTTTGCGCTGCCAGCCCGCGAGGTCGGTCCGGCGCCGGAAGTCGGTCGCGAACTGCGGGTGCTCGTGAAGGGCAATGTGCTTCTGGCACTGCTGACGACCGCAATCGGGGCAGGGGCGATGTTCGTCCTCTACACCTATATCGCGCCGATCCTTGAGCACATCACCCATGCGAGCCCGACGGTCATTACCGTGGCGCTGATGCTGACGGGTGTCGGGTTCTCCATCGGCAATGCCGTGGGTGGACGGAGTGCGGATCGCTCGCTGGACGGAAGCCTGCTGGTCTTTTTCCCGATCCTTGGCGTCATCATGCTGATCTTCCCCTGGATGGCGCAGACCGTGCCGGGCGCGCTGTTTGCGTCGCTTTTGTGGGGGGCCTCCACGTTTTCGCTGATGCCCGCGCTTCAGATGCGGGTGATGCAGGCCGCGCATGATGCGCCGGCTCTGGCGTCGTCCATGAATATTGGGGCGTTCAATCTTGGAAACGCCATTGGCGCGGCCTTGGGAGGGATCGCGCTGTCCATGGGGTTGGGCTACAGCGGTGTTTCCGTTATCGGAACGGCTCTGGCCCTGGTCGGGGTCGGTCTTGTTCTTCTGTCACGAAAGGTGGCTCCTCCATGATCCGTTCTCTCCTGCTCGCCACCAGCCTGTTTGTCGGTGGCGCCATGTCGCCTCTGGCTGCCATGGCCGCACAGCCCGCGAATGTGGGCGATGCCATTCTGGCCGCCAGTGCCTATCACGACAGTGGCGACTATCAGCATGATTTCGATGTCGTTGTTGCACAGGCCCGTCAGTGGATTGACGAGACTGCGCCGAAGACGCGACGCCCCGCCATCGTGCTCGATATTGACGAGACGACGCTGTCCAACTGGGACGAGATCCGGGCCAATGATTTCGGGTATATTGCGGCTGGTCCCTGCGACGCCCTGCCCAAGGGGCCGTGTGGCGCGGATGCCTGGGAGAAGAGCGGGAGGGCTCCTGCTTTTGCGTCCACGCGGGCGCTGATCGAGGATGCGCAGGCTCATCATGTCGCGGTGTTTTTCGTGACGGGGCGACATGAGGATGAGCGCGAGGCCACGGAGCGGAACCTGCATCTGGCGGGAATCCGGCACTGGGACGGGCTGTATCTGCGGCCGATGACGTCTCATGGTTATGCGGCGCTGTACAAGACGCCGACGCGCGAGCGCATCGAGCGCAAGGGCTATACAATCATTGCAAGCCTCGGGGACCAGCCGTCCGATCTGAGCGGAGGCTATGCGAAAAAGGGTTTCCTTCTGCCCAATCCGTTCTATCGTATTCCGTAACGTTATGTAATTTCCCGAAACGGAATCCGGTATGCGCGCGCACTCAGCTCTTGCTCTTCTTCTTGTCGGGATCTGGGGCGGGGCGGCGTCTGCCAGTTCCACGCCTGCCGGGAAGGCCCGGGTTCTGTGGTCCGGGCCTGAAGGGCGTGTAGAGGCGCGGGCGTGTCAGGTTCAGAGCGCAGAGCCACAGTCATTCTGTCTCGTCTGGACGGGCAAGGGCGCCCCGGTTTCGGAAAATATTGATGGACTGCCCGGATCTGTCGCGACGCTCTGGCAGAGGACGAGACCGAAACCAGGGGACGCGCCGGACCTCCTGTTTTACGCTGGCACAGGCGGGGTAGAACGGTGTGGCGACTATGTCGCGCTGCGTTTTGCACAACTGCCGCATTTCCAGAAAATCGGCGACTGCCGCCAGCCTGATTACCCGCCACAGGCTCCGCCTGAGACCGGGCCGTTCGGGTTCGGGCTGTCGATCCCTGTGCTGAGGCCCTTTGGCGCATCCGATTCCGACAGCGTGTCGACACCGGTGCCCGTGATCTGGCGCAATGGAACATTCGCGCTGGATGCGGCGCGGTTGAAGCAGAATGCCCTGTCCTTTGTCTCCCTGGGCTTCGAGGGAGCGTCCATCGGAAATGAAACCGGAGCATTCATGTGGGAAACCCGGCAGAATCGTCCGGGGCAGGGCCTGCCCACAACGACGCAGATCATGCTTGACCTGATCTTCAAGGGTCATGCCGATCAGGCGCTGTCACTGCTTCATAACAGTACCAATTCACATTTCGACAGTTCGCTCTACTGGAGTGATTTGTGTGCGATTTTGGTCGCCGATCCCAACTGGAAGATGCTGATGCACGGCGTGTTGCCGGGGGCGGCTCAGATTGAGGAGGCGGCCCGGACGGGGCAGCGGGGTCGTGAAAGAACCGCTTATGTTCATTAAGGACTGGATCTGAAAAAGCCCGGTGCCATGACGGCGCCGGGCTTTTTTGTATCAGAACGATTTGAGGAGCCGTTCTAAATAGTCCAGTTCGCTTTGCGGGCGGGTGCGGTCCGAGGCGCGGCGGCGGAGTTCGCGCTCGATGTCGCGGGCACGGTCTCGGGCGCTCTTGTCCGGGATATGGGCGTCGGAATCCTTGCCCTTGTCGCCTTCGCCCAGTTTGCGGCTCAGCGGATCCTGATCCTTCTGATCGTCATCGTCGCCGTCTTCATCGCCAGCTTGGGGCTGATCGCCGTCATCGCCCTGCTGGCCTTTTGCGCCATGCTGGGGTTTGCCGGAACCTCCTGCGCCACCGGACGGGATAAAGCTCAGGCTGCCGCCCTGTCCCTTGCCCGATCCGCCGGATTTCTGGTTCTGGCGCATCTGCTTTCCGGCTTCGGACAGATCGGCGAGGACTTTCTGCTCGGCGGTCTGGGCTTCGGCATCCTTGCGGTCCGCGAGGGCTTCGCGCGCGGTCTGCATGTCCGTCTTCGCCTTGTCGAACGCCGTAGCGGGTTTGCCGGTCAGGTCCTTCACACGGTGGCTCAGGATCTCGTTGACGCGCTGTAGCGCGCGTTGCAGGGCATGGTCTGCGCGGCGTCCTTCGGACTGGGCGGCAACCGTGGCCGGATCGACCGGAGCGGGCGGTTTGGCGTCCGTTGGCTGATCCATGCCGGGCGGGGGCTGCATGCCGAGCTGACGGAGCAGGTCGGCCGTGGACATCTGGCTGACATCCGGGCGGCTGCCGTCATCGGGTGGAGCCGCGGCCTTCTGCGCCGCCGAGAGGCGGGACTGCGTGTGGTCGAGCAGGGTGGTCTCGCGGTGGACGAGATCATGCAGGGCCGCGCGCTGGGCACGGGCCTCGGCCTGCGCCTTCATCTGTTCAGCAAGAGCCTTGAGGTCCTCGGGGCTGGCCTGACGCATGCGCTCGGCCATGTCTTCCATCTGCTGGAGGCGCTTGAGAGCTTCGTCGCCATGACCCTGATTGGCTTCGGACTGGAGACGGCGCATTTCGTCCGAGAACGGATCGGCCGAGCTGGTGCCGGATTGCGGCATGACGATGCCGCTTTGGGCGGCGCGCGAGAACAGGAGCTGCATCCGGCGGTTCAGGGCATCCCTGAGAGCCTGGGTGCGGCGCTGGAGTTCTTCCTGTTCGGGCAGGGTGTGGCCCTTGTCGCCAAGGTCGCGCATGTGATCGAGCTGCTGCTGCACGCCCTGCTGGGCGGCGCGGACTTCGGCCGCGGCATCTGCAATGTCGGGACCGTCGCGACGCAGATCGTCCAGATAAAGCGCCAGCGCCCAGAGTTCGCCGGGCACACGGTCCGCCGAGCCATCAGGGGCGTCTTTCTGGAGCGAGGCAATCTCAAGGCCGAGGGCTGCGAGGATGGCGCGTTCGTCGGTCGTCTGCGTCAGAAGGTTCAGTTCGGCTGCGGCCTGCGAGGCGCGCTGCTGGCCGAGCATGAGGCGGCGGCGCAGGGCGACGAGGGCGCGGGCCAGCGGATCAGTGAACTTGCGGGCAGCGATCTGGAATTTGACGATATCGCTGCGGCTTTCGCGGCCTGAAGCACTTTTGGCATGCAGGCGGCCTTCGACTTCCATTCCGGCGAACGGATCGGAAGAAAGGTCCGGTGTAGCGACGCCTTTCGCGTCCTTGGGCTGTCCGTCGAGCGGGATGGGAACGCGCAGGATGCGGCCCCGGGTCAGGCCGGGCAGGTTGATTTCGGCTTCAAGTGAGGCGACGCCATAGGTTTGGTGGACATGCCAGGGCAGCCCGGTGCGCCAGTCGTCTTTCTGCGGGCCGGGTTTGCCATCCCATGTGACGGTGGGCGGCAGATCGGGTTCGACTTTCACGCGCCATGAGCCGAGCGTGCGGCCACGGACGACGATACTGATGGTGCCGGACTGCTGGAGCGTGCCGTGGCTGTTCCAGCTTTCAGCGTCGAGCCGGTTCTGTTCAGGCGAGGCGATGCCGTGCAGGGCGGGTTTTCCATGCGCGCCGGTGATGGTGGCGTTCAGAATGGCACCCTGCGGAACATCAAGCGTATTATGGCCCGTGGCGGAAAGGAAAATTGGTGCACCGGGGGCGTAGGACGGACGGTCGATCCAGGCCTGAAGGGTGGGAAGCGGAATGCTGTTGTCATCCACGCCGGGGAGCAGCCCTGCGTGAAGACGCGAGGGCGTATGCGTGCCGCCCAGAATGGCTGCAACCACGATGGCCAGCGGGACGGCAATGAGCGCAAGCCGTTCGTGCAGGCTGGTTTCGGGATGGGGAAGGCCGACGCGGAGCGTGCCCAGGGAGGCTGTGACGCGCTCGACGTGACGGGACCAGATGGCGGACTGCTCGCCATTTCCTGCAAAGGCCGGCCGGTCGGTCAGGCTCAGGAGAGGCTGATAGGCGAGTTTGGAATCATGCTCGATCCGGCGGTCGGCCACGGGAATGCTGACGGAGGGCACGCGTCGCAGGCCGGTGATGGTCAGCCACAGGGCCGTGCCGAGAACGCCGGCTTCCAGCAGGGTATGCAGCCAGTCCGGCAGGGACTGGGGGATCCGCGCAAGGCAAGCCAGAACGTAGAATGCGACCAGCAGCAGGGGCCAGCGCAGGGGCTCCCAGGCGCGTTCCCACCACAGGACACGCTGGGCTTTCCGGCGCAGGGCTTTGAGGTGGAGGGCCGGGTTTGGCTCAGCCATGGTCGTCCTTAGCTGTCAGCCATTCCGGAACGGTTTCGGCTGCAATCAGTTCCGCAACGCTCTGGCGCTGGCGGATGATCTCCCATTTTCCGTTGTCGATCAGGACCTGCGCCGCAAGCGGGCGGGTATTGTAGGTCGAACTCATGACCGAGCCGTAAGCGCCGGTATCGAGCAGGGCGATCAGGTCGCCACGTTTTGTATCCGCGGGCAGGGCGCGGTCGCGGGCGAAGATGTCGCTGCTTTCGCAGACCGGACCGACGATGTCCCAGAGTTTCGTGAGGCTGGTCAGGCCATTCGGGGCGACGGGCATGATGCCGTGCCACGATTCATAAAGGGACGGGCGGGCAAGGTCGTTCATGGCGGCGTCCAGCACGACGAAATCCGGATTGCCGGCCTTGGTTTCGATCACGCGGGTCAGCAGGATGCCGGTGGGGGCGGAGAGCCAGCGGCCGGGTTCGATGCTGAGACGGACGTCGAGATCGCCCAGTGTCTCGGCGAGGACGCCGGCGAGCATGTCGGGTGAGGGCGCGATTTCGTCCCGGTAGCGGATGCCCAGCCCCCCGCCACAGTCCACGGCTTCAACGGTATGACCGGCGGCGCGGATTTCGCGGACCATGTCGGCCAGTCGGCTATAGCCTTCGCGAAAAGGGCCTGCGGTGAGCATCTGGCTGCCGAGATGGACGGCCAGGCCGACGAGGCGGACATTCTTCAGGCTGGCGGCTTCACCATACAGGGCGACGGCTCGGCGATGCTCGATGCCGAACTTGTCTCCGGCACGGCCCGTGGAGATCTTGTCATGCGTATCGGCGTCTACATCCGGATTGACGCGCAGGGCGGCACGCGCGACGCGGCCACAGGCGCGGGCGATGTCGTCCAGACGATAGAGTTCCTCGACGCTCTCGACATTGATTTGTGCGATGTCGTGCTCGACGGCGGCGCGTAGTTCCGCATCGGATTTGCCGACGCCGGAGAAGACGATGCCCGAGGGCGAAATCCCGGCATGAAGCGCGCGCTGCATCTCGCCGCCGCTGACGATGTCTACGCCATAGCCGCACTGGCGCAGGATGGTCAGGGTGGCCTGATGGTCCTGCGATTTCATGGCGAAATGCATATTCACCGGCAGGTTCCGGGCCTCGAACGCGGCGCGCAGTGCTTTTGCACGACGACGTAGCGTTTCAGCGCCCGTGATCCAGCACGGTGTTCCGACAGCGGCTGCGATGACGTGCAGGGGCACGCCTTCGAACAGCAGGCCGTCCCGTGCGTCCATCTTCAGCGAGGGACGGGTTTCCAGCATGTCGGAGAAAGACGGATCGGTGGCGGGATCGGAGGGAAGCGGTGCACTCATGATGATGCTACCGTATCGCTCTTGGAAGCATGTTCCAAGCTGAACCCGCAGGGGATAATATCGTCGGCATGATACAGGAACTGATCCGAGAGGCCCTTGAGGCCCGTTCGCGTGCTTACGCACCCTATTCGCGCTTTCAGGTTGGGGCCGCGTTGCGGTGTGAGGGCGTTGTTCATTCCGGCTGCAATGTTGAGAACGCGGCCTATCCGCTTGGGACCTGTGCCGAGGCGGGCGCGATTGCCGCCATGGTGCGGGGCGGCGGACGTCGGATCGAGGAAATCGTGATTGTGGGTGGTGATGCACCGTGCACGCCATGCGGGGGATGTCGGCAGAAATTGCGGGAGTTCGGCCTGCCGGAGCTGACGGTTCACATGATCGACCCGCAGGGGAAGCTGCTGCTGACCCGGACGCTGGCCGAGCTTCTGCCTGATGCGTTCGGGCCGGACCATCTGGGATGAAACGCGCCGGGGCGTTGCTGATGCTCTGTCTGTCTGGCGGTGGGGCGATGGCCGCTCCGGCCGTGGCGTTGCCGGGACTCGGCGCAGACAGTCATCGCAGCGTCGTGGATGTGAATACAGCGCCCTGGCGGATCTTGGGGCGCGTCCAGACATCTCTTGGCGGGCGCTGTACGGGATTTGCCGTGGCGCCGACCGTGATGCTGACGGCGGCGCATTGTCTGTGGCTGCCTGCGACCCGGCATTATATCCAGCCTGAGGATGTTCATGTCCTGATGGGCTATGCGATGGGGCAGTACCGCCTTCACGCGCAGGTGACACGATTTGTTATTGCCCCCGGATATGATCCTGCGAACGAAGGCGGGACCGCATCGGAGGATCGGGCCACGCTGGTTCTGGACCGACCGGTGGTTCTGTCAGGGGATCTGGTTCCTTATGGTTCGGCGCCGATGGGCGCTGCGGCGATGCTGGTCGGATATCCGCAGGACCGGCCTGAGGTTCCGTACGGTGATATTTCCTGTCAGATCAACGGGTTGGCGCTGAACGGACTGATCCATCATGACTGTTCGGCGACGCGGGGGGACAGTGGCGGTCCACTGTTTGTGCGCCAGCCTGACGGGCAGTGGGGAATTGTCGGGATCGATGTGCTGGCGACGGAAGGTCGTGGCGGCTTTGCCGCGCCGCTGCCGCACTGAGTTTTTCGGGTTCCCACGCATCAGGCGCACGTCAGAAAAAATTCACACATGCAAACATGAGCCCTGTCGTGACGTTGCACAGGGCAGGACGCCCGATTGGGTGTTACAGGTTTTTCAATCCCGGAAGGTGATTGCCATGTATGTCATGTCCATGAAGGAGACATCCTCGCGAGCGGCTCCGAAAGGAGGATTTCGTGGGGACTCCAAAAGGGTCAACAGAAAGCATGTTCTCGTTGTCGAGGATCAGGCGCTTCTGCGCTTTCTCGCGGCGGATATGCTGGAAGAGGCGGGCTATGAGGCCTCTCTTGCGGCTGATGCCGACGAGGCGCTTCAGGTGCTGGCCCGAAATCCGGATATTGGCACCATCTTTTCAGACGTGAACATGCCTGGCGACATGGACGGTGTGGCGCTTGCCTGCCTGATCCGTGAGCATCGCCCGGAAATCGGACTGGTTCTGACGTCGGGGACGCGGGTTCAGGATCTGGGGCAACTGCCGGGCGGCACGATGTTCCTGTCCAAGCCGTATGAATGGGACGAGGTCTATCGCTGCCTGGAGCAGGTGAGGCACTGAAGCATCACTAAATTATAAAGAGAAAAGGCAATGTGGTGCACCCGAAAGGACTTGAACCTCTAACCCCCAGATTCGTAGTCTGGTGCTCTATCCAGTTGAGCTACGGGTGCGGACACATTGTACAGGTCTTCATCAGGAGAAGACTGGTGCACCCGAAAGGACTTGAACCTCTAACCCCCAGATTCGTAGTCTGGTGCTCTATCCAGTTGAGCTACGGGTGCGCTGTGAAGCGGGGTTTTACAGAGGCTTAACTGACCTGACAACCCCGCTTTCGAAAAAATTTCAGTTTCGCGTCATGGTGATATGAGCCCGGCACGAAGGCGAGCCGAAAATGCCGCCAATGGCCTGTCCGACCGGGTAGCCGTTGAACACGACGGCCGTGTTGTGATGGTCCATATCCGTCATGGGAAGTTCGGCATGATAATGTTGGCTTCCAGGCGTGTAGGTGCCGTGCAGGACCTGTGCGCCGTCAGCCGGCGTAAAGAGGATCTCCTTGCCGCGGATCCGCAGGGTCGAGGGATGTTCGGTCGGGCAGGTTCCCTGATCGGCAACGAGTGCGCCAACCCATGAGCCGGTTGGATCATTGCCGGGGTCCGGAGTTCCGGCACAGGCCGCAAGCAGAGCCGTGGCGGAGAGGGCGAAAAGTGCTGGCAGGCGCATGTTGGTCCTGTTCCTTGTTGCAGAATGGATGACGCAGACGACACAACACCTTATAGGAGTGCCTCAAAAGGCACCATGAAACCGGAACGCGAGGCCATGACATTGACCCAGCAGGACGCCAGCACCGTCGAAAAGCTCGACGAAACCCTTCACGAAGACCGTATCCTCATTCTGGATTTCGGCAGCCAGGTGACGCAGCTTATTGCGCGCCGCGTCCGCGAAAGCGGCGTTTACTGCGAGATCTGGCCGTTTACGGCGACCGAGGAAAAGATCCGCGCATTCAATCCGCGCGGCATCATCCTGTCCGGCAGCCCGGCCAGTGTGCATGACGAGAATGCACCACCGATTCCGAATGTGGTCTTCGCGCTGAACCGCCCCGTGCTGGGGATCTGCTATGGCCAGCAGGCGATGTGCCAGATGCTGGGCGGCAAGGTCGAGAGCCATGAACACCGCGAATTCGGCCGCGCCTATATTGATATTGCCGAGGACTGCTCGCTGTTCCGGGGCGTCTGGGCACGCGGCAAGCGTGAGCAGGTCTGGATGAGCCATGGCGATCGCGTCACGCAGCTTCCGCCGGGCTTCCGCGCCGTTGCCCATTCCGAAGGCGCACCGTTCGCGATCATCGCGGATGAGGGACGTCGTCTGTATGGCGTGCAGTTCCATCCGGAAGTCGTGCATACGCCGCATGGTGCAGCCCTGATCCGCAACTTCACGCATAATGTTGCAGGTTGCAGCGGAACCTGGACGATGGCTGGCTTCCGTGAACTGGAAATCGCGCGCATCCGCAAGCAGGTCGGTTCGGGTCGTGTGATCTGTGGTCTGTCGGGTGGTGTAGACAGCTCCGTTGCGGCCAAGCTGATTCATGATGCGATCGGCGATCAGCTGACCTGCATTTTCGTGGATCCGGGCATCATGCGGACCGGCGAGGCTGACGAAGTCGTCAAGACGTTCCGTGGCCGCTTCAATATCCGTCTCGTGCATCGTGACGCCTCCGAGCTGTTCCTGAAGGAACTGGCTGGCGTGACGGACCCGGAAACGAAGCGCAAGACGATCGGTCGCCTGTTTATCGAGGTCTTCGAGGAAGAGGCTGCGAAGCTGGGTGGCGCTCAGTTCCTGGCTCAGGGCACGCTGTATCCGGACGTGATCGAGAGCGTGAGTTTCTCGGGTGGTCCGTCCGTGACCATCAAGTCCCATCATAATGTCGGCGGTCTGCCGGACCGCATGAACATGGAACTGGTCGAACCGCTGCGTGAGCTGTTCAAGGACGAGGTCCGTATGCTTGGCCGTGAGCTGGGTATTCCGGAAAGCATCGTCGGGCGGCATCCGTTCCCGGGGCCGGGACTGGCGATCCGTATTCCGGGTGATGTCACCAAGGAAAAGCTGGATCTGCTGCGCAAGGTGGACGCGATCTATCTTGAGGAAATCCGTCGCGCCGGTCTGTATGACGCAATCTGGCAGGCTTTCGCGGTTCTGCTTCCGGTGCGGACGGTCGGCGTCATGGGCGATGGCCGGACCTACGATCAGGCCTGCGCCCTGCGCGCCGTGACCAGCACGGATGGCATGACTGCGGAAGTCTATCCGTTCGACTTCGCATTCCTGAACCGGGTGGCCGGGCGTATCGTCAACGAGGTTCGCGGCATCAACCGCGTGACTTATGACATCACGTCCAAGCCGCCGGGCACGATTGAGTGGGAATGATCCCGCGTCTGGCATGAGTTAATTTGTGCAGGCTGCAGCCTGTTGAAAACCCCGCAGAGAGGCGGGGTTTTTTGTTGTTTGCAGGGCTGGCGATGCACTCTGCGTTGAGTTGGTCAGACCTTCTTTAATCCTTGCTCGAGGGGATAGGGGATTGTCGCCGGGAAACTGGATGGCGAGATCCGTGCTTATGGTAGCGCTGGAAGGATCTTAATTAATTCTTGCTGTTTCGTCGTTGAAGCTTTGATCGTGAAATATACCATGAAGAGGACCGCAAGTATCACAGTGCCATCCTCACCACGGCTTCGGTGATGCAGTCCGGAAAGAATTCGCGGATATGGTCGAGGTTGGTTTGGGCCAGAGCAGGTGAAGGCATTTTCAGCTTGGTCGTGTTCTTTTCTGGAGGCGCCCTTTCTGGTTTTGGGGATGGTGCCTTACCTGTTCAAGTCCGGACCTTTTTCTGTCGGGCTTGTCCGGTTCTTCGAGGAATGACAGTGTGACATTCTTTGAAACTTAGGGAGTCTCCCGATGTCGATCCGGTTTCCTGCTTTTTCATCGTCGCTGTTTCTTGTTGGTCTGGCTCTGATGCCAGCAGGTCTGGCGCCGACGGCCATGGCGGCCGGAACCGCCGAGAAGCCCTGTGAGACTGACCTCTGCCGGAGTGTGCGTCAGTCCTGGGCTGCGGTTCGTCATGGGACGTCCAATGCCGCCGACTGGACGAAAACGGAGAGCGTCAAGGGTTGGAATGCCACGAAGAGCGGTGTTTCCGACGCTGCGCACTGGACTGGCAAGGAAGGCGAAAAGGGCTGGAAGGCGACTAAGAACGGCACCAAAGAGGCCGTTCATGCTACGGGCGCGTGGACGAAGAAGACGGCTCATGAGCTTGATCCGGGCAGTTCCGCCAAGGCTCCGGACAGCAAAGCCGATTCAGCGGCTCAGTAAAACCATCTGTGGCGCTACGAAAAAAGGCCTGTCCCTTGTGGGGCAGGCCTTTTTCATGGGGGAGAGGCGCTTATTCCATGTGATGTTTGTGACCCGTCAGGTCGGTTGTAAGCTGGGCGCGGGCTTCGCCGTCCGGGTATTTCTCGGTGTGCAGGTTGATGTAGGTCTGCCCGGCCTGGACTTCCTTGACCTGATCGGGTGTGAGCTGGAGCGTGCCGGTCATGCGGGTCGTGTAGGGGCCGTTGATCGGGGCGAGGACGCCGGCGTCCTGACCGTCCGGGGCCGGGCCATGCAGATGGGCTGCCGTTACGGGACCGGAGAGGCCGTTATCTTCGAAACGGTAGGTCAGGGTGTTTTTCGTGGTATCCAGCATTGCGGATGCCGAGCCCTTGATGGGGGCGGTTGCACCATGTTCGCCCTTGAACGGGCCGAAAAGATGCAGCGTTTCCGCGGAAGCGGGCAGGGCCGTTACCGACAGGCCGAGGGCCAGTGTCGTCAGCAGAAGTCCAGTACGCATGGAAGTCCATCCTTGCAGAAGTTGGACTGACTGAACGTGTGCTCAGGTTTCGAGTTCGGTATTCCAGTACAGATAATCGCGCCAGCTTTCGTGAAGATAGTGCGGCGGGAAGGTCCGGCCGTTTTCCTGAAGGAGGCGACTGCTGGGCTGAACGGGTTTGCGATGCGGGTGCATCCCCAGTTCGCTTGGCAGTTTTGAGCCCTTCAGCAGGTTGCAGGGGCTGCAGGCGGTGACGACGTTTTCCCAGGTTGTGCGGCCGCCACGGGCGCGTGGAATGACGTGATCGAAGGTCAGTTCATGCGTGGGCAATCGGTCATGGCAGTACTGACACGAGAAATTGTCCCGCAGGAAAACGTTGAAACGGGTGAAGGCCGGTTTGCGGGCTGTTGGAATATAGTCCTTCAGCGCGATGACGCTGGGCAGACGCATGCTCTGGCTGGGGGAGTGGACAACGGCGTCTTCATATTCGGAGAGGACCGAGACGCGGTCGAGGAAGACGGCCTTGACGGCTTCCTGCCAGGACCAGAGCGAGAGCGGGAAATAGGACAGCGGACGGAAATCCGCGTTCAGGACAAGAGCCGGAAAATGCTGACCGCTGACGGACACCACACGCATCCTTTCTTCAAGGACGACACATGCGGGGATTACGGCGCCGAATGAAAACGGGACAAACAGCGGGAAAACACGTGTCGTCGGCTTCTTTGAGAAAACTATTCCAGTAAACTGCGTAGACCGCAAGCAAACGCTGGTGACACATTCATGACGCCTCCCGCCACGACACGATTTGCGCCGAGTCCCACGGGATTTCTGCATCTGGGGCATGTGGTCTCGGGGCTGTATTCGCGGATCATGGCTGGAGAGGCTGGAAAGTTTCTGTTTCGTATCGAGGATATTGATACGACGCGCTGTACGCCGGAGCTGACACAGGCGTTGCGTGAAGATCTGGACTGGCTTGGACTGGCATCAGATGGGCCGGTTCGGGAGCAGTCGAGACATTTGCCTGAGTATCATGCCGTGTTGGACAATCTGCGGGAGCGGGGGCTTTTGTATCCGTGTTTCTGCACGCGACGGGAGATTGCCGGGGCTGCGACGCAGGTCGCGCCGGACGGAAGCCTTGTTTATCCGGGGACCTGTCGACACGGTGCGGCACGGGAAGGGCAGGGGCGTGATCCGGTCTGGCGGCTCGATATGGGGCGGGCGCTGGATGTGTTGCAGGAGGTGCCAGGATGGCATGAGGTCGGGCACGGGCGCGTTGCCGGGAAGGCTGAGGCGTTCGGTGATATCGTTCTGGCGCGGCGGGATACGGGTGTGTCGTATCATCTGTGTGTCACGCATGACGATGCGCTTGAGGGCGTGACGACCGTGACGCGGGGACGGGATCTGTATGAGGCGACGTCAGTCCAGCGTGTGTTGCAGGACCTGATGGGCTGGCCGGAACCGGCTTATGCGCATCATGCGCTCATTCTGGATGGGGACGGACACAAGCTGTCCAAGCGGGATGGCGCGGAAGGTGTGCGTGTTCTGCGGCAGGCGGGCTGGACGGCTGAGCAGGTGCTGGAGCACCCGCTGGTGCGGCAGGCTCTGGAGGCGAGCCTGCCGACAGGAGCTTATTCCGGCGGATAAGTGCCAGGATAGGTGACGTCCTGCGACGGGCCCGGGGCGTGCGGGGCGCCTTTCTTGCCGCAGGCGGTCAGGCCGAGGGCCATGACTGCCATGCTGACGAGCAGCAGTTTTTTCATGCGGTTTCTCCGAGTTTGGCGAGCCAGGATTCGGCCTGATTCTTCACATTGGCCGGCGCCGTGCCGCCTTCGCTGGTGCGGGACGCCAGAGAAGCCTCGACGGTCAGGACATCGAAAACACCGGCGTTGATCTGCGGTTCGACGGATTGCATCTCTTCCAGTGACAGATCGGCCAGATCGCAGCCTTTCTGCTCGGCCATTCCGACCAGACGGCCGGTGACGTGATGGGCGGTGCGGAAGGGAACGCGCAGTTCACGGACCAGCCAGTCGGCGAGGTCCGTGGCGGTGGAGAAGCCCATGCCTGCGACTGCGCGCATCCGGGTGGTATTGGCTTTCAGGTCCCGGATCATGCCGTCCATGGCGGCCAGCGAGAGCGTCATGGCTTCGGTGGCGTCGAAGACGGGTTCCTTGTCTTCCTGCGTGTCCTTGGCATAGGCGAGGGGCAGGCCCTTCATGACCGTCAGCAGGCCCACGAAATCGCCCATGATGCGGCCGATCTTGGCGCGGACGAGTTCGGCGGCATCCGGGTTGCGCTTTTGCGGCATGATGGACGAGCCGGTCGTGAAGGCGTCCGACAGCGTGATGAAGCCGAAGGGGGCGGAGGCCCACATCACGATTTCCTCGGCCAGACGCGACAGGTGCATGGCCTGGAGCGACAGGGCGGAGAGGAATTCGAGCGCGAAGTCACGGTCCGAGACGGCATCGAGGGAATTGGCGGTCGGGCGGTCGAAATCCAGCGCTGCGGCTGTCATGCGGCGATCGATCGGGAAGGACGTCCCGGCGAGGGCGGCCGAGCCGAGCGGACATTCGTTCAGACGGGCACGGGCATCACGCAGGCGGCCGCGGTCCCGCGACAGCATCTCGACATAGGCCAGAAGATGGTGGCCGAACGTGACCGGCTGGGCGACCTGGAGGTGGGTAAAGCCCGGCATTGGCGTTGCGGCATGTTCCAGCGCACGGGTGGCGAGGGAGCGCATCAGGGAGGCGGTCTGCTCCTGAAGGCCGTCGATGGCATCGCGGACCCAGAGGCGGAAATCGGTGGCGACCTGATCGTTGCGCGAACGCGCCGTGTGCAGGCGCTTGCCGGCCTCGCCGATCCGCTCGGACAGGCGGGCCTCGATGTTCATGTGAATGTCTTCGAGAGCCGGGGAGAACTCGAAGCGGCCTTCGCCGATTTCCTGTGCAATGTCACCCAGGCCCTGACGGATTTCGGCCAGTTCGGTCTCGGTCAGCAGGCCGACTTTCTGGAGCATGGCGGCATGGGCGAGGGAGCCGCGGATGTCCTGTCGCCACAGGATCTTGTCAAATCCGATGGAGGCGTTGATCTCGCCCATGATGGCGGCCGGACCCGAGGCAAAGCGGCCACCCCATTGCGGATTGGCGGCTGTGCCTTCAAAGGATGTAGCGGCATCTGATTGTGTGTCGACAGGAGCGTTTTTCATGGGAACCGTAAACAGATGATTCGGAAGCAGATCGACCGGCGAACCCTTCTTGGAGGAGCCGCCAGCCTAGCTGCGGCGGCTTCCCTCTGCAATTGCGGGCTGGGGAATTCTGCCCGGGCGGCAGATGGTGTGCAGCCGATGCTGCCGTCGCTCAAGCCCGGCGCGCCCAGGCTGGAGCCCGTGAACTTCCAGCTTGTGGGCCCCGGGGGGACGGCACTTTCCCTGTCCACGATGAGGGGGCGGCCTTTTGTGCTGCATCTGTGGGCGACCTGGTGCCCGCCCTGCAGACTGGAACTGCCGGCGCTCAATACGTTCATCGAGAAAACAGGCTCGACCGTGCCCGTGATCCCGGTGGCCGTTGCCAGCCCAATGCCGAAAGTCATGGTCTTTCTGGCGCAGGGCAATCTGCCGCATATCGCGCCCTGGACGCTGGGGCAGCATGAGTTTTCCCAATGGTTCACATCCGGTGAGCCAAGCCTGCCCATGACCTGCGTGATTGATGCGCAGGGGCGGATGCGGGCCAGTGTCGAAGGGGAAATGGCGTGGGCTGCCCCGGAGAGCCGGGCGTCTCTGGAAAAGATCCTGTCGGATCTTCAGGCCTCCAAACCGGCGTGAGGGCTGGTCTGCCTGGTCGGCGCAGCATTCTTCTGGGGACGGTTGGACTGGCTGCGGCGGCGGGATACGGGGCGGCGAGACTGGCTGGAACAGTGGTGCGGCCTGGGATGCCCATTTCTGATCTGACGCCGGGAAAAGCGGTTTCCGGGCCTGTCGGGTTCGGGCTCGCCGGTCTGGGAGGTGCGCGTTCTGCGCTGGCCTCGCGCCGGGGGGCGCCTTTCCTGCTGCATGTCTGGGCCACGTGGTGTTCGCCGTGCCGTCATGAACTGCCGGGGCTGGCGGCTTTTATGAAGGCATGGGGGCCGGACTGTCCGGTTGTTCCCATGGCAGTTTCAAGCGGATCGCCGGAAGAGATCCATGCATTTCTGGAGCGCAATGATGTAGCCGGGCTGCCCGTCTGGGCGGTGGCCGGGGGGGATCTGAAGACGTGGTGCGGGAACAGGGCGCTTGCCATCCCCGTAACATTCCTGATTGATAATGCAGGGTGCATTCGCGCAACGGCGGCGGGATCGCTGGACTGGGCGGCTCCCGGTGCGCCTGCCGCGCTGCGCCGGGTTCTTGCCGCGACGAGTGCCTGAGCCCCGATGTGACAGACCTGCTGCAATGAAAGAACGGATTTCCAACATGACTTTTCCCCTGACACGTCGTCATCTTCTGGGAGGGGCCGGTGCCCTGCTGGTTTCGGGGCGGGCCATTGCGGCAACGGCTGCAAAGGAAGAGGCTGGCAAGGGACTGCCTTTCGAGCCGAATTCCTTTGGAAAGCTCGCAACGCCGAAAGTTCTGCCGCCGCTGAGCGTGCAGAATGAGCAGGGGCAGGACGTGCCGCTGTCGCACTGGTACGGCAATCCGTTCATCCTGCATTTCTGGGCAACCTGGTGCCCGCCCTGCATCCGCGAACTGCCTTCGGTGAATGCGACGGCCAAGGCTCTGGATGCGGATGGCCCACAGATCGTGGCCGTTGCGGTGCGTGGCAGTACCATTCCGAAGGTTCGGGCGTTCTATGACAGCCACGGGATCGACACGTTGCCGGTGCTGGTTGATCCGGTGTCGGGCGTGATGATGGAGACGGCGGACCAGGCGGCTCTGGTACAGTCCATCCGGCAGGTACGTCCCGCTGATCTGAAAGAACTGACGCCGGATGTCATGTCCCTGCATGGTGTGCCGCGTTCGCTGATCCTGAACGGCAAAGGCGAGGTCGTCGCGGAGTCCATCGGGAACATGGACTGGTCTGCGGACGCCGTGAGGCATACTGTGCGGGCATTGGCTGGATAGTAAGAGTGTGAAGTCCTGATGTCTGCTCCCCTTCTCGGCGCCAGTGATCCGGCGCCTTTCCTTCTTTTTCCTGAAAAGACGCCGTCGCCGTTCGTGTTCGTCAGCGACCACGCGGGGCGGGCGGTTCCGGATGCGCTGGGGGATATGGGGGTGCAGACCGAGGACTGGCAGCGGCACATCGCCTGGGATATCGGCATCGTGGGGGTAGGGCGTGTCCTGCACGAACTGCTGGGGTCGGCGCTGATCGAACAGGTTTATTCCCGTCTCGTGATCGACTGTAACCGCGCGCCGGGCCATCCGACGTCCATGCCGCTTGTGAGCGACGGGACGCCGGTTCCGGCCAACCAGGCCGCGCAGGAAACGTGCCGGGCGAAGCGGGAGCGGGAAATCCTGCATCCGTATCACGATACGATTGCCGAGGTGCTGGTTGAGCGCGGGCCGCGCCCGACGGCGCTGATCGCGCTGCACAGTTTTACGCCGCAGATGAACGGCAAGGACCGCCCCTGGCAGATCGGCATCCTTCACAATCAGGACAGCCGCATGGCCTCGATTGCGCTGGACCTGCTGCGCGAGGATGCGGCGCTGTGTGTGGGCGACAATGAACCTTACGTTCTGACGGATACGTCCGACTACACGGTGCCACGGCATGCGGAAGCGGCGGGGCTGCCTTATCTGGAAATCGAGATCCGGCAGGACCTGATTGCCGAAAAGACTGGACAGCGGGACTGGGCCCGGCGTCTGGCCGCGCTGCTGCCGAAGGTCTGGGAGAAGTTGGTAGAGGGGCCGGGCGCATGATTGACGGTCACACGAAACTCGCAGGCGTCATGGGTTGGCCGGTGGAGCATTCGCGCTCTCCGCTGATGCATAATCACTGGTGCCGGGTGAATGGCGTGAACGGGGCTTATGTGCCGCTGCCGACCCACCCCCACGGCTTTGATCAGGCCCTGCGTGGTCTGGCAGCGGCCGGGTTTCAGGGCGTGAATGTCACCATCCCACACAAGGAAGCGGCGATGCTGGCCTGTGATGAACTCACCCCAACGGCTAAGCGGGCCGGCGCGGTAAACACGATTTGCTTCGTGGCTGGACGGATCATCGGTGACTGCACGGATGGTACGGGGTTCTGCGATAATCTGAGTGCACATGACGTGGCGATTGCCGGTCGGGCCATGGTTCTCGGGGCGGGTGGTGCGGCGCGCGCCGTGGCGGCGGCGCTTCTGGACCGGGGCTGCGAGGTCGTGATTGCCAACCGGACCCTGGAACGGGCGGAAGCACTGGTTGAGGCACTCGGTGGCGGTGAGGCTGTTGCCTGGTATGAGTGGCCGTCACTGCTATCGGGTTGTTCGCTTCTGGTGAATGCCACGTCGATGGGCATGGGCGGCAAGGCTGGTCTGGACTGGGATGCGGCTCTTCGTGAGGCCGCGCCGGGCCTGTGCGTGACGGATATTGTCTACACGCCGCGCGAGACGCCGCTTCTGCTGGCCGCCCAGGCACGGGGACTGCGGACCGTGGATGGTCTGGGGATGCTGGTTCATCAGGCGCGGGCCGGGTTTCGGGCATGGTTCGGCGTTGATCCGCAGGCCGACCGGACGACATTCGATCTGCTGGCGGCGAGCCTGCGCACTGACGCGTGAAGATCATTGGTCTGACCGGGGGGATGGCGGCCGGGAAAAGTACGGTCGCCGCACTTTTTCGTCGGGAAGGTGTGCCGGTTTTTGATGCGGATGCGTGTGTCCGGGCGCTTCAGGGTGAACGGGGGAAAGCTTTGCCGCTGATCGGGCAGGCATTTCCCGGAACCGTCGTTGCTAGCCGTCTGGATCGTGCAGCGCTGCGTGAGGCGGTGCGCGGACGGCCTGAAGCGCTGCAGCGTCTGGAAGCCATCATGCATCCGCTGGTGCGCGTCGAGCGTGAGCGGTTTCTGAAGCAGTGCCGGGCGCGACATGAACCGTTCTGCGTGCTGGATATTCCGCTGCTGATGGAAATCGGCGAAGACCGCCGCTGCGATGTGGTGATGGTGGCTGAAGCTCCGATGGGGACGCGTCTGGCTCGCATCCGGCAGCGCGGTCGCAGTGGGGGACGCATGAGCCTGGCGGATGCCAAAGGATTGCTGGCACGCCAGATGAGCGACCATGAGCGCAGACGCCGGGCCGACATCGTGATACGAACCGGCCTGTCGCGTGGGCAGGCCGTCAGGCAGGTCCATGCCCTGTTGCACCGGCTTCGTGAGGCGTCATGAAACGATCCATTCTGTTCGATACGGAAACCACGGGCTTTGACCCGGATATGGGTGACCGCATCATCGAGATCGCGGCTCTCGAACTGATCGACGATCTGCCGACGGGTGAGGCCTATCACGTCCTGATCCATCCCGAGCGCGACATTCCGGCCGAGGCGACCAAGGTGCACGGGTTCCGGATCGAGGATCTGGAAGGAAAGCCGATATTTTCCGAGGTGGCGGACGGGTTTCTGGAGTTCATCGGGGACAGTCCGATGATCGCGCATAATGCCCGCTTCGATTTCAAGTTCGTCAATGCCGAGCTGAAGGCCTGCGGTCGCGAGCCGCTCGATTATGCCAGCCGGGCCATCGACACGGTGGAAATGGCGCGGAAAAAATATCCGGGCCTTCCTGCAAGCCTCGATGCACTATGCCGACGCTTCGGCATCGATTTGTCGCAGCGTGGCACCCATAACGCGCTGCTGGACTGCAAGCTTCTGGCTGAAGTCTATGTGGAATTGATGGGTGGCCGTCAGCGCGGACTGGGCTTGGCGGGGCCATCCCGCAGCCGCAGCATGACGGAGGGGATCAATGCGCTCGCCAACCGCAAGCCGCGGAAAATGGCACCTCCGACTGCGGAAGAACTTCAGGCACATGAGGCGTTCGTCAGCACCATCAAGGATGCGGTCTGGCTTCGCGAATGATGCGGATTCTGTTCATTACGTCCAACCGTCTGGGCGATGCGGTTATTTCAACGGGGGTGCTGGATGCGTTGCAGAAGCGTTATCCGGCGGCGATGTTCACGGTGGTCTGTGGGCCTGTAGCGGCGGGGCTGTTCGAGGCTGATCCGCGTTGCGAGCGCATCATCATCATGGAAAAGCGCCGGCATGACCGGCACTGGATTGACCTGTGGCGCGCCTGCTGCCGGACGCGCTGGTTCATGGTCGTGGATCTGCGCGGTTCGCTGATCGGACTGACATTGCGGGCGCGCCGTCGGATCATTGTGCGCGGCGGGCGTCGTCCGGGGCGGCGGGTCGAGCAGCTTGGAGAAGCACTTGGATATCGTAGGACGCCCATGCCGCGTGTCTGGATTTCGGAAAAGCAGCGGGTGGAGGCTGTTGCAGCCTTGCCTGAGGGACGCTGGCTGGCACTGGGGCCGACGGCGAACTGGGACGGGAAAATCTGGCCACCCGAGCGGTTTGTGGAATTGGCGCAGGCGCTGAGGGCGGAAAATCTGCGTGCCGTCGTGTTCTATGGCCCCGGTGAGGGGGAACGCGCACGGGCAGAGCCGGTACTGAAGGCGCTGCCGGAGGCTCTGGACCTTGGCGGAGACAAATCGCTGGGTGAGGTGGCTGCACTTCTTCAGCGTTGTGTTCTGTTCGTGGGCAATGATTCCGGGCTGATGCATCTGGCCGCTGCCGCAGGGACGCCGACGCTGGGTCTGTTCGGGCCGTCGCGGGCCTCGGAATATGCACCGGCCGGACGGCTCGCGCGGTTCGTGGAGGCGCCGGGGCCGGAGGGCCATGCCCCCATCGATGGGCTGGGTGTTGCTGCTGTGCTGAAGGTCGCGAAAGAAATCCTGCGTGAAAAAGACGTGTGTGTTCCGGACAGGCGCTCGGACTGACTTGATGCCCTGTCGGTCATGGCCGATAGAAGAAAGATGAAGTCTGCATCGTCCAATGGATACCGGGGTCGTGTGGCCCATGTGATGGCTGGGGCTCCCAGGGGCGGCGCGGAGCTGTTCTTCGAGCGTCTGACAATGGCCCAGATGCGGGACGGGCGACCCGTTCAGGCGCTGATCCGGCGGGATGAAGGCCGGATCGCACGGCTTGAGGAAGCGGGTGTTGAGACCCAGTCTTTCCGGTTTGGCGGGCTGCTGGATCTGCGGACCACGCCGGGGCTGCGGCGCAGTCTCAAAGCGTTCAGGCCGGATGTTGTCGTTGCGTGGATGAGCCGGGCGGCGCGGCTGGTGCCGTCAGGGCCGTGGCAGATCGCCGGGCGTCTGGGCGGATATTATGATCTGTCGAATTATCGCCGCTGCGATCACCTGATCGGTAATACGCGCGGTCTGGCGGACTGGATGCGGGCGCAGGGCTGGGCCGCCGATCGTGTGCATCATCTGCCCAATTTTGCGACGGATTTTTCGTCCGTAACACCACAGCGGCCCGCGTTTCTGCCGCCGGATGTGCCGTTTGCCCTTGCTCTGGGGCGGCTGCATGAAAACAAGGCCTTCGATGTGCTGATCGGGGCGATGAAGCATCTGCCGGGCGTGCATCTGGTGATTGCGGGCGAGGGGGCGGAGCGTGGAGCGCTTGAGGCGCTGGCGAAGGCGGAAAATGTTGCGGATCGGGTGCATCTTCCCGGCTGGATCGCGCAGAGCGGGCCCTGGTTGCGGGCGTGTGATGTTCTGGTCTGTCCGTCGCGGATCGAGCCTCTGGGCAATGTCGTGATCGAGGCATTGTCAGCCGGGGTGCCGGTTGTGGCGAGCAATATTCAGGGGCCGAAGGAAATCCTCGAAGGGACGCAGGACGGTCTGCTGGCCGAGGTCGAGAATGAGCGCGATCTTGCGGCGCAGATCGGGAGCGTTTTGGACGATGAGACTGTGGCGCAGACTCTTTCCATCAATGGGCGGGCGCGGTTCGAGCGGGAGTTTGCCCAAGGCGTTGTCATGGCGCGATGGTCGGCTTTTCTGGACGGAGTGCGGGCCTGATGTGTGGAATTGCAGGTCTTTCCTGTCTGCCTGGGCATCATCCGGATCAGGACGCGCTGGAGCGCATGTCTCAGGCCATTTTCCATCGCGGGCCGGATGGGGAAGGGCGGCTGGATCTGGGCGGTGCGGCGTTGCGTCACCGTCGGCTCTCCATCGTTGATATCGCAGGGGGGGCGCAGCCGTTCAGGCTTGGGGCGGCGGCCCTGATTGCGAACGGGGAAATCTATAACGATCCGGCCATTCGCAGGCGCTTTCCCAAAACCTGTTTTCAGACCCATAGCGACTGCGAACCACCATTGCATCTCTGGCTGCATGATGGTGCGGGGTACACACATGAACTGCGGGGCATGTATGCCATTGCGATCGTTGAGAACGAGCATGGGCGGCATGAGATGGTGCTGTCGCGTGATCCGTTTGGCATCAAGCCACTCTATATCGCGGCCTATGAAGGCGGCATCGCGTTTGCGTCCGAGCCGCAGGCGCTGCTGGCAGGAGGGTTTGGCAGGCGCAGTGTTCGGGACGGGGCGCGCAATGAGCTGATGCAGCTTCAGTTCACGACGGGGCAGGACATCATTTTCGACGGCATCCGACGGCTTCTGCCCGGTGAGACACTCCGGATCGTGGATGGGCGAATCGTGGAATCGCGGCGGCGGCATGTTCTGCATGAAGCGCGGGATACGGTTCCGGCCCGTCTGAGCGACGAGCAGGCGCTGGCGCGGCTGGACACGGCGCTGCTCGACAGTGTGTCGGCGCATCTGCGGGCGGATGTGCCGCTCGGGCTGTTTCTGTCCGGCGGGATCGACAGTTCGGTTATTCTGGCGGCGGCGCATCGTCTGGGACTGCCGCATCCGCGGACCTGGACGGCGCGTTTCGATGCGGGAAAAGCGGATGAGTCTGCTGATGCCGCAGCATTGGCGGCATCTGTCGGGGCCGAGCATCATGTTCTGACCGTGACGGAAGACATGGTCTGGCGTGATCTGCCGTCCATCGTGGCGTGTATGGATGATCCTGCCGCTGATTATGCCGTCATCCCCACATGGTTTCTGGCGCGTGAAGCGCGAAAGGACGTCACAGTTATTCTTAGTGGCGAAGGCGGGGACGAGCTTTTTGCAGGCTATGGCCGCTATCGGCGCGTCATGAAGCCCTGGTGGAAGGGTGGTCGTGCGCCTTACCGGTCGGGGACATTCGGCAAGCGTTTTGCAGAGCATGGGCGGCAGTGGCGGCGCGGGATTGCCATGACGGAACTGGCCCTCGGGGTTTCGGGGCTGGAAGGTGCGCAGGCGCTGGATATCGCGGAATGGCTCCCCAATGATCTATTGCTCAAACTGGATCGGTGCCTGATGGCGCATTCGGTCGAAGGACGTACGCCGCTGCTCGATCCGGTGGTGGCCAAGGCGATCTGGCCGCTGCCGGAGCACTTCAAGGTCCGGGATGGTTACGGCAAGTGGCTGCTGCGGCGCTGGCTTCAGGATGCCCTGCCACAGGCACGTCCATTTGCGCCGAAACAGGGCTTTACCGTGCCGGTCGGCCCGTGGATCGAGAAGCAGGCGCACCGTCTGGGACCACTGGTCGCGCGTCAGCCCTGCATCCGGGCCATGATGCCCGCAGCCGACGTGGAGCGTCTTTTCGCCCGGGCCAGTCAGCGCGGTGTGGCGCGTCAGGCCTGGACGCTGCTGTTTTTCGCGCTGTGGCATCGTCATCATATCGAAGGGGTTCCCGTGGACGGGGATACGTTCGAAACTCTCGCACGCGCTTCATGAGTGTCTTACTGATTTGCAAGGACGGAACATGCATTACGATCTGATTATCCGCGGCGGAATCTGCGTTTTTCCCTGGGGTGAGGCGGAAGCAGATATCGGCGTACGCAACGGGAAGGTGGCGTCGCTGTCTGTCGGATCGGCGGATGAAGCGGACCGGGTGATTGATGCGCGCGGTCTGCATGTTCTGCCCGGGCTGATTGATGCGCATGTTCACCTGCGCGATCCCGGCAAGCCCGAGGTCGAGACGCTTGAGACCGGGACGCGGGCGGCGGCGCTGGGCGGTATTGCGACGGTTTTCGACATGCCCAACACGTCCCCGAGTGTGACGGATGTGACGATGATCGACTGGAAGCGCGATCATATCCGCAAGACGGCGCATGTGGATGTCGGCATCTATGTCGGCGCGACGCGGGAGAATACACCGGATCTGGCCACGCTTGAGCAGCAGCCGGGTGTGTGTGCGGTGAAGGTGTTTGCCGGGTCTTCGACGGGCAATCTGATGATCGAGGACGATGCGGGGCTCGAAGCAGTCATGCGCTCGGGGCATCGTCGCGTGGCCTATCATTCGGAGGACGAATATCGTCTTCAGGCCCGCAAGCCGATGTTCCATGAAGGCCAGCCTTACGAAACACACAGCGTCTGGCGGGATGTGGAATGTGCGTTCCTTGGCACGCGCCGCATCATGGCTCTGGCGCGCAAGACCAACCGTCCGGCACATATCCTGCATGTCTCGACGGCTGAGGAACTGGATTATCTGGCGGATTACCGCGACATTTCCACCGTCGAGGTTCTGGTGAACCATCTCACGCAGGTGGCGCCGGAATGTTACGAAAAGCTTGGTGGTCTGGCCGTCATGAACCCGCCGCTGCGCGATCGGTCGCACTGGGAAGCAAGCTGGCGGGCCGTGCGGGATGGCCGGGTGGACGTGGTTTCGTCCGATCATGCGCCGCATCCGCTTGAGGCCAAAAAGCTGCCCTGGCCGAAATGCCCGGCGGGTCTGACGGGGACGCAGACGATCGTGCCGGTCATGCTCGATCATGTGAATGCGGGGCGTCTGTCGCTGGCGCGTCTGGTGGATCTGATGGCGGCAGGGCCGGCACGGGTTTACGGGTTGCAGACGAAGGGGCGCATGGCCGTTGGATTCGATGCCGATTTCACGCTCGTGGACATGAAGGCCGAGCGCGAGATCACCAATGACTGGATCGTCACGCCGGCGGGCTGGACGCCGTTTGACGGAACGCGTGTGACGGGTTGGCCCATGGCGACGATCGTTCGTGGAACGGTCGTGATGCAGGACAATGAAGTCTCCGGTGGCCCGACTGGGCAGCCTGCCAAATTTGCGCCTTGATCTGGGCGTAGGGCGCGCAACGCTTCGAACAGGAAAGGGAGCTGTATGAGACGTTGCGTTGTCGCCATCCGTAAGGCGGCGCTGTTTGGTCTGGTGGTTGCAGGGATCGCTGGCTCCGGTTCGGCCAGTGCGGCCGAGGCGGCATGGACCGCTTCAAAATGTGGTGCCGAGCCACAGGCGCCTGTGGTCAAGGCTGCGACGGTCGCGCAGTATAATGAGAGCGTGGATCGCGTGACGGCTTATGAAAAAGCGGCCCGCGTTTACAATGCGTGTGTCGCGGCCCAGGCCAACCGGGAAGAGACGGCCATCAGCCAGGAAGCAAGTGCGCGGATTTCGCATGTCCATGCGGGCAGTGCTGCTGTTCAGTCCCATATCGCGGCGTCCTTCCAGACGCTGTCCGCCAATCTGGCCGCTGCCAGCCGCAAACTGGGCCATCACTGACGCTCTGCAAAGGCCGCCGCGATTCTTACTGCCCCATGCGTTCCTGATTCTGGGCCGGAGTCAGGGATGTCGGCCCGCCATAGGTCTGGCGGGCGACATTGGGCATGAGATCGGGGCGCGCCCAGCAGGTCGTGCCCTCGAAGCTCGTGGTGCAGTAGGGCTGCGGCGGAGGCGGCCCGGCCGGCCGGGCACAGAAACTTTCGTCATCGTACAGATAGGCCGTGTTGCAGTCCTTCCCCGTGACGGCGGAGGCGATGCGATCCGGCGCGCAGCCTTCAAGCGCGCAGAACACCAGGGGAAGCAGCAGGAGCGGGACGGGCTTTTTCATGGCCGTCAGGATGCTTCCGGTGCGGTTAAGGAAGTCTGAATGTCGGCCGGATTTTCTGCCGTGATACCGTTTTTCACAGTCACAGACTGCTTCAGCCAGCCTTCGGATGTGTGAAGCGTTTGCCGCGACGGTGCGGCGCCTGTATGGTCGCGCAAACAGTTTGAAGACCGATCCAGCAGGGGACCAGGTGGCAGACGATTTCATCACGCAGGTGAACGAAGAAATGCAGGCGCAGCGGTTGCGGGCCATGGCACGGCGCATTGGCGCCGTGGTGGGCGTCGTGGCCGTGATTGGAGCCATCGGTGGTGGCGTGTGGGGCTGGAACAGTCACGCGCGCCATGCAGCACAGCAGGCGGCATCGGCACGGTACTTTACCGCCATGACGGCGCTGTCCGATCCCAAGCATGACGCAGCGGCCACCCAGAAGGCCACCGCGACCTTCCAGGATCTGGCGGAGCATGGTCCGGTGGGCGTGCGCTCCTATGCCGCGCTGCGTCTGGCCGATCTGCAGAGCCAGGCCCATCAGACGGACGCTGCGCTGAAGACGTGGCAGGGGGTGGCGGATGATAACGCTGCCGATCCGGCCCTCCGGGATATGGCGCGCTACATGAGCCTGAATGCCCGGACTGCGACGGCCGATCCGAAGACGCTCCGCCCGGGCTATGAAGCTCTGGCGCAGGGCGGTGGTGCCTGGGCTCCTCTGGCTCAGGAAGGTCTTGCCGCGCTTGACCTGCGCCCCGGTGCGACGGCGGACCAGCAGAAGGAAGCCCGGCGCATCCTGACGCAGATCGTTGGCAGTGAAAACGCGACCGAAGGGGTGCGTGCGCGTGCGCAGGCCCTGCTCGAGACATTTGGAGACGCCGGTTGATGCGCCGTCCTGTTCTTTCCCGATCTTCCCTTTCCGTGAACCGCTCTATGGGGCGCCGAGGTCTTCTGCGGACGGCCTGCTCGGGCAGTGCTCTGGCCGTTCTGGGCGGGTGCAGCCTGTTCGAGGACGACAAGAAGCCGCCTCTGGCCGGACATCGCGTGGACGTCCTGTCTACGGGCGCCGGGCTGACGGTCGATCATGACGATCATACGCCGATCAGCCTCGGCCCGGTCCAGCCGGTGCGGGAATGGCTGCAGGAAGGGGGGCGTCCGTCCCATGTCGCCGTGAATGCGGCATGGAATGGTCCGGATCTGGCCTGGAGCCATTCGGTCGGCGCGCCGACAGATCCGTCCAGCTTTCTGGCGACGATCGCGATCATGCCGACCAACCGTGGCGCCATCCAGTCACCGCCGGTCATCGGCAACGGTCATATCTACACGACGGATGCGCAGGGCGTGGTGAAGGCCTGGACCTGGCCGGAACGCCGTCATGTCTGGACGCGTCAGCCGGCCACGGCCAGAAGCCGCTCGACCAATATTGGCGGCGGCCTCGCCCTCGATGGGGACACGCTCTACATTGTGGATGGTGTGGCTCAGGCCCTGGCCGTTGAAGCTCTGACGGGCAAGGTGAAATGGTGCGTCAGCACCGGAACGCCGGGCCGTTCCGCGCCCACGATCGCGGAAGGCCTCGTGGTCTTCGGAACGATCGACGAGCGTCTGATCGCGCTGAACGCCAATACCGGCCATCAGGTCTGGACGTATCAGGCGACCGCATCCGACACGGTGATTTTCGGACAGTCCGCCCCGGCTTTCGTGGATGGCGTCATTCTCGCGGGCTTTGGCAGCGGCGATCTGGTGGCTCTGCGTGCGGCGTCGGGCGAGATGGTCTGGAGTGACAGTCTCGGCGGTTCCAACGGCATGGGCGCCATGCTCGACTTCTCCTGCATCCGGGGTGCTCCGGTCATCATGGACGGAACGGCCTATGCCGTGTCCATGTCCCGCGTGCTGGTGGCGATCGACATGCGCTCGGGCCGTCGTCTGTGGGAACGTGAGGTCAGTGGGCAGAGTCCTATGGCGATCTGTGGCGACTGGATGTATGTCCTGTCCACGGATCAGCAGATCGCCTGTCTGGATCGTCTGTCCGGGCATGTGCGCTGGATCACGCAGCTGCGTCGCTTCATCCGCGTTGACGTGGAAAAGGATGCGATTGCCTGGGTGGGTCCGCTTCTCGTGAACGGCAAGCTGATCTGCTTCTCCACCTTTCCGAAAGAAGGCATGGCTGTCCTGAATGCCGTGACCGGAAAACTTGAACTGACCCGTAAGACCCCCGCCCCGTGTCAGGTTCAGCCGATCGTCTGTGACGGTCATGTGCTGACCGTGTCCCAGGACGCCGTTCTGCGGGCCTATGGCTGAACGAATGACCTCTGAGAACCTGCCCGTTGTTGTTATTGCCGGGCGTCCGAATGTCGGGAAATCCACTCTGTTCAACCGGCTTGTCGGCCGCCGTCAGGCGATCGTCTCCGACATGCCGGGCGTCACGCGCGACCGCAAGGAGGGCGAGGCCCTTCTGCGTGGCCGCCGTGTCCGGCTGATTGATACGGCCGGGCTGGAGGAAGCCGCACCGGATACGCTGTACGGGCGGATGCGGGCTTCGTCCGAGTCTGCTGTTGCGATGGCGGATCTGGTGCTGTTCTGCATTGATGCGCGCTCGGGCATTACGCCTGCGGATGCGCATTTTGCGAGCTGGCTGCGCCGTCAGAACCGTCCGGTCCTGCTGATCGCCAACAAGGCGGAAGGGCAGGCGGGGACGAATGCGGCTCTTGAGGCCTATTCGCTCGGGCTGGGAACGCCGCTGGCACTGTCTGCCGAGCATGGCGAAGGCATTGCCGATCTCATGGGTGAGATTGCCGAGCGTCTGCCGCCGGCGGAAAAATCCCGTCGTCGTGAGGCTCCGAAGGCCGAAGGCGAGGAAGACGAGCGTCCGGCCGGTCCGCTGCGTCTGGCGATCATTGGTCGTCCGAATGCGGGCAAGTCCACGCTGCTGAACTGCCTGCTGGGCGAAGAGCGGATGATCACGGGGCCGGAAGCAGGTCTGACGCGTGATTCCATTACGGTCGAACTGCATGACGAGCATGGCCCCATCCAGCTGGTCGATACGGCGGGGATGCGCAAGCGTGCCCGCGTTGAGCAGCATCTCGAAAAGATGTCCGTCTCGGCTTCCATCGAAGCCCTGAAAATGGCGGAAGTGGTCGTGCTGGTGATCGATGCGACTCTTGGCGTGCATGAGCAGGATCTCCAGATCGGCCGCCTGATCGAACGTGAGGGCCGGGCCTGCGTCATCGCGCTGAACAAGTGGGACGCGGTCGAGGACCGGAACGCGACCAAGAAGGCGATTCTGGACCGTTTGGAAATCTCGCTGGCCCAGGTGCGTGGCATTCCGGTCGTGACGTTCTCCGCGCTGACGGGAGCGGGCGTGCATCGTCTCCTTCCGGCTGTTCGGGAGGTTTACGAGATCTGGAACTCGCGCGTCTCCACGGGTGAACTGAACCGCTGGTTCGAGGATGCGCTTGAGCGGCATCAGCCGCCGCTCGTGGATGGCCGTCGTCTCAAGCTGCGTTACATGACGCAGGTGAAGGCACGTCCGCCGACATTCCTGCTGTTCGGCACGCGGGCGGAGCAGCTTCCGGATTCCTACAAGCGCTATCTCGTCAACGGACTGCGTGAAACGTTCCATATGCCGGGCGTTCCGGTGCGTCTGCAACTGCGTGGAACGAAAAATCCTTACGCGGAAAAGTGATTTTCTGTTCGTTTGGATATAGACCACACCCCTGATCGATCATTAATACAGGACCGGCTGCTTCCGGTTTCGGAACGTTCGGTCCTGTCCCCTTGAAGAAGGGTGTGTTTCGAGGGAGGTGACTACGGATATGGTTGGGATTGCTTCGTCTTCCAGTGAGGGGCCGTCCACGCAACAGCCCCGCAGCACGGCACGGGCGACAACCCTTGGTATTCTGGCAGCTCTGGCTGGACTGATGTTCGGCCTTGATACCGGTGTCGTCGCCGGTGCGCTTCCATTCATTGCAACCGATTTCCATGCAGGCGATGCCCTTCAGGGCTGGATTGTCTCGTCGATGATGGCCGGGGCGACGGTCGGATCGCTGTTTGCAGGGCGGATCTCGGTCCGGTTCGGCCGCACGGGCGCCATGCTCGGGGCGGCGATCCTGTTCCTGCTCGGAACGCTGCTCTGCGCCCTGGCGCCGGGGCCTGCGATCATGATCGTCGGACGGCTTTTCCTTGGCCTCGCGGTCGGTGTGGCCGCCTTTGCCGCCCCGCTCTATATTTCCGAAATCACGGTTGAGTCCGTCCGTGGCGCCATGATTTCGTTCTATCAGCTCATGGTGTCGCTGGGGATTTTCCTCGCATTCGTTTCCGACAGCCTGCTGGCTTCGGGCGGCCACTGGCGCTGGATGCTCGGCGTCATGGCATTGCCGGCCAGTTTCTTTCTTGGAATCGTCCTGATCCTGCCCCACAGCCCGCGCTGGCTGATGATGCGCGGGGAAAAGGAGCGTGCGCGGCGCGTCCTGCAGAGCCTGCGCTCGGATGAGGAAGTGGCCGAAGCGGAACTGGTCGACATCCAGTCACGTCTGCAGAAGAGCAGCGATGCGGGTCTGGGGCTTTTCAGGAGCAACCCCAATTTCCGCCGGACGGTCTTCCTGGGCATGCTGCTCCAGATCATGCAGCAGCTCTCGGGGATCAACGCGCTTCTGTATTATGCCCCGCGCGTCTTTCAGGCAGCGCATTTCGGGACGAACGCGTCCATCTGGGCCACCACGCTTGTGGGCCTGACGAACATGGCGCTGACCGGGGTGGCGATTGCTTGCGTCGACCGGTGGGGCCGGCGTCCTTTGCTGATCCTCAGCTGCGGTATCGCGGCATTTTCGCTGGCAGGGGTGGGAACATTGCTGGCCATCGGTGCGCAGAGCTTCGGGCTGCAGCTTCTGTTGTGCGGATTCGTTCTTCTGTTCGTGGCGGGTTTTGCCATTGGTGAAGGGCCGCTGGTCTGGACACTGTGCTCGGAAGTGCAGCCGACGCGGGGGCGGGATTTCGGGATCGGCTGTTCCACAGTGACCAACTGGGCCGCGAACTGGGCCATTTCCAACATGTTCCCGCTGGGCATGGCGATGATGGGAGCCTCCTCCACGTTCCTGATGTTTGCCGTCTTCAATGGTCTTTTCATTCTTGTGACCGTATTGTTCGTCCCCGAAACGAAAGGCGTCTCGCTCGAGAGGCTGGAAGCCAATCTTTTTGCAGGCACGCGCCTGCGTGATCTGGGGCGGTGAGAGAATGACGGTGACGACGGAAGACGGTCCTCAAGAAGAGTACGACGCTAAACGCCATGCCGGGCTTTATGGAGCCCAGCGCCTCAAGGCGATGTCGGCCGTGCTTCTGGCGCTCCTTCTGTCGGTTCTGGATTATGCGATCGCCAATGTGGCCCTGCCGCTGATTGCGCAGGACCTGCATGCGTCGTCCTCACGGGCCATCTGGGTCGTGAATGCTTATCAGCTGGCCAATCTGTCATGCCTTCTGCCACTGGCCTCGCTGGGCGCGCGCGTCGGGTTTGCGCGACTGAGCCAGCTCGGGATTTTCCTGTTCCTGATCGCGTCCGTCGCCTGTGCGCTGTCTCAGAACCTGCTGGAGCTGACGCTCGCGCGGGCGCTGCAGGGAGTTGGCGGCGCCTGCATCATGAGTGTGAATATCGCGCTCGTCCGTTTCATCTACCCGCATAAGGAACTGGGGCGCGGGATTGCCTTGAACGGGCTGTTCGTGGGCCTCGGCGTGGCGCTTGGGCCGTCCCTGGGGTCGCTGATCCTGTCCGTTGCGAGCTGGCCGTGGATTTTCTGGATCAATCTGCCGCTGGCCCTCGCGGCTCTGGCTCTGGCCCATGCCGCACTGCCGCAGACACCACGGAGCGATATTCCGACCGATATGGTCGGCTCCCTGCTGACCGTGGCTTCATTTGCGCTGACCGGTGTGGGGCTCGACGGGCTGATGCATGCCGATTTCCTGTCCGGCGCGGCTGTTACGGTTGCGGGTGTGCTGTGCTGGGCCATGCTGCTGCATTATCAGCGCGAGAGGCTGGAGCCGATCGTGCCGGTTGATCTGCTGGCGCGCAGGCCGTTCCTGCTGGCCTGTCTGGTCGGGTTTCTGGGGTTTGTGGCCTCCAATCTTTATATCGTGGCGATGCCGTTCACGCTGGCGACCGCGTTTCACCGCGGGCCCGGGACAATCGGTCTTCTGATTGCGCCCTGGGCTGTCGGGGTGGCGACGATGTCCTTTGTGGTCAGCCGTCTGGCGGATCGTTTTCCGGCGTCGGTGCTGTCCTCGATCGGTCTGCTCATTACGGCGAGCGGATTCTGTCTGCTGTGGTTTCTGCCGACGGATGCCGGCAACTGGGCCATCGCCTGGCGGACGCTGTTTGCCGGATGCGGGTTCGGGCTGTTCCAGCCGCCCAATAACCGCGCAATCATGGTGACCGCGCCTCCGGGCCGTGAGGGCGGGGCGAGCGGCATGCTCTCCGTTGCGCGGCTGGGTGGGCAGACAACGGGGGCTCTGCTCGTGGCTGGACTGTTTACGGTCTTTCCCCATCCGGCCTTCATCTGCCTGGGGGCGGCGATGATGGCGGCGCTGACGGGATCCGCGCTCAGCCTGGGACGGAAATATCTCGCAGCCTGAAGAGCGTGGTGGCGCGCTGGTCCGCGCTTTCCAGCTCCTGTGTGACGGGAACGGTCTGCCGGGTCAGCACTTCGAGCGGCATTGACGGCGCATAGTGTCGGCCCGGATCGCAGAGCCAGACTTCGCAGGTTTTCGAACATTCCAGCAGCCAGGGCACGATCCGCGCCGCCATAGCCTCGTTGTAACAGACGTCTCCGATCACCAGCAGGTCACAATCGGGAATCGTTCCGATCAGGTCTCCGGCGACGGGGGCGATGGTCACGCTGTTGAGGCGTGCATTCAGAGCCGTGGCTTCCAGCGCCATGGGGTCGATATCGTTGGCCTGTACATCGGATGCACCCGACAGGGCCGCGGCAATGGCGGCGAGACCGCATCCGCAGGCTACATCCAGAACACGGCGCCCCCGGACATGCCCGGGATTATCGAGAATGAAGCGTGCGATGAGCTGGCTGCCGGGCCATGCGAAGGCCCAGAAGGGCGGTTCGATGCCGATCTGTTCGAGATAGACTTCGCTGGCCTGCCAGATGGGGGTGATTTCGGTCGCCAGATGCAGGGAAATCTCCGGCACGAGCGTGGCCTGTGCGATGGCAGTGTTGTCGCGGATGAAACCGGCGGGATCGCTCAGGGCCGTGCTCATCCGAAAAGTCTTGCGGCGACAAACCCTGCGGCCAGCACGAATCCGATGGGCACGTTACGGCGGAACTCCTTAAGGCAGGCCGGAGCGTCATAAGGGTTCAGCGCGCGGGCCTGCTGGAGCAGCAGGGCGGTCGCCAGGGCAAGGAACGGCCAGAAAGTCCAGTGCAGATGCGCGTGGATGGCGACGAGTGCCAGCGCCAGAAGCATGAGGCTGTAGCAGGTGGCGATGAACGGGCGGGCGCTCTTTTCCATAAGACGCGACGTGGAGCGGACGCCGATGCGGGCGTCGTCGTCCATGTCCTGAAAGCCGTAGATCGTGTCGAATCCGAGCTGCCAGAGAATGACGGCGCCATAGAGCAGCAAGCCGTTGCCATCCAGTGTGCCGGCGGCCGCGGCATATCCCATCGGCGCGCCGAATCCGAAGGTGAACCCCATGACGAGCTGTGGCCACCAGGTGACGCGCTTGGCGGCCGGATACAGAGCAACCAGCAGGAGCGCGAGCGGGGCGAGCGCCCAGCAGACGGGCGGCAGGCAGACCAGCACGCCCAGCCCGATCAACAGCAGGACGGCCAGGAGGAGCAGGCCCTGTTTCAGGGACAGTGCGCCGCTGGCGAGCGGGCGGCCAGCAGTGCGGGCGACCTTGGCGTCGATGTCGCGGTCCCAGATGTCGTTCACGACGCAGCCGGCCGAGCGCATGACAAGCGAGCCGAAGGCGAACAGGGCCGTGTCGATCAGGCGCGTCTGAAGCGATGCATGGGGTGCAAGGAACAGGCCCCACACGCCGGGCAGGAACAGGAGCCATGTTCCGACCGGGCGGTCGAGACGGGCGAGCAGGGCGTAGGAGCGCCATGGCTCGGGCAGGCGCGCAATGCGGCCGGTCAGCTGGATATCGGTATGGGCGCGGGTCTGGCTCATGGGAGATGTGATGCTGCGCGGACATGCTTCCGTCAATGGGCGAGGCGCGCTATCGGAAAAGGATGAACCGATCCGACCCCCGTCTTTACGTCCCTGCGTCTGAAACAGCCTTCGTGGAAGGCCAGACCATCCCGCTTCCTTCCGGGCAGGCGCATTATCTGGGCAATGTCATGCGGCAGGGCGTGGGCAGCGCTGTCCGGGTGTTCAATGAGCGGGACGGCGAGTGGGCAGCAGAGATCGCGTCCCTGAAAAAGGACAAGGGAAGTGTTCTGCTGCATCGCTGCGAGCGGACTCCGGCGCCGACGGACGGTGTGGAACTGCTGTTTGCCCCGCTCAAGCGGGATGCGACGGAACTTGTCATCCGTATGGGAACCGAACTGGGTGTGACGCGCTTTCGGCCGGTTGTGACGGAGCGGACCAATACGCACCGGCTCAATCTGGAGCGGCTGTCGCTCATTGCGACCGAAGCGGCCGAGCAGTGCGAACGACTGGATATTCCGGAGATCCTGCCGCCTGAGTCGCTGCGGGTGGTGCTGGCGGGGTGGCCGGACGATCGTCCGCTGTTTGCCGCGCTTGAGCGCCGTCCGGGTGAGGATGCGGGGGTGCAGGCCGCGGCCCTGCTGATCGGGCCGGAGGGGGGCTTTTCCGAGGCGGAAGTGGAGCTTCTGCGGCGGCATGCTGCTGTTCATGCACTCAGCCTGGGGCCGCTGGTGCTGCGGGCGGAGACGGCCGTGTGTGCGGGGCTGTCCCGTCTGGCGGCGAGGGCTGAGGATGCCGCCCGAGGGTGACAGAATCGTCGAACCTGCTACAGTTCAATCATTATCGAACAACGAATTCAGACCGAGGCCAAACGCCATGTCCAATCCCGGCACGTCCAATACTGCGTCGATCGAAAGCCGGGCGCAGCTCGTCGAGGCGATCGCGCGTGGTTGCAAACCGCAATCGGAATGGAAGATCGGCACCGAACATGAAAAATTCGGTTTTGTTCTTCCTCATGCTGCTGAAGGACGCGAACCGCTCTCCCCGCCGCCTTACGAGCCGCGCGGAATCGGAGCACTGCTGGAGAAGCTTCAGGGACCGGACTGGGCGCCGATCATGGACGGTGAGAACCTGATTGGTCTGAAGGGCCAGAACGCACAGGCAGGACGGGCGATCTCGCTTGAGCCGGCCGGGCAGTTCGAGCTTTCGGGCGCGCCGGTTGTCTCGATTCAGGAAACCGAAGCGGAAATGCAGGCGCATTTCGATCAGGTGCGTGGTCCGGCTGCGGAACTCGGGCTTGGCTTCCTGCCGTTCGGTTTTCAGCCGCTCTGGCCTCGCGATGCCATGCCGTGGATGCCCAAGAGCCGCTATGCGATCATGCGCAACTACATGCCGAAAGTCGGTTCGCTCGGCCTCGACATGATGACGCGGACCTGCACGGTTCAGGTCAATCTTGATTTCAGCGATGAAGCCGACATGGCGCGCAAGATGCGCGTGTCGCTGGCACTTCAGCCCGTGGCGACTGCGCTGTTTGCGAACTCGCCTTTCGTCGAGGGCAAGGCCAATGGCCTGCTGTCCAACCGTGCACGGATCTGGACGGATACGGACAACCAGCGTTCGGGACAGCCTTCGGTGTTCTTCGAGGACGGGTTCGGTTTCGAGCAGTATGTGGACTGGGCGCTGGACGTGCCGATGTATTTCGTCTCGCGGGACGGAAAGAACATCGACGTTGCCGGCTGCTCTTTCCGGCGCTGGCTGGCGGGCGATGTGCAGGAACCGCTGAAGGGCCTGACGCCGACAGTCGGGGATTTCGAAGATCATCTGACGACGGTGTTCCCGGATGTGCGTCTCAAGCAGTTTCTTGAAATGCGCGGCGCGGATGCGGGCAAGCTGGAAATGATGGTGGCGCAGTCGGCCCTGTGGGTCGGTCTGCTTTACGATCCCGCCACGCTGGAAGCGGCCGAGAAGCTGGTGCGTGAGCAGCCCTGGAGCGTGTATCAGCAGCTTCGGGCCGAAGTGCCGCGTCTGGGGCTGGATGCCGCGTTCCCGGGTGGTCTGAAACCGTTTGCCAAGCGCGTGGTTGAACTGGCCGAGCAGGGTCTGCGGGCGCGTGTGCGCAATGAGGCCGGGTATCTCGATCCGCTGCATCTGATTGCGGATGGCGGTCCGAATCAGGCCCAGTACTGGCTGGACCTGTATAACGGTGCCTGGGGCCAGAGCGTGAAGCCGCTCTTTACCGAAGCCGCCATCTGATTTTACGAGACGGGATCTGCTGCCTACGTGACGAAACTTTCCGATCTGACCGAACGCGAAATCCTTGCGCTGGCCATCGCCAGCGAGGAGGAGGATGGTCATATTTACGCGGATTTCGGCCAGATGCTGGCGGAGGATTATCCCGACAGCGCCGCCATCTTCCAGGACATGGCGGAAGAGGAAAACCACCATCGCCGCGCGCTGATCGATCTGTTCGTCCGGCGGTTCGGTAATCATATCCCGCTGGTCCGCCGGCAGGATGTGCAGGGGTTTCCGTCCCGCAAATCCGCCTGGCAGATGCAGAATCGTGGGATCGAGGCGATCCGGGCGCAGGCAGCCGATATGGAGCGGCAGGCGGCGCGGTTCTATCGTCAGGCCGCCGGGCAGACCAACGATGCCGAAATCCGCAAGCTGCTGGGCGATCTGGCGACCGAGGAAGACCGGCACCAGCGGGAAGCGCGGCGGCTTGAAGACGCGCATCTGAATGATAATACCCGTGACCGCGAGGATGAGCACAGCCGCCGGGATTTCGTCCTGCGTGTCGTGCAGCCGGGGCTGGTCGGGCTCATGGATGGTTCGGTCTCGACGCTGGCGCCCGTCTTTGCGGCGGCGTTTGCAACGCATAGTCCGCATGCGGCCTTTCTGGTCGGGCTTGCGGCGTCGCTGGGGGCCGGGATTTCCATGGGGCTTGCGGAGGCTCTGGCGGATGATGGCAAGCTGTCCGGGCGTGGGGCTCCCCTGCTGCGCGGTCTGATCTGCGGCGCCATGACGTTCGGGGGTGGCATCGGGCATACGCTGCCGTTTCTCGTGCCGGATTTCCATCTCGCCTTTGGTGTCGCGATTATCGCCGTGGCGATCGAGCTTCTGCTGATTTCCTGGGTGCGCTGGCGGTATCAGGACACACCGTTCGGATCGGCCATGGTGCAGGTCTTTCTCGGCGGGGCTCTCGTTTTTGCAACCGGTGTGCTGATTGGCAGTTCCTGAGACATGATGAACCGTTCTTTTTTCCGCGCTGCCGCTCTGGTGGCGCTCCTGCCTGTTGCACTGCCATCCATGGCTTTTGCGCAGGCGACTCCCGCCCAGCTTCGTCCTGCGGATCAGGGCTGGATTTCACGGATTGAAGACACGCTGGGGCAGGTCACGACCCTTCAGGCGCGGTTCCGTCAGACGGCGGCGGATGGCAGCACGACGGTTGGGACGGCGACACTCGATCGTCCGGGCCGCATGCGTTTCGATTACGACAAGCCGAGTCCGCTGCTGCTGGTCGCCAATGACGGGCGGGTGGTGTTTCAGGATCGCAGCGTCGATCAGGTCACGACCATTCCGCTGGACCGCACACCGCTCGGGCTTCTGCTGCGTCCGGAACTCAAGCTGTCAGGCGATGTGACGGTGACGGGCTTCGAACACAGCAACGGGCAGATCAGGGTGCAGGTGGTTCGGACGCAGAGCGCCGGGGAGGGCACTCTGACGCTCGTCCTGTCCGATGCGCCGCTCGGTCTTTTGGGCTGGACGGTCGTGGATGCGCAGGGGCGCACGACCACGATTGCCCTCTCCGATGTGCGTTTGGGCGGGACCGTGCCTCAGTCCCTGTTTGTCCTGCCCAAGGCAGACTGAGACTTCAGTCTTTCAGCTCGCGCGAAAGCTCCAGCGCGCGGGCATAGACCGTGCGTTTGGGCAGCTTGACGATTCCCGCCACGAGAGCGGCGGCATCCTTAACCGAATGGGTTGTCAGGGCCTCGCGCAGATGCGTGTCCAGATCGGCGGCGCCGCTGTCATCTTCGGCAGACGGTCCGATCAGGAGCGTGATTTCGCCCCGCGGTGCGGTTGTGCGGAAATGTTCCAGAACTTCTGTCAGTGTGCCGCGCACGATTTCCTCGAAGCGCTTGGTGAGTTCGCGGCCGACTGCGGCTTCCCGGTTCGGACCGAAAACGTCGATCAGGTCTTCCAGTGTTTCGATCAGGCGGTGTGGGGCTTCGTACCAGATCAGTGTGGAGTGCAGCCCGGCCTGTTCGGCAGCGCGCAGGGTGGCAAAGCCGGTTTTGCGGGCTTCGCTTCGGGGCGCGGGGAAGCCCAGGAACATGAAGGGCAGGGGCGGCAGACCCGACAGCGTCAGGGCCGTGACGACGGCGTTCGGGCCGGGAATGGCTGTGACATGGATGCCGGCCACGATGGCGGCCCGGACCAGCCGGTATCCGGGATCGGAGACCAGTGGCGTGCCCGCGTCGGAGACGACGGCATAGCGCGCGCCCTCTTGCAGTTTTTCGATCAGGAACGGAGTGCGGTCCTGTTCGTTATGGTCGTGCAGTGTCCGGGTTGGTGTGGCAATATTGCGCGAAAGCAGGAGCTTTGCCGTGACGCGCGTGTCCTCGCAGAGGATCGCGTCCACGGTGTTCAGCACCTCGATCGCGCGTTCGCTGATATCGGCCAGGTTGCCGATCGGCGTTGCAACCAATATCAGACATCCACCTTCGGCCTGGCCCTGCGCTGGCAGGGGGGCGGCCGGTAACGTTTCAGCCGCATCGCTCAAGGGAGTTTCAGCGGAACATGACTTTTCGGACATCTGCATCCTCGGTGACAAACTCAGGGGCGCATTGTCGCCCGTTGAGCCGTCTGCGCAAGGGTGTAAGCACCGGCCTCGCCGCGGGAACCTTCCTGACCCTTGCCGCCTGCTCGGGTGGCGGGTCGTCTTCCGTGCCGGGTGTGGGCGGCGTTCCGGGTGTTTCGGAAGGTCCGGGCGCGCATGATGTCGGGCTGATCTTGCCGCTGACGGGGCGCAATGCCGCTTACGGTCTGCGGATGCGCGATGCGGCGAAGCTGGCCCTTTCGGCCAAGGGATCGCCTGCGCTGGACGTGCATGACACCAATGCCCCGGGCGGCGCTGAGCAGGCGGCCCGGGATGCGCTGTCGCGTGGTGATGCCATCCTGCTGGGGCCTCTGACTGCGACGGAAACGTCTGCCGCGGCACCGCTCGCCGTCAATGCGGGCAAGGCGGAGCTGGCTTTCACCAGCGACTCCACGCAGGCCCGTCCGGGCGTCTGGGTCATGGGTCTGACGCCGGAGCAGCAGGTGCGCCGGATGGTCGATGCCGCCCGGGCGACGGGACGCCGGACTTTCGCGGCCTTCCTGCCGGATAATGCCTTCGGACATGCGATGGGTGACGGGCTGGCGCGGGCCTGCCGCGATGCAGGGCTGAAAGAGCCGCAGATCGTGTTCCATACGATGGACACGCAGAATATCGATGACGGTCTGAAGACGCTCTCCGCCATCGAGACGCGCCAGCCCGCTGCTCCGGAGCCTGCGCCGACAGATGTCCCGGCCGGCCCTTCCGCGATCGATCCGACGGGTGAGACGGCGCCCAACCCTGCAGGGACGGCAGAAACAGGCGCGACACCGCCTGCCACGCTAGGGGCCACTCCGGCTCCGGCACCTCAGGCCGTACCTGTTCCGCCGCCGCCATTCGATGCGCTGGTGCTGGCCGATACTGGGCTGGAACTGGGACGGGTCATTACGGCGCTCCAGGCGGATCATATCGATTCGTCGCAGGTCCAGATCATGGGGCCGGCGCTGTGGAAGGCGTTTGATGGCAAGCTCGGTGCGCTGCATGGAGCCTGGTATGCTGCGCCGGATGCGCATGACCGCATGGGCTATGTCGCGCAGTACCGGGCTCTGTACAGGCAGGCCCCGTCACCCGTCACGGATTTCGCCTATGATGCCGCGGCTCTGGCCGGAAGCCTGATCCGTCAGGGTGGCGTGACGACGCAGGCCCTGACGCGGCCGGATGGTTATATGGGTGTGGACGGTCTGTTCCGCCTGCGGCCGGACGGGCATGTCACGCGGGCGCTGGCGATCTATCAGATCCAGCGCGGCGGTGGCGCCCGCATCGTTGTGCCGGCTTCGCGGGATGTGGCGATCCGGCCGAGCTGATACGGTATTTTTTCAAAAGAAAAGCGCGTCCGTTTTTTTGAACGGCGCGCTTTTTTTGTGTCTGGTCGAGGAAATCCGGGCGCAGGGTCAGGCGGCGCAGGTCTCGGCAAGCGGCAGGACCGGGCGGATGACATGCAGGGCAAGCTCGAAGCTGGCATAGCTGCCGAGTTCGTGGTCACGGATCTGGTCGATCAGCACCCAGCGCATGCCCTGCGGCCGCAGCATATAGGCGGGATCGGGGTTTTCGCGGACCCAGACCAGAACATGATCGACGGGAGCCGTGCCATCTACATTGACGGTGTCATGGGCGGCCGGGGCGATTTCCGCATCAAACACGCCCATCCGCTGTCCGGCTTCCAGCCAGCGCAGCAGATACTCGCGGTGACGGGGGAGAAGGCCCTGACGCAGAGGTACGATGTTGCTCGCGTTGCGGCCATGAGAGAGGTCGTGAAGGTGAGCCACCTGCGCCATCAGGAAGTCCTCATCATAAAGCCGGGCAAGGCACCCGGGTCGTGGTGATGAGTTCAGGCTAGGGTCCGAAAGGCACGTTTCACAATCTTTAATAACGTCTGGAGACGGTTTTGCGACACAAACCATCCCTACTGTGACAAATCTGCCATGCTCTCAGCGCATAGCTTAACACTGTGTTGTCATATTCCGGTACAGGGATTTGTCCCAGCGGCGGTGCAGCCAGAGCCAGGAACCCGGAATATCGCGGATCCATGATTCGAGACGGTCATTGAACACCTGCGTCAGGACGAGAACGTCCCTGGCACGGTCGTCCGTTTTTGTCGGCATGAAGGGCGCATCCACGACCAGCACGAGTCTGGCCGGACCATCGCGGCGGACATGTCCGGTTACGATCAGGGCGTCGTGTCTCAGGGCGAACACCGCTGCGGCGGAGGCTGTCATGGCGGGGCGACCGAAGAGTCTGGCCTCGATCCCGTCATTCATTTTCTGATCACCCAGAACGCCTAGATTCCCGCCTTTGGACAGGTATTTCAGGGCTGCACGCGCACCTTTTGCGCCTTTGGGGAACATGGGCACGTCCTGGCCCATCGCGTCCTGCCGGAGTCTGTGGATCAGGCGGTCAACGCCGGGGTTGCTGGCCGCGCGGTAGAAGGACGCAAATGGCATGCCATAGCGCGCCACCACAGGCGGCATGAGTTCCCAGTTGCCGATATGGCCCGAAAAGAAAATGACGGGCCGGCCTGAGGCTCTGGCCGCTTCAAGATGCTCCGCGCCTTCAACGCTCCATCCCGCGCCGGAGGGCGTGTTCTGTTTCAGGCGGCTGATATGGGGGAACTCACCCACCGTGCGCCCCAGATTTTCCCAGCAGTCGCGGACGATGCGTCGGCGCGCGGGCGCGTCATATTCCGGCAGGGCGAGCTGAAGGTTCCGGTCTGCGACTTTCGAGACGGGCAGCAGCGGTCCGATTGTGCGGGCCACCAATCCGCCCAGACTGGAGGACGCTGCGGGCGGGAGGGTCCGGATCGCGGCCAGAAGAGCACGGACCAGAAGGGTTTCCGCGCGGTACAGGAAAGACGTCACGAGGCGGAAAACAGCAGATCAAGGAGGCGTTCGGGGGATTTCGGGTCAGCCCAGAGCAGCTCTACGCCGATGACCTTCACCTGCGTACGGAATGGAAATGGCAGTTTCACGGCGTCCTTGGCGGTCGTGACCAGCGTGGTTCCCGATTCCCGGCTGAGGGCTTCGAGGCGCTGGATGTCACGGGGCGTATAGAAATGGTGATCGGGGAAAGGGAGCGAACGGATGGGGGCGACGCCTGCGTCCCGGAGCATGTCGAAGAATTTTTCCGGGCGTCCAATGCCTGCAAACGCCACAATGCGTCGTCCCTGAAGGGTCCGGATTTCGGGTCCGGGCACCAGTCGGGCCTGCGCGGTCAGGAGATGCGGCGGGAACGTCGGGATCAGGTTGTGCCGGTCATCTCCCATGACGACGACGGCCTGGGCGCGGGCCAGGGCATCGGGCACCGGTTCGCGCAGGGGGCCGGCGGGCAGAACGCATCCATTCCCGAAGCCGGTGACGCCATCCACCACGAGGACGGAGACGTCCTGATGCAGTGTCGGGTTCTGGAAGCCATCATCCATAACGAGGCAGTCCGCACCCTGGGAGATGGCAAGGCGGGCGGTTTCGGCGCGGTCGGCCCCGATCCAGGTCGGGGCGCTCTGTGCAAGGAGGAGCGGTTCGTCGCCCACGTCGCGGGGCGTGCTGCGGTTCGGATTGACGCCGATCGGGCCGCGCTCGCGGCCGCCATGGCCCCGGCTCAGGATATGGGGGTGATGGCCCCGGTCCCGGAGGCGCTGGACGAGATCAAGGGTGAGGGGGGTCTTGCCGGTGCCGCCTGTGGTGATGTTGCCGCAGCACAGGACCGGAACAGAGGCATGAAAGGTCGGCTGTCTGAGGCGTCGGCGGGTGAGTGTTGTGGCGATGAAGGAAAACGGCCGCAGGAGACGGGCGGCGATGCTGCGGGTGGGGCGCAGCCAGAAACGGGGTGGACGACGCGTCATCGTTCAACCGTTTTCAGGATGCGGTCCCGCAGGACGCTCACCACGGAGCGCTGCAATCCCGTTGTCCTGACGGGCGGGAGAGGGGATTCGAGCCATCGTGTCAGACACTCCACATCGTTCACGACATGGATTGTATCAGAAACGGTGGCCATTGCCTCCCGCCAGTTCTCCATTTTCGGCCCCGTAGCCGTGGGGACCCCCAGACGGAGCGGCTCGAACGGGTTGTGGCCGCCGCCTTTTCCGGCAAGGGAATTGCCCAGAAAACAGCGATCCGCCAGACGGTAGAACAGACCCAGTTCGCCCAGCGTATCGGCCAGCCAGATCTGTGTCTGCGGTGTCGGATCCTGACCTGCCGCCCGTCGGGGCAGGTCAAAGTGGGCTGCCAGCTCTGCGCCGCGGGCCGGGTGGCGCGGGACGATGATGGTCAGCAGATCAGGCTGCAGCCTGCGGGCTTTTTCCGCGGCCTGAAGGACAAGTTCTTCCTCGCCAGGATGGGTGGATGCGGCGACGAAGACAGGACGGTCGCCGATCAGGCGCCTCAGCCGGGTATATTCAGCCTCGTCATAGGCCAGTGGCGGGGCGTCCTGCTTGAGGTCGCCGTCTTCATAGACCGGGAGAGCCCCCAGAGCCCGGAAGCGGGCTGCGTCTTCGGGGCCACGGGCGGCCACCCAGGACAGGCGCTTCATCATGCGCCGTGCCGGGTCTCCCAGACGGGTCCACAGACGGGCCGAACGGTCCGACAGGCGCCCGTTGACGAGCATGACCGGGATGTCGCGGCGCGAACAGGCGGCGATGATGCCGGGCCACAGTTCGCTTTCCACGAATATGGCGCCTTCCGGCTGCCAGAGGTTCAGGAAGCGCCTGAGCCAGCGTGGCACGTCATGGGGGATGAAGCGGTGGATGATCCTCTGCCCGTAAAGTGGATGCCGGGCCACGATTTCGCTGCCGGTGACGGTTGCGGTCGTAAAGAGGATGCGCATGTCGGGCCGCGCCTCGAGCAGGGCTTCGGCCAGTGGCAGGGCGCAGAGGGTCTCGCCGACGCTGGCAGCATGAATCCACAGAAGCTGCCCCGTGGGGCGGTGGCCTCGGCGCGGTCCCGTGCGCTCCAGTCCCATGCGCTCACGCAGGCGGTCGGGGAGTTCACGTCCGCGATGCAGACGGATGCGCAGCATGACTGTCAGGGCCGGGGCCATGAGGGTTCCGGCCACACGCCACAGACGGTCCGCCAGATTGGACTGCCGGTGCCGCACCACGCTCTCGGCGCGCAACGAGACGTCGTTCAGGGCATTTTGGAGGATCGTGGCATCGGGCTGGAACAGGGGTTCGCCCATGATGAGGGCGCCACGTCCGAACGGCAGGGGGAAAGCCAGTCCGTCCCATGACGGCAGACGCAGGCTCGTGCTGGCCATCCCGACAGGAACGACCGCACAGCGCGCGAGACGTGACAGGGCGACGGCTCCGGGCTGGACCAGTTCTGCTGGGCCGCGTGGCCCGTCAGGCGTGATTGCAACGAGGGAACCGGCTTCGAGCTCTTTCAGCGCCGTGCGCAGAACGGCCGCGCCACCCTTGTTCTTGCCCTTTTTGCTGGAAGATCCGTGGATGCCGATGATGCCCCAGGGACGGACGACATCGGCGATCAGCATTCCGTCCGGATTGCGGGAAATCAGGACCCGCAGTTCCAGGCGGGGTTCCAGCGTCCGCGCCCAGAACCACAGGGCCGAGCTGAGTGTCAGCGAGCGGTGCCAGAAGGCGACGACCGTACCCTGCGCCGGGGTTGTCAGGGTTTCGAGGGCGCGGGGTGAGCCACTGACCTGCCAGCGCGTGGAGCGCAGGCAGGTTCCCAGCCACAGGCGCAGGAGGCGCGGAAACAGGGTCATGCCGTGTCGGGTAGCACGCGGCGTTACAGGCGGCAAAGGTTGGACAGACTTTCCCGTACGGTCCTGGCCCTCACGGTGCCGGATGACGGACTTCCAGGGACGTGAAGGTCACCTGCGCCATGTCGCCGTGACAGGGCATGTGCCATCCGGTCTGACCGGCGACGGCTTCGAACCACATGACGGATGCGGTCCCGGCCATGGGCATTGCGAGCACGCTGCGACTGCCGTTGACGACAACGACGAGCGTTCCGTTGGGACGCGAGGAGATGGCATAGCTGACGTTGCGGTCCGGATAGATCGTACCGGCGACGATGTTGTGGGTCGAACTGCCATCATGGACGGTGACGGTCACCTGCGAGCGATGGCCGTCTGCGACCAGTTCCACAACGGCACCGTGCGGGCTCTGGATGCGGCCGATGATGACGCGCTGGTCGCTGGGCCAGGTGTCGATATGCAGGCTGGCGTTCATGTCGGCCGGAGTCTGCTGGAAATACCAGGCCGTGCCTTCACGCAGGACGGTGGCAGGGGCCGTCTGCCCCCGGATGGACGGCTGAAGCCCGTCCGTCCGCAGGATGATGGCGCCTGTTGCCGGGTTCTGCTGATAGAACGGGCTGTGGTAGCCGGTTGCGAGCGTGCTGCCCGGAACAAGGCGTAGTTTCAGCCGTGCCTGCGGCTCCTGAAGGGTGAAGCTGCCTGCCTGTGGCGGAGAGCGTGTGTCCATGGCCGATGCGGGGACCAGCGCGGTACCTGCCAGTGCGAGGGTCAGGCAGGTTGCGCAGATGAGGCGGGACAGGGACATGACGGTTCCTTCAGATCGGCAGGCAGGCGTGAACAGGGTGTTTCAGCGGCTCATGAGAACGGTGAGCTGCGCCTGTTCCAGAATGTGACGGGTGACACCGCCCAGAATCATCTGGCGCAGACGGGAGTGGGAATAGGCGCCCATGCCGAGCATGTCGGCATTGAACTCCGTGGCTGCCTTCAGGAGCCCCGCGCCGATGTCACGGTTGACGGCCTCGAACTCGCTGGCCGTGGCGGAAATGCCGTGCATCCGCAGATAGGTCACGACTTCATCCGCGCCCGGTCCGCGACGCTGGTAGTCCTGACAGGTCAGGACCTGCACGGCTTCGGCCTTGTGGGCCCAGGGCAGGATGCAGCGCAGGGCCAGTGAGGCTTCAGGCGTGCCGTTCCAGGCGATGGCGATGCGCTTGCCCACCGTCTTTGGCGGGGCGGGCGGAGCGATCACGAGCGGGCGTCCGCTGTCGAACAGGATGGCATGCAGCGTTTCGGAGGCGCGGGGGTCGCCGTCCTTGGCGAGGTTCGGGACCAGCGTCATGTCGGCCAGACGGGAGCGCCATGTCAGGGAATCGTGCTCGGTGCCGTTGAGGACATCGAGGCTGGCGCTGACGCCATCGCCCGCGGAGGAGCCGATCTTCGAGGGCTCGACCCGGCGGATGCCATGCTCGTGGATGAAGGCGTCGAAGGCCTTGCGGATCGCGATCGCGCGGCGCTGGGCCTCGGTCGTGGCCGTGTCGATCATTTCATTGACCATGCCGGCCGAGATGCCTTCACCGGCCAGCGTCGCGACTTCGGACGGGTCCGAGCCGACCACGACAGCGGACAGATGGGCATCGAAACGGCGCGCGAAATCCAGCGCGACCGACATGACGGCTTCGAGGTCACCGGAGCCGTTCAGGGGGAGAAGGATATTCTTGATGTCGATAAGCATGGGTCAGGGCTCCCCGGCCAAAATCTGCAGAACGTCGTTATGATGTATTTACGGATAAAGTCGCGTGACGTTCCATCCGTTTCCGTCACGGGTCCACACGGCTCTGTCATGCAGGCGGTAGGGGCGATCCTGCCAGAATTCGATGGCTTCGGGCAGAACGCGGAAGCCCGACCAGTTGGCGGGGCGGGGGATCGGCCCGTCGCCGTATTTCTCGTCCACGGCCTTCAGGCGTTCCTCGAAGGTGCTGCGGTCATCCAGGGGGCGTGACTGGTCGGACGCAATGGCGCCAAGGCGGGACATGCGCGAGCGGCTTGCGAAATACGCATCGGCTTCGGCGGCGCTGACGGCTTCGACCGGGCCTTCGATCCGGATCTGGCGGCGAAGGGATTTCCAGTGGAACAGCAGGGCGACATGCGGGTTGGCCAGCAGTTCGCGTCCCTTGCGGCTTTCCAGATTGGTATAGAAAACGAAGCCGCGCTCATCCACGCCCTTGAGCAGGAGCATCCGGACGGAAGGTCGCCCGTCAGGCGTGGCGGTTGCCACGGCCATGGCGTTGGGATCATTCGGCTCGGATTTCTCGGCATCCGACACCCAGGCCGCAAACAGGGCGAAGGGATCGGCCTTCAGGTCAATCAGGGGGATGTCGGACATGGGACTCTCCTTGGAACTGGATTGGCGGAACAGGCCTGATGCGGCAGGAGCAACGCAGACCGGTTCGCCAGTGTGGAGATCATAACGCGGATGGCACGTTCCAGCTATCCGGCCCGCTATGGGCACAAGTTTACGCGCTCCGCTCACACCGCGCCTTGATCTGGGACAGCACGCGTCGTCGCAGCAGGCCACTGACTGGGCGGATCACGAGCCAGTAGGGCAGGAAGCGCCGCCGGACATGGGAAGTGGGACACAGAATATGTGTCTGCGTAACAAGGCGCGTCCGTCCCCGCTTCGCTGGCACTGTCATAAAGGACAGGATCAGGGTTGCAGCGGACGCATCCCTGTCACCGAGAAACTCCATGGGTGTGTCAAAACGGCGCAGGCCGTAATCCGTCCGCCAGAAAGCGCCTTTTAGCCCGTAGACCAGACTGCGATTGGTCTGGGAAAGGAGCGTGAAGTCCTGAAGCTCCAGAGGTGGCGGAGAGGGGGCATGCAGCAGGCGGGCCGGCAGTCCACGCAGGTAAAGGGTTGGGGCGGAGAAGCGGATCATCCCCCAGACGGTAGTGCGGTACGGAATTCAGAATGGTCTCGGGCCGGGCGGGGATCAGGATGGAATGGCGTTCGGAAAAATCGAACGGGTCCATGGTGGCGCGGGCGGATTTCGAACACATGGGGCGGAAATTCCTCAGCGCCGGAGTGATGCCTTAATGCCCGGTCAGAGGGCAAAAAACGGCGCAATCGTCGCAAAGTCTTGTCTGTCACGGGCGCTTGTGCAACCACGGCCCTCAATACGCCAACGCGATTCAGGAAATCACCATGTCTGAAACGGAAGACAATATCCCGGCTCCAGTGACCGGCACGCTCATGAAGGGCAAGCGCGGTGTGATCATGGGTGTTGCCAACAAGCACTCCATTGCCTGGGCCATTGCCAGCGCCTGTGCGGCACAGGGTGCGGAACTTGCTTTCACCTATCAGGGCGAGGCGCTGGGCAAGCGCGTCCGCCCGCTGGCCGAGAGCGTGGGCTCTTCGCTGGTTCTGCCCTGCGATGTGAGCAATGACGACGCCATCAATGCGACGTTCGACGAGATCGAGAAGAGCTGGGGCAAGATCGACTTCGTGCTCCATGCCATCGCTTTCGCCGACAAGCAGTATCTTCGCGGTCGCTACATCGACACGCCGCGTGATGCGTTTCTGCAGGCCATGGACATCTCCTGTTATTCCTTCGTCGCCGTTGCACGTCGTGCGTCCGCGATGATGAATCCGGGCGGATCGTTCCTCAGCATGACCTATCTCGGTGCCGAGCGCGTCATGCCGCATTACAATGTGATGGGTGTGGCCAAGGCGGCTCTCGAAGCTTCCGTGCGCTACATGGCTGCCGATCTGGGCCGCGACGATATCCGCGTGAACGGCATCTCCGCCGGTCCGATCATGACGCTGGCCGCCAACGGGATCAGCGATTTCCGCTACATCCTGCGCTGGAACCAGCTCAACGCCCCGATGGAGCGCAACGTGACCCTTAAGGATGTCGGTGGTTCGGGCATGTATCTGCTCTCCGACCTGTCCAGCGGTGTGACGGGCGAGATCCATCACGTGGATTGTGGCTACCACACGGTCGGTATGAAGAACCCGGACGCTCCGGACATCGCAGCGGTCGGTTCCGGGAACTGACATGTCGGACAACAGCTTCGGGAAGCTCTTTCGCGTCACCACCTGGGGTGAGAGTCACGGACCGGCCATCGGCTGCGTCATTGATGGCTGCCCACCCCGCCTGAAGCTGTCCGAAGAGGACATCCAGCCCTGGCTCGACCGCCGTCGTCCGGGGCAGTCCCGCTTTACCACGCAGCGCCGGGAGCCGGATCAGGTCCGGATCCTCTCAGGCGTGTTTGAAGGCCAGACGACCGGCACGCCCATTTCGCTGATGATCGAGAATACCGATCAGCGGTCGAAGGATTACGGCGATATCGCAACCCGCTATCGCCCCGGTCATGCCGATATAGCCTATGACATGAAATACGGCATCCGCGACTATCGCGGGGGCGGACGTTCTTCGGCGCGCGAGACGGCAATGCGGGTTGCGGCGGGTGCCGTAGCGCGTGTGCTGCTCAGAACGCTGGTGGGTGAGGGCGTGAAGATCCGGGCTGCCCTGACGGGAATCGGTGGCCAGACCATCGATCCGTCCCGCTGGGACTGGGACGAGGTCGAGCGTAATCCGCTGTGGTGTCCGGATGCGGAATCCGTGGGGCCGTGGGAAGCTCTTCTCGACTCCATCCGCAAAGATGGATCATCAATCGGGGCGACCGTCGAAGTTGTGGCGGAAGGTCTGCCTGCCGGACTCGGTGCGCCGGTCTATGGCAAGCTCGATGCCGATCTGGCAGGGGCCATGATGGGTATCAATGGCGTGAAGGGTGTCGAAATCGGAGACGGTTTTGCCGTAGCGGCCCTGCGCGGTGAGCAGAACGCTGATCCGATTGCACCGGGGCCGCAGTTCGCATCCAACCATGCCGGCGGCATTCTGGGCGGTATTTCGACGGGACAGCCCATTGTGGCACGTTTTGCGATCAAGCCGACCAGTTCGATCCTTACGCCTGTTCCGAGCATCACGCGCGATGGGGAGTCTGTCGAAGTGATGACGAAGGGGCGGCACGATCCCTGCATCGGTATCCGTGCCGTGCCGGTCGCTGAGGCGATGATGGCCTGTGTGCTGGCCGATCACCTGCTGCGCGATCATGCGCAGTGTGGCTGGGGGCGCTAGGCCCCAGCCTTTCGGTATCGGGCGCTTCAGCCTTCGAACGTGGCGTCCAGGGTGATCTTGGCCTTGATGACCTGCGACAGCGGGCAGCCTTCCTTGGCCTTGTTGGCAATTTCCAGAAACTGCGCTTCCGATGCGCCGGGAACCTTGCCGCGCAGGGTCAGGTGAGACTGCGTGATGGCAAAGCCTTCGCCAGACTTGTCCAGAGACACCGTGGCTTTCGTTTCCAGGGATTCGGCCTTGAAACCAGCCTGCTCGAGCATCATGGACAGCGCCATGGTGAAACAGCCGGCATGGGCCGCGCCGAGCAGCTCTTCGGGGTTCGTGCCGGGCTTGTCTTCGAAACGGGTGTTGAAGCCGTAGGGCTGGTTCTGCAGGGCCCCGCTCTGCGTGGAAATCGTGCCTTTGCCGTCCTTGAGGCCGCCGGTCCAGTGGGCTGATGCTGTCTTCTTGATGGTCATGATGGGCTCTTCCATGTTGTGGGCTCGCCCGTTTAAACGTGACATGTCATGGATCGTTTCCCGCGTCGGTGTTCACGAAATTTCCCGATCCTGTGACCGCCATCACACACTGAGAAAAATGTTCTTGGGGGTGTTTTTGGGATAACCGCGGCTAAGGGCAGTTTTCTGCGATCGCCACTATATCTAGGGCTATTAACTCTTTCGAAGGCTATATGTAGGAATGTGCTAATTCATAGCTTCTCAGAATTTGCAAGCAAACTTCACGCTTGCTCACTGCCCTCTTTAGAGGGCAGTGAGCAAGCGTAATCAGAAGAATTAATACGACCGGAGACAGCGAATGACCCTTCATGACGTGACGACGGACCTGTCCGACAAAGCCGATCGCGCCCATGACGTGCGTCCGCCGCTCGATCATCCCATCGGTGAAGCGCCGCTACCGGGCGATTCCGATTCTGCAGACATGTTCGACGATGTCGTGCAGCTTCCTGGCCATCATGCCGTGCGGGTGGACCGTTCGCGCGACTCCCTGCTGACGGATTTCGGCAAGGCGACGCTGAACAACCGCTATTTGCTTCCGGGCGAGGACTATCAGGCGCTTTTTGCGCGTGTAGCCTCCTATTACGGCGCAGATGCGGGCCATGCGCAGCGGATCTATGACTACATTTCCCGCCACTGGTTCATGCCGGCCACGCCTGTACTGTCCAATGGTGGCACTGAGCGCGGCCTTCCGATTTCCTGCTTCCTGAACGAGGCCGAGGACAGCCTCTCGGGAATCGTGGGGCTGTGGAACGAGAACGTGTGGCTCGCGTCCAAGGGTGGCGGCATCGGGTCTTACTGGGGCAATCTGCGCTCCATCGGCGAGAATATCGGCCGCAACGGCAAGACGTCGGGCGTCATCCCGTTCATCCGCGTCATGGACAGCCTGACGCTGGCGATTTCGCAGGGTTCGCTCCGTCGTGGTTCGGCTGCGGTGTATCTGCCGGTCTGGCATCCGGAAGTGGAAGAATTCGTCGAGATGCGCCGCCCAACGGGTGGTGATCCGAACCGCAAGGCACTCAACCTGCATCACGGCGTGCTCGTGACAGACGCGTTCATGCGCGCGGTTGAGAATGATGAGGAATGGGCGCTGCTGTCTCCGAAGGATCACAGCACGATCCGCAAGGTTTCGGCGCGTGGTCTGTGGATCCGGATCCTGACGGCGCGGATGGAGCAGGGCGAGCCCTACATCATCTATTCCGATCATGTGAACCGCGCCCGTCCTGAGCATCACAAGCTGGCCGGGCTGGAAGTGAAGACCTCCAATCTCTGCGCCGAGATCACGCTGCCGACCGGCATTGACCATCACGGCAAGAACCGCACGGCCGTCTGCTGCCTGTCCTCGCTCAATCTCGAGACCTGGGACGAGTGGAAGGATGATCCGCAGTTCATCGAGGACGTGATGCTGTTCCTCGACAACGTGCTGCAGGACTTCATCGACCGCGCGCCGGACGATATGGCGCGGGCGAAATACGCCGCTGCGCGTGAGCGTTCGGTCGGTCTGGGCGTGATGGGATTCCATTCCTTCCTGCAGGCCCGGATGATTCCGTTCGAGTCCGTGATGGCGAAGGTCTGGAACCGGAAGATTTTCGAACACATCCGCAAGCAGGCCGATGCGGCATCGAAGCATCTGGCGGAAGTGCGCGGTCCGTGCCCCGATGCTGCCGAATACGGCTTCATGGAGCGTTTCTCACACAAGCTCGCTATTGCGCCGACGGCCTCGATTTCCATCATCACGGGCAATGCCAGCCCGGGCATTGAGCCGATCAGCGCGAATGTGTTCCTGCAGAAGACGCTTTCGGGCTCGTTCTCGGTCCGCAACCGCCATCTGAAGAAAATTCTGGAAGAACGCGGCTATGACACGGACGAAGTCTGGTCGGCGATCACGCTGAACAAGGGCTCCGTGCAGAACCTCGACTTCCTGACGCAGGACGAGAAGGACGTGTTCAAGACGGCGTTCGAACTCGACCAGCGCTGGGTTGTGGAACACGCTGCCGACCGTGCGCCGTTCATCTGTCAGGCGCAGTCGGTGAACCTGTTCCTGCCGGCCGACGTTCACAAGCGCGACCTGCATCAGATCCATTTCCAGGCGTGGAAGAAGGGCCTGAAGTCCCTGTACTACTGCCGCTCTCTGTCCGTGCAGCGCGCGGATGCCGTGTCCAACCTCGCGGTGAAGAGCGACATTCTGGAAGACGAAAAATACGAAGCCACGGCTCAGGCCGCCCCGCGCGGCGAGATGAGCAGCGGCGATTACGAAGAGTGCCTGTCCTGCCAGTAATGGCGGGATGTGAAAGGACGCGATCATGAGCGACACGACCCCGACAACCGATCATCAGGGCGAGCAGCATTTCGACCTGATGACCGCCAACCCGGTCTACAAGCCCTTCCGCTACCCCTGGGCCTATGACGCCTGGCTGACCCAGCAGCGCGTCCACTGGCTGCCGGAAGAAGTGCCGCTGGCCGATGATGTGAAGGACTGGCACCGCACGCTGACGGAAGCCGAGCGTCATCTCGTGACGCAGATCTTCCGCTTCTTCACGCAGTCGGACGTGGAAGTGAACTCCGCGTACATGAAGTATTACAGCCAGGTCTTTAAACCGACTGAAGTGCTGATGATGCTGTCCGCGTTCTCGAATATCGAGACGATCCACATCGCTGCGTATTCCCATCTTCTTGATACCATCGGGATGCCCGAGACCGAGTATTCGGCCTTCCTGAAATACAAGGAGATGAAGGACAAATACGATTTCATGCAGTCGTTCAACATCGACAACAAGCGTGAAATCGCCAAGACCATGGCGGCCTTCGGGGCGTTCATGGAAGGGCTTCAGCTTTTCGCGTCCTTCGCGATTCTGCTGAACTTCCCGCGCTTCAACAAGCTCAAGGGCATGGGGCAGATCGTGTCCTGGTCGGTGCGTGACGAGACGCTGCACTGCCTGTCCATGATCCGCCTGTTCCGCACCTTCGTCCGCGAAAACAGCGAAATCTGGACGCCGGAGTTCCGCGAAGAACTGACGCAGATCTGCCGCACCACGGTCGAGCATGAGGACGCGTTCATCGATCTGTGCTTCGAGATGGGCCCGGTCGAGGGTATGTCCTCCGAGGACGTGAAGCGTTACATCCGCTTCATTGCCGATCGTCGCCTGACGCAGCTGGGCCTAGATCCGGTTTATGGACAGGAAAGCAATCCGCTGCCGTGGATCGACGACATGCTGAACGCGGTCGAGCACGCAAATTTCTTCGAGAACCGCTCGACGGAATATTCCCGTGCATCCACGTCCGGCACCTGGGAAGAAGCGTTCGAAGGCAACGTTTTCAGCTAAGACCCTTCGTATGGAGAAGCCCTAGCCTTCGGGCAGGGCTTCTCCGTCACGCAGGACGCGCTCGGCCGCCGCGGTAAAGCGGCCATCTGCCTCATGCAGGACCAGCCCGGCCCGCAGCCGGAAAATCCCGCGGCCTCCATGTACCGCGCGGACCAGAACCAGCTTCGCTCCACGCCCCTGACGGGGCCAGAAGGGATAGAACTGGATCGAACCACATCCATTTTCCAGCAATGTCTGACAGGCCCGGTCCGCGACGGCGGTGGACAGGACAAAGGTCAGTGTTCCACCCGGAAGCACCCATTTCGTCAGGGCTCCAATCCATTCTTCCGGAGCAGTTGTCTCTGCACTCAGGGCAAGTCGTCGTCTGGTATCGGGCGAGGGCGTTCCATGCGGGCTGTGCCATGGCGGATTGGCCATGACATGATGAAAACGGCCGTTTGCGGTTGGCGTGAAGGCGCGCAGGGTTCGGGGAATGTCGGGCAACTGGGCCTGAAGGATCTGGAGCTTTGGGAGGCCGGTTGGACCGGAATTGTTCCAGATGTTCCATTCAGCCAGTTTGATGGTTTCGGGATCGGCTTCCAGTCCGACTCCATGCACGCCCGGAATGCGGGCTGAAAGACACAGAAGTGCGGCACCGGCGCCACAGCCGGCTTCCAGGACCGTTTCGCCCGCTCTCGCTGGAATAGAGGCAGCCATCAGGACTGGCTCAAGCCCGGTCCGGTAGCCCTTGCTGAACTGGTCATAGCGGACCCGTCCCCCCAGTAGGGAGCCTTCCTCCCGTGCGGGGCAAAGCGTGACAAATGAGCCATCGGGGAGGGGCTTCGGGGGCTGCAATGGGTTGACCGTCTTCCTGCTGCCGCTCATATGGTCTTTCCAACCTGTCGTCCGGCGTTACATGGCCCGTTCGTTCTTCCCGCGACAGGAAAGAGAGAGGCGGGCCACGCCACATCATATCGTGCCCGTGCGGTCCTGGGCCAGTCTCCGGGCCCGTCGCGGGAACTGGAGTAATGACCCTTGGATTCTGCCGCACCGGACGTTTCTGCGACCGTTGAGAAAGCTGTGGTCAGGGATGCAGGGGGCGAGAGCGCCCTTTCCGCTCTGTCCGCCTACCTGGAACAGGACATGCAGGCCTGCAACCGCGCCATCATCGCGCGGATGGAGAGCCCGGTCCCGCTCATTCCACAGCTTGGCGCCCATCTTGTCGCGGCTGGCGGCAAGCGTCTGCGACCCCTGCTGACACTCGCCTCCTCCCGTCTGTGCGGCTACAAGTCGACTCCTGAAAACCAGCGTCATGTCGGCCTCGCCGCCTGTGTGGAGTTCATCCATACCGCTACGCTGCTTCACGATGACGTGGTCGATGAGAGCAACCTGCGCCGTGGTCTGGCATCTGCCAACGCCGTGTTTGGCAACAAGGCCTCCGTCCTGGTCGGCGACTTCCTGTTTGCGCGGTCGTTCCAGCTGATGACGGCGGACGGGTCGCTCAAGGTCATGGCGATCCTGTCCGATGCGTCGGCAACCATTGCCGAAGGCGAAGTCCTGCAGATGGTGACGCAGAACGACCTGTCTACGCCGGTCGACCGCTATCTCGAAGTCATTCACGGCAAGACGGCCGCCCTGTTTGCGGCGGCCTGCCGCGTGGGCGCAGTGGTCGCGGATCGTCCGGAAGCGGAAGAGCTTGCGCTGGACCGTTTCGGAACCAATCTGGGTATGGCGTTCCAGCTTGTCGATGATGCTCTGGATTACGCAGCCGACCAGCAGATCCTCGGCAAGACGGTCGGTGACGACATGCGCGAAGGCAAGATCACGCTGCCGGTTCTGGCCGCCTATGAAGCCGGATCTGCGGAAGACCGGGCATTCTGGGAGCGTGTGATCGAGAAGGGTGAGCAGACGGAAGCCGATCTGCCCCACGCTCTGGCCCTGATCGAGAAGACCGGCGCCATTGCAACGACGATCGCCCGCGCGCAGGCCTATGCCGCCGAGGCTGTGGATGCGCTGTCGATTTTCCCGGATAGTGAACTGCGTCGCCTTATGACGGAGACGGTCCAGTATACCGTCGATCGCGCCCGCTAAGGAGTTTTGAAACGCCCTGTTCCTGAGTGGACAGGGCGTTTTCTTTCAGGCTTCCGCCATGCCTGGTGCGGGAGCCGCGAACATATCCCATTGCGAAAAACCGAGTCTTTGCGCTGCAGTTTCCAGTCTTGCGATGTCCTGTGGTGCGCAGGTCATCAGAAGCCTGCCGGGGCGGGATGGGGCTGAGGAGCAGGGTGCGTCCTGAAGGACAGTCCGGACCTGCCGTGCGACGGCGGGGGCGGGGTCCAGCCATGTGATGCCGGGAGGAGACAGGCGCTCGAAAGCATCCATCAGGAATGTGTAATGCGTGCAGCCCAAGCCCACAGTGTCGATCTCGCCGCCATGGGGCTGACTGAAGAGGCAGGTCAGTTCGTATTGTACGTCTGAATCTGCGATGGGTTCACCCAGAAAGGCGCGCTCTGCCAGGTCCGCCAATCGGCGTGCACCATGGGTGATCAGACGGCAGTCGGGTGCAAAATCGCGATGAAGCTGGAGGATGTAAGGGCGTCGCGCCGTGGCTGACGTCGATAGCAGACCGATGACCCGGCTCTCGGAAACACGCCCGGCCCAGCGGATCGGTGGTACGCAGCCGACTACGGGAATGTTCAGGCGCTGCCGCAGGGCAGGGAGAGCAATCGTGCTGGCGGTGTTGCAGGCGATGACCAGAACGTCGGGCTGAAGACGCTCGCAGGCGGCAACCAGAAGACTGACGATCCGCGAGGTCAGCAGATCGTCAGGCTGTTCGCCATACGGGAACAGCGCCGTATCGGCGAGATAATCGATATGCAGGGCGGGGAGGAGATCGCGCAGGGCCTGCACGACCCCCATCCCGCCAATGCCCGAGTCAAAAACCAGACTCCGGCCGACTGGCACGGATGCGCCAGTGTCCATCAGGCTTCGGCTTTGGCCTTGAGAGCCAGCGCCTCTTCCGCGCTGCTCACGCCGCCATGCTTCCTGGACCAGCCGCACGGGTCTTCCAGGAAGCGGCGGACTTCGGCGCTGTCCTTTTCGGAGAAGTAGTCACCGCCGGCACAGGCTTCCAGAACGTCCCACCAGGTGCAGAGCGAATGCAGCGAGATGTCCATATCCGCCAGCGTTTTGTGGGCGCCCGGGAACACGCCATAGAAGAACACGACGAAGGTGTGGTTCACGATGGCGCCTGCGTCACGCAGGGCATTGGCGAATCGGATCTTGGATGCGCCGTCCGTCGTCAGGTCCTCGACCAGCAGGGTGCGCATGCCTTCGGGCACATCACCTTCGATCTGCGCGTTACGGCCGAAACCCTTCGGCTTTTTGCGCACATAGGCCATCGGCGTCATCATTCGGTCCGCAATCCAGGCGGCGAACGGAATGCCGGCAGTCTCGCCACCCACGACGGCGTCGATGCTTTCATAGCCGATATGACGGCCGATCTTCTCGACGGCCAGTTCCATGATCTTCCCGCGGGCCCGCGGGAAGAAAATGATCTTGCGGCAGTCGATATAGACCGGGGACTTCCAGCCGGACGTCAGGGTGTAGGGCTCTTCCGGGCGGAAGTTGATGGCCTTGATCTCAAGCAGGATACGGGCCGTGGTGAGGGCCGCGTCACGCTCCCACTGGGTGCGGCCCGCCATCGGGCTTTCGGCGAACTGGGTCATGCTTGTCTCCGCTGACGTCGTTTTCTCGTGGTTTACCGGGCTGTTGCCGGGAAGGGTAGGGGCAATATGTTCCGCTTCCGGGCTGTGTGAACTTTATCTGCTGCCTGTCAGTGTTACCGGTCCCATCGATCTTCGTGCTTGCATGGGAGCGTCGGGAGTTCTAGGGAGAGATATCGATATTCATTCTCATTTACGGCAGGAACAGAAGTGAGCATAGAGACCAGTCGGATCGGCCGGAAATGCGAACGCGCTGTTGTGACGGCCTATCAGGAACTGCGTGAAGTCGGCCAGCCGGACATGCAGGCCTTCGCGGCCTGCACGACGCTGTATCGCATCCACCATCCCGAATCTTCCGTGAAGGAAGCACGCCGCCTCGTGGCCGAATGGATCGACCATCACGTCGTCCGTCAGGCCCGCGGCCAGACTCCGGGTTGCGACTGCTGAACGCCGCGGAGGCGCTTCAGCGCCTCTCGCTCATGGGGACAAAATTCCGTTCTGCCGCACCGATATAGAGCTGCCTCGGGCGGCTGATGCGAACGGACGGTTCCTCGATCATTTCCTTCCACTGACTGACCCATCCGACTGTCCGCGCGACTGCGAACAGCACCGTGAACATGCTCTTGGGAATCCCGAGAGCCTTGAGGATCAGTCCGGAATAGAAATCCACATTCGGATAGAGGCGGCGGCTGACGAAATAATCGTCCTCGGTCGCCACGCGCTCCAGTTCCATCGCCAGATCCAGCAGCGGGTCGCGCTTGAGCCCGAGTTCCTCGATGACTTCGTGACAGGTCGCCTGAAGGATCTTCGCGCGCGGATCGAAGTTCTTGTAGACGCGATGGCCAAAGCCCATCAGGCGCACGCCGGAATTACGGTTCTTGACCTCATTGAGGAAGGCCGGAATGCCATCGCGGGTACCGATGGTTTCCAGCATGCCGAGCGCGGCCTCGTTGGCGCCACCATGCGCAGGCCCCCACAGGGCGGCAATGCCAGCCGCGATGCAGGCATAGGGGTTCGCGCCGGTCGACCCCACGAGACGGACAGTCGTCGTGGAGGCGTTCTGCTCGTGATCGGCATGCAGCAGCAGGATGCGGTCCATCGCGCGGGCCAGCACGGGATTGACCCGGTAATGGTTGCCCGGCCGGGCGAACAGCATGTGCAGGAAGTTCTCGGAGAACGACATCTCTTCATCGGGATAGATGAAGGGCTCGCCGATGGAATATTTATAGGCCCAGGCTGCGATGGTCGGGACCTTGGCGATCAGCCGGCGGGCCGAGAGATCGCGGGCTTTTGGCTCCGAAATGTCCAGCCCGTCATGATAGAAGGCCGAAAGCGCGCCAACCGTTCCGCATAGGATCGCCATGGGATGCGCATCGCGGCGGAAGCCGTTGAAGAAGTTCCGGATCTGCTCGTTCAGCAGCCGGTGAGTGTTCATGTCCGTGCGGAACGCCTGATACTGCGCGGCGGTTGGCAGTTCGCCATAAAGCAGCAGATAGGCCGTCTCGGTGAAGCTGGCGTTGAGGGCCAGGTCTTCGATCGGATAGCCACGATGCAGCAGGACGCCCTTGTCGCCGTCAATATAGCTGATGGCGCTGGTGCAGGTTGCTGTGCTGCCCAGCCCGGGATCAAAGGAAAAGACACCCGTTTTCTGGGACAGGGCGCGCATGTCCACGACGTCCGGACCAATCGTCCCTTCCAGAACTGGAAACTGACGGCTGAGGCCATCGAGACCAAAGGTTGCGGAACGGTTTTCGGACATGGAGTTGATAACCCGCCTGAAATGTAAGGATGTTGTTCTGTTTTATCTCTGAAAGGTTTTTTATGTCCAGAGAAGCCCTCTGGACGCTCTTTCAGGGCTGGAGGAGCGTAAGAGGCTGGATCGTGGACGGGCGGACATCCAGCCATTGTCCCGGAACGCCCAGAACCGTCAGGCCTGCCAGCGGATAAGACCGGTAGAGTGTGGAAAATCGGGCGCTTTGAAGGGCGGAACCGAGAAGCTCGCAGGCAAAGTCGCCGATGGTCGGGTTATGGCCGACGATCAGCAGGGTCCCGACGGTTTCGGGCGTGGCATGAATGAGGCCATAAAGATCGTCAGCCGTCGCGGAATACAGGCTGTCTTCGATTTCAAGCGAGGCGGCCGTGTCAGAAGCGGCAAGAACACCCTGCGCAGTCTGTTGGGTGCGGATGGCGGGGCTGCACAGGATCCGGATGGGGGAAGGCAGGTCCAGCGTGGCGAGCTGTCTGCCGATGCTGGCGGCCTGTTCCTGTCCCTTCGGAGTCAACGCACGGGCGCGGTCGCCCTGCTCGGTCAGGACGTGGGGGGCGGCCTCGGCGTGGCGCAGAAGCAGGAGGCGGCGCATCAGCCTTCCGAGGCCCGGCGGGCGTCTGCGGCGATGGCTTCGTGATGTCGGATGACCTCACGGATGACGAAGGCCAGGAATTTCTCGGCGAAATCAGGATCCAGATGGGCATCGCGGGCAAGCTGGCGCAGGCGTTCGATCTGGCGCGTCTCCCGGGACGGGTCGGCCGGTGGGAGATGGGCGCGGGCCTTTAGCTTTCCGACTTCCTGCGTGCAGCGGAAGCGTTCTGCCAGCATGTGGATCAGGGCGGCATCGATGTTGTCGATGCTCGCGCGCAGGCGTTCGAGTTCGGCCAAGGCAGGGTCGGAGCCAGCCGGCTTGGAGGTGTGAGGCATGTTGGAGGGCTCAGGGCTCATTCAAATCGATCCATGCAAGATGGCCGCCTTTTCCGGCACCGAGATCGGTAAAGACGGCCGTGCCCCCCAGACGTCCCGTCCGGCGCCAGGGGCGTCCGTCAGTCGAGCGGCGGTCATGGCCGACATAGACCGTCATCCCTTCGGGGATGCGGTTGATCCAGGTCAGGCGGCGTTCGGGATAACCATCCGGCTGCATGCGGCCGGTGGTTTCACCAAAAAGGGCGCGGGACAGCGGCGCGGACATTTCGCCCAGACCCGGCACCGGGGAATGGGAGAGCATGGCTGTATGAAATCCGCCATGCACGAACAGGGAGCGGCCGATCCGCAGCCATGTCGGTGCCTGATCGATGGCTCTGTAGGCGCGTTCGGGAAGCCCCTCATATTCCGGCAGCGAAATCTGGCGCAGCGTTTCCTCAAGCGGCGGATCGCGCCTCAGGCGCCGGCCTTCGAGGGCGCGGCCCAGCTTGCGGTCATGGTTGCCGAGAATGAACAGCCCACGCTGCTGCTCCAGAAGTTCGAGCATCAGCTCCATCACGCCGGCGCTGTCGGGGCCGTGATCGACGAGGTCTCCGAGCTGGATGACAAAGCGGTCGGTTGCGGTGGCATGACGGAAAGCGTTGAAATCACCATGCACGTCTCCCACCACGCGGATGCCGTGTTCACGGATTCGCGTCATGATGGGGTCGGGAAGGGGTGGATCAACGAAGATGGCGCGTGCTTTCCGGTTTTCCTTCTATCAAAGGGCCAGAACGGTCCAACGTCAATTTATCTGTTTGAGAAAATTGACCTCAGCCGTCCACAAGCGCGACGGCGCGCCCCAGATCGACTGACAGGACCCGGCTTACACCACGTTCCTGCATCGTGACACCATAAAGACGATCCATGTGCGCCATTGTCAGCTGATGATGCGTGACGACCAGAAACCGCGTGCCGGCTTCTTTGGTCATGTCGGACAGCAGGGAGCAGAAACGCTCGACATTCGCATCATCCAGCGGCGCATCGACTTCATCGAGCACGCAGATGGGCGCAGGGTTGCAGCGGAAGGTCGCGAAGATCAGCGAAAGGGCAGTCAGGGCCTGTTCGCCACCCGAAAGCAGGGACAGCGTCGAGAGCTTCTTGCCCGGTGGCTGGGCGAAGATTTCCAGCCCGGCTTCCAGCGGATCATCGCTGCCGACCATGCCCAGATGCGCGCGGCCGCCGCCAAACATCCGGGCGAACAGGGACTGGAAATGCCGGTCCACTTCCGAGAAGACCGCCAGCAGGCGCTCGCGTCCTTCGCGGTTGATCGTCCCGATCCCGCCGCGCAGCCTGTTGATGGCCGCCGTCAGTTCGGCGTGCTCGCGGGCGATGGTCTCGGCTGTTTCGCGCGCTTCCTCGAATTCGGCTTCGGCCCGCAGATTGACCGCGCCCAGGTCTTCGCGCTCGCGGAGCAGGCGGGAAAGGCGGCGGCGGGTCGAGGTCTCGGCCTGTTCGGAAAGATCGGACGGATAGGCAGCGCCCTGTGCCCCGCCTTCGGGAGGTTCGCTGTCGGCCAGGAGGCGCTCACGGGCGGCGACGGCCTGCTCGGCGCGTTCGGTCAGGCGTGCGATGGCTTCCCGGCCTGCCGCCAGTGCGAGGTCGGCGTTGCGGCGCTGCTCCTGCGCTTCCAGTCCCGCAGCCCCCGCCGCTTCGTCGCGGGCGCGTGCCGCGTCATAGGCGTTCTGGGCGTCCGTCAGGGTCTGATCGTGACCGGAGAGTTTCCGTTCCAGCTCGGCAGGCACAGCGCTGTGTGTCTGAAAGCTGTCCCGCAGCTCATCCCGTCGGCTGCGGAGATGCGCAAGACTGGCTTCTTCGCCCGCGATCCGGGTGCCGAGGGCCTCAAGCCGGGCGCGGACCGCACCCAGGGCGCCGGTCAGACGGACGTCTTCAAGAGACAGGCGGGCGCTTTCGGTCCGGGCGGCATCCAACAGATGGCGTGTTTCGTGAAGGGGCGCCGTGGCGTCCAGAACCGCCTGTTCCAGCACCGCAGGATCCGGCCTTTCGGCCAGTTCGGCCGTCCGTTTGGCATGATCGTCGCGCAGGCGGCTGACGAGATCCCGCAGCTCCCGCTGACGCGGTTCCAGCGCGGAACGCCGGGCGAGGGCCGTTGCGGCGGACTGGTCGAGCGCCTGAAGTTCCCGGGTCAGGCTGGTGGCGTCTTCACGGCTTTTCCGTGCCGCCTGCGATGCTGCCTCGGCAGAGGAACGTGCCTGATCGAAAACCTGCTGCGAGGCATGAGACGCGGCTTGCAGTGCCGGGATATCGGGCCGGTTGTCCTGCTGCTGAAGTGCAACACGCTGGGCCATCAGACGCTCGTGTTCGTGCTCCAGCCGCGTCAGGCCTTCATCCAGATCCCGCAGGCGGGTGAGCGTGCTGTCATGCCGCAGAAGGGCCTGATCCAGGGCGCGTGCTGCGGTGTCCGCGGCACTCCGCGCATCCTGAAGCCTGCTGCTGGCATCCCGCAGGGCATTGCGGGCATTTTCAGCGTCCTGAGCGCTGGTCTGTGCCCTGAGCAGCAGATCGTCGGGAGCGGGATGGGCTTCCAGTTCGGCTTCGGCCTGCGTGGCTGCGCTCTGGGCAGATTCCAGTGCCGCCTCGGCGTCCTTCAGGCGCTCTGCGGCCTGTTCCCACTGGGTGCGGGCCAGGGCCGCTTTCTGCTCGATCCGCGAGGCCACGGTCCGGGCTTCGGCAAGCTGCGGCTCCAGCGCTGTGCGGTCGCGACGCAGGGCTGCGAGTGCCGTTTCGGCCTGTTCGCGCGCCTCAATGGCTGTGGTGCAGGTCTGGCTCAGGCGGGGTTGATCGGCCTGATGGGACTGAAGCAGGGCATGGGCTTCCGTTAGACGACGCCGCTGTTCCAGCCGGGCTGCTCCGGCATCCGGGGCATCGGCAGAGCGGGTAAATCCATCCCAGCGCCAGAGCGCGCCGCTGCGGCAGACCAGAACCTGTCCCGGCTGGAGGGTTTTCTGCAGGTCCGGTCCGGCGCTGGCATCCTCAAGCAGGAACGCGGCGTCCAGACAGCGTTGCAGCGCCGCAGGGGCCTGAACGAGATCCGAGAGCGGACGACAGCCCGCCAGTTTCGCGACGGTAAGACGATCCAGAGACCGCCACCGCCGGTCGGCGGGAATGCTGTCCGGAGCCAGGGACGCATCCAGCCCGTCCGCCAGCACTGCCGCGACGGCGCGGGCCATGTCTGCCGGGAGGTCCAGAGCGTCTTCCAGCGGATCGGGCTGGGCGGCAACGGCGTTGAGGCTCTGCTCCAGCCCCTCGCATTCGCCCTGTGTGCGCAGGATGAGCGTTTCCAGTGCCGACAGGGCCTGCCGGGCCTGTGCTTCCTGTTCGCGCGTCTCTGCCAGTGTGGCTTCCGCCGCTGTGAGAGCCTTTTGTAGACCCGTCAGACGCTCTTCGGCCTGCGTGACGGTATTGCGGGCATCCTGAACGGCCTGTTCGGGTACAAGGGCGGCCCGGGCCGTTGTCTCCGCCGTAGACGCCAACTGAACTTTCTGTCGCGCCTGATCGAGGGACTGCCGAGCCTGTTCAACGGTTCGGAGAAGCGCCTTGCGACGTTGCGTGCCTTCTTCTGCCGCAGCACGGGCTTCCAGCCAGAGGGCACCGAGCCGCTCCTGCTCCTGTCTTGCGTGGTTTTCCCGCGTCTGGGCTTCGGTCAGGGCCTGTGCCGTGCTGTCGCGGGCCGCTTCAAGCCCCGCTTTTGCGTCCCCGGTCAGCAGTGCGGCCTGAGCCGCATTCCGTGTGGTCCGGTCCTGCGAGATCTGGGTCTGGGTCGTCTGAAGACGTCTGTCCAGATCGGCTTCCGTGGCCTGAAGCGCTTCGAGGCGGCTTATGCCTTCAGCCAGTGCCCGCCCGTCCAGCTCGGCTTTAAGGCGCGCCTCCTGCAACGCAGTCGTGCAGTCCTGTTCCCGGCGGCTGGCGAGCTGCGCCTGTTCCTGCATCGACGCGGCTTTGCAGCGCAGCGTCTCCAGGGTGTTGTTATCGGGTGTCGCCTGATCCAGTGCCGCGATTTCCGCCTCAAGAGCGTCCAGTGCGCCGATTGCCGCATCCAGACGAAGGGTCAGGGCATCCAGCCCTTCCATCACGCCGTCCCTGCGGATGGCTTCGGCATCACGCAGGCGGGTCGCATTTTCCAGAGCGAGGGTCTGCTCCTTTTCGAGCGCATCCAGACGTTCGCACTCTGCTGTGCAGGATGAGCGCAGACCGGGCAGAGCGGCCATCTCGGCTTCAAGGCCTGCACATTCTTCCGCGGCACTCTGCCGGGCTTCCCGGTCCGCCGTCAGGCTGGCTTCGCTGCGGGTCAGGTCTCCTTCGGCCTGTTCAAGGCGCAGGCGGGTTTCGGACTCGGTCTGCCGGGCGCGATCGAGATCCTGCTTCAGGATTTCGGACTGGACCTTCAGCCGCTCCAGAGTGCTGCGTAGACGATCCGTCTCCTCGCGGGCCTGTGGGGCGGCCTTGCGGGCCTCGAACTCGGCCGTGGCGGCGGCTTCTGCGGCCTGCTCGGCTTTTTTCAGGTCCTCGCGCGCCTTGGCCAGATCGTCCCGGCTGCGCTGGACGGCCAGATTGGCGCGAGCATGAAGCAGGGCATGGAGCTCGATTTCCGTCTGGCGGATCTTCTCGGAAATCTCGCGGTATTTTCGGGCCTGGACGGTCTGACCTTCCAGACTTTCGAGGCGTTCTTCAAGCTGAAGGCGCAGGTCTTCGGCACGGGAGAGGTTCGTCTCGGTCTGACGCAGCTTGAGTTCGGCGTCGTGGCGCCGGGCGTGCAGGCCGGTGATGCCCGCGGCCTCTTCGAGGAGCAGGCGCCGTTCCTCGGGCTTGGCCGCGATGAGCTGGCCGACGCGGTTCTGGCTGATGATGGCGGAACTGCGTGCACCCGACGCCAGATCGGCGAACAGCGTCTGGACGTCACGGGCGCGCATGACGCGGCCGTTGATGCGGTATTCGCTGCCTGAACCACGCTCGGCCCGGCGGCTGATTTCCAGCTCGTCCGCGTCCTGGAACGGGGACGGGGCCAGTCCGGCGGCGTTGCTCAGATGCAGCGTGACCTGAGCGATGTTGCGGGCCGAGCGTGCGCCCGTGCCCGCAAAGATCAGGTCATCGAGTTCCCCGCCACGCAGGGCGCGGGCGGAGGTCTCGCCCATGGCCCAGCGCAGGCCTTCGACGACATTGGATTTTCCGCAGCCGTTCGGCCCGATGATCCCCGTCAGGCCCGGAAGGATATCGAGACGCACCTCATCGGCGAAACTCTTGAAACCGCCAATGCTCAGGCGGTCGATCGTCGTGGCGCGGCTCGACATCAGGGTATGGAGATACTGGTCCTACGTTAGCGGATCAGGACGCCTTGGCGACGAGATCGGCGAACTTTTCGTAGGTTTCCGGATCCTGATCGTAATGCGTGTTGTTGAAGCGGAAATACGGCGTGCCCTGGATGTTGTAGGTGTCCGAATCCTTCTTGACCTGATCGAACAGGGCTTCGGCGAACACGTTGTCCTTGCTGATGGCGTCGAACTGCGCAGCCGAAACGCCGGCGAGGGCGGACATCTGCTGCAGACGCTGCATCGGATCGCCACCGGCAGCGAAGGCCCACTGCATCTGGCTGGAGAACAGGGCTTCGAGGAAGGGGACGTAACGCTCTTCCGGCAGGGAACGGGCCACCATGGCCGCCGTCAGGCCAACGCGATCGCCGCAGAAATCATGAAACTGATAGCGGATCTTGCCGGTATCGATGAGCTGTTCCTTGATCTTGGGGAACTCTTCCGTCGCGAAATGCGCGCAGTGCGTGCAGGTCAGGGAGAACCATTCCTGAACCAGGACCTTGGCATTCGGGTTGCCGATGATACGCGGGCTCAGCCGGGCACCGGTCGAACCTGCAGCAACGGCGCGGGCCGTGCCAGCGGCAGTTCCGGCCACGGCGAGAGCCGGCGCGGCAGAGACGAAAAAGCGGCGGGAAAGGGAAAGACGGGTCATTCAGGAAGCCTTTGCAACTGCTTTGGCGAAATCATCATAGCTCCCGACCACGTCGGGCGCGGGAACATCATTGATGCGGAAATATGGCGTGCCCTGGATCTGGAGGAAAGCGCCGTCACGGTCCTGCCTGTTGATAATGGACTCGCGCAGGGCATTATCGGCATTGATCTTGTCGAACTCGGCAGCACTCACGCCGAACAGCGCCGCACGCTTTTTTAGCTCAGCGATGGGGTCGATGTTCTGTGCGAAGGCCCACTCGTCCTGATGGTCGAGCAGATCCGTCACGAAGGGCTCGTACCGCTCGGCGGGCAGGGAGCGTGAGACCATGGACGCCAGAAGGGCGACCTGATCGAGCGGGAAATCATGGAAGCGGTAGCGGATCTTTCCCGTATCGATCAGGTTTTTGCGGATCTGGGGAAAGATTTCCTGCGCGAAATGGGCGCAGTGCGAGCAGGTGAGCGAGAACCACTCGTCCACGATTACCTTTGCATCCGGCGAGCCGATGACGCGGGGCCCCATGCGCGGATCGCTGGTGGGCAGGTCATCCGCCCGAGCAAACGATACGACCGCACTGGCCACAAGGGCCATTCCGGAAGCGAGAAGGGTGCGGCGGCCGAGAGGCTGGTCGGCAGACATGGGCGGGGCTCCGCTGGAAACGATGTGATACTCGAACGATGAACCGGGGCCTCCGTCAAGAGCCCCGGTCATCTTCCTGCGTCTTGAGAGCGGGAAGCGGCTTGTTTTCCCAGCCTTCCGGAACCCGCATGCGCAGGGAACGGATATGCCGGGCATCCGCATCCAGAACCCGGAATTCCAGGCCGCTTTCATGGGTCAGCACCTCGTCCTTGGCCGGGACATGCTCGGCCAGACGGAAGACCAGCCCACCGACCGTCTCGATCTCGGCCTCGCGTTCGGCATCCGTCAGTACGGCGCCAAGCCGTTCTTCAAGCTGCCGGACAGGGAGACGGGCATCGATATCGAACGAACCGTCCGGACGTTCCACCCACATGGTCGTGACCGGATCGTCATGCTCGTCGGAAATATCGCCCACGATGGTCTCGATCAGATCCTCGATCGTCACGAGCCCGTCGATGCTGCCATATTCGTCGATCACGAGGGCCATGTGCATCTGGCGCTGGCGCATCTGGAGCAGCAGGTCCAGCACCGGGATGGTCGGCGCGATCATCAGCGGCTGACGCAGGAGCGGGCGGATATCGAAGGCCTCCGGATCGCCCACATAGGCGATCAGGTCCTTCACATGGATCATGCCCGCGATGTCATCGAGCTGGTCGCGATAGACCGGAAGGCGGGAATGGTTTTCCCGGCGCATCAGGTCCAGTGCCTCATTGAATGGCAGGGCCTCGGGCATGGCAACGATGTCCGCGCGTGGGATCATGACGTCATCCGCCGTGATGTCCCGCAGACGCAGCACGTTCATGATGAGGGCGCGTTCCTGTCGGTCGAGTTCCGGCTCGTCGCCCGCATCCTCGATCGGCTGTCCGGCTTCCTGAACGAGGGTGGCGATGGACTCGCGCAGGCCCTGATCGCGCCCGCGGCGGTTGAAAAGTCCGAAAAGGCCGCGGGAAGGGCGGCTCTTGCCCGACTCTTCGGTCGGGCGGTCGTGTGAATCGTCACTCATATCCGGACACTCCCAGCCTGCTGCCAGTTCCCCTGGCGCCAAGGATCCCCAAAACCGAGGGACCGCAGGGTACGGGTCTCAATTCCTTCCATTTCCCGGGCCTCGCCGGGATGATGATGATCGTAACCGGCAAGATGCAGTGCGCCATGCACCACAAGATGCGACAGATGCGCCCTCAGCGAGCGCCGGGCTGCCGCAGCTTCGCGGCGTACCGTTTCGTAACCCAGTACGATGTCTCCGCCATGCATGGGCGAGAGAGGCTCGAACGTCAGGACGTTCGTGGGCTTGTTCTTGTCCCGGAAGCGCGCATTGAGGCGCTTGACGATCCGGTCTGTCGCCAGAAGGATCGAAGGAGCCGGAGACTGCGTGAAGTCGGGTCCACCCTGACGGGCGACCGCGACGAGGGCGCGCCGGATTGCACGCTCCGTCCCCGGAACCGAGGCGCGCCAGCGCGCGTCCTCGATGATGATGTCAGTACCGGCGTGTCGACTTGGAGGTTCCATTGTTTTCCCGGCGCAGCCTGTTCCGGAACACGTCCCGGGGGGCTGGCGCTTTCTGTTCATAGGCATCGACGATACGGGCAACCAGCGGATGGCGCACCACATCTTCGGAAGAAAAGCGCGTGATGCCGATTCCCTTGATGCCTTCGAGGGTCTCGACCGCTTCACGCAGACCGGATGATACACCATTCGGAAGATCGATCTGACTCAGATCGCCCGTAATGGCCATGCGTGTTCCTTCGCCCATACGGGTGAGGAACATTTTCATCTGGGCTGCGGTCGTATTCTGGGCTTCGTCCAGAATGACGTAGGAATGAGCCAAGGTACGCCCGCGCATGAAAGCAAGCGGCGCCACTTCGATCTCACCCGTCCCCATGCGGCGCACCACCTGATCGCCTGGCATCATGTCATGCAGGGCGTCATAGAGTGGACGCAGATAGGGGTCGATCTTTTCGCGCATGTCGCCGGGCAGGAAGCCGAGGCGCTCACCGGCCTCGACGGCCGGGCGCGAGAGAATGATCCGGTCGACCTGGCCGGCGAGCAGCATGCCCACGGCCTGCGCCACGGCCAGATAGGTCTTGCCCGTACCGGCCGGGCCAATGCCGAACACCATGTCGGTATTGGCCAGCATTTCCATATAGGCGGCCTGACCATGCGAACGCGGTGCGATGACGCCGCGCTTGGTTTTGATGGCGGGCAGATCCCCGAATGCTGTGGCGGGCGCGTTATGCGGCTTGCCATGGCCCTTTTCCGGACGTCGGTGGCCGTTGTGGCCGCGCGGGCGTTCTTCGGGAACGGGCCGGCCTTGCCTCGTGTCGACCAGGCGTTCCGGACGGCTCGGCAGGGCCGTCAGGCGGATGACGCCATCGACCTGCGAGGCATCGATCGTGCCGCCCTGTTCGAGCTGATTGTACAGCGCGATGATGGCCGCCTGTGCGCGACCGACCGATTCCGTCTCTCCGGAAATGGCGATCTTGTTGCCACGACAGGACAGCTTGACGTCGAATCCTTCCTCAAGCCGGACGAGATGCCGGTCATGGTCCCCCAGCAGGCGCTGGAGCAGGATGTTGTCGTTGAAGCGAAGGGCAACGGTGCGGTTGCCTTCGGAGCCACTGCTGGTGGCGACGGGACGGGTCGGGTGCGTTGTCAGCAAGCGGAGGCTGTCTCCCGGATCAGGGTGCCGCCCAGGGAGTTGGTGCGGCGCGTGGTGATGGCGACCTTGACGGTGGACCCGATCAGATGATCCGGCCCGTCGAAATGAACGGGTTGCAGATAGGGGGAACGCCCGGCGATCTGCCCGGGCTTGCGGCCCCGGTTCGTCACCAGGATTTCCTGCACCGTTCCGACCATGTCGGCATTGAAGGCGTCCTGCTGTTCGCGCAGAAGCGCCTGCAACTCGGCCAGACGGCGATCCTTCACGTCCTCGGGCACCTGCATTGGCTGACCGGCGGCCGGCGTGCCGGGACGGGGGGAATATTTGAAGCTGTAGGCCATGGCGAAACCGATATCGCGCACGAGCTGCATGGTCGCTTCGAAATCCTCTTCCGTCTCGCCGGGATGACCGACGATGAAATCGGAAGACAGGGCCAGATCAGGACGGGCCTCACGCAGCTTGCGGACGCTCTCGCGGTATTCGTCCGCCGTGTGACCACGGTTCATGGCCTTGAGGATCCGGTCCGATCCGCTTTGTACGGGCAGATGCAGGAACGGCATGAGGGCCGGATTGTCGCGGTGTGCGTCGATCAGGCTCTGGTCCACGTCGCGGGGATGGGACGTCATGTAGCGGATGCGGCCCAGACCGGGGATCTGCGCGAGCTGTTCGACCAGCCCGGCCAGAGTCTCACTACCGCCCTTGCCGTCATCGCCATGATAAGCGTTGACGTTCTGCCCGAGCAGGGTGATCTCGCGTACGCCGCTTTCCGCCATCCGGCGTGCCTCGGCGAGAACCGAAGCGACCGGGCGGCTCGTTTCCGCGCCGCGGGTATAGGGCACGACGCAGAACGAACAGAACTTGTCGCAGCCTTCCTGAATGGTCAGGAACGCCGTGAGATTGCCCTGCGTCTGGGGCGCGGCATCCGTGGGCAGGAAATCAAACTTCTGCTCGACGGGAAAATCCGTCTCGATCACAGCCCCACCCGCACGGGCGGCGCGGGCCACCATTTCGGGCAGCTTGTGATAGGTCTGCGGCCCGAGCACCAGATCCACATAAGGTGCGCGGGTGAGGATAACCTCGCCCTCAGCCTGCGCCACGCAGCCAGCGACGGCGATAATGGTCCGGTCAGCCCCATTGCTCATCCGCTCGTCGCGGATCTTGCGCAGGCGACCAAGCTCGGAAAAGACCTTTTCGGTTGCCCGTTCGCGGATATGGCAGGTGTTGAGGATGACCATGTCGGCGTCTTCGGGGCGCTCGACCGGGCCATAACCCAGCGGCCGCAGGACATCGGCCATGCGCGCGCTGTCATACACGTTCATCTGGCAGCCCCATGTAATGACATGAAGGCCCCGTGGAGCAGGCCCGGTGGGCGCGGTGTCGGAAGAAGCGGGCAGGGCTGGGGAAGTCGGGGCGGTGGTCAAGGTCTCGGTCCGGGAATGGCAGAATCAGGCACACACATCGGGGCAGGCATCCGCGCGGTCAAGCCTGTTCCGGGGAACGGCGTCCCGAATGCGATGGGCCGACGGATGATCAGACGGGCCTGAATGGGTATCACCACCTCCGGACACGAAAGCCGGATTGCTGCCGTGTCGTGTTCCGAAGGTGACGCGGGGGCAGGCTTCAAGTCAAGATAAACCTGATTGTTGGCCCGGTTCTGGCGCAGATTTTCAGGACTCTGTCACTTTCGACTGACCGCGACGCAGCTCTGCGGCACCGTTGTTGACGGCTTCGAAGGTGGCGCGGGACAGATCCTTGCGGGAGCGGAAATCGTCTGGCGTGATCGGGTCATGCAGCATGAGCGACGCGCCCATGGAGCGCCACTGGCCGAAGGACCACAGATGCGGCGCAAGATCCATGTCGCCGTACCAGGAAAAGACGTTCCGGCGGCTCCGGCCGACCGGCAGGCCTTCAAGGCTGTCATAGACGACGGAGACGGGCTGGATCAGAACAGGCGGAGCCTTGGGCATGCCGACCTGTTCCAGGCGGCCGGGTTTGGCGACGGCAAAGAACGAGGACAGGAACGGCAGGACGCGCGAGCCGTCCGAAGACGTGCCTTCGGGGAACAGCACAATATCGTCGCCATCCCAGAGGCGCGCGGCCATGTCATGAAGCTCGCGTCCGGTTTCCTGACGGTTGCGGCTGACGAAAATGGTACGGCCCAGTCGCGAGACGGTCCCGATCAGCGGCCATTTGCCGACTTCGCCCTTGGCCACGAACACGACGGGCAGGGTGCTGCCGATGATGGCGATGTCCAGCCAGGAGCAGTGATTGGCCACGAACACGACCGGCCGCTTGCCTTCACGCACGTCCCGTGCCGTGCGCACGCCGCCGGCGCTGTGCCCGATGACCCTGATCCGGATGCCCAGAATCCGGCAGACGCCCTTCCAGAAAATGCGGGGCATCATGATTTTCAGGCGCCCGGGCAGACGCACGAGGATCGCCTGCATGCTGCACGCCCAGAACGCCCAGATCAGGACAAGCGACAGGCGCCCCGCACAGCGCAGGCGGCTGTACAGGGTGGTCGACGTTGTCGGCTGGGAGGCCGGAAAGTCGGGATTTCCCTCCAGGACAGGACGGTTGTGACCGCGCCGGCCGTTCGGGGTCTTGGCATCACGATGGGACATGGGGGCTGAGTGATAAGGTTTTCGCGGGGGGGACACAATCTTGTTTGTTGGCTTGTTTGTCGGCCTGCCTCTCGGGGTGTCTGTCGGGTGCCGCCGGTGCAGGGCAGTTTTCCGGACCGCTCCTGTCCGGGAGGACTTGACAGGGAGCGCCGTGCAAGGTTCCTCGGATGGTAGCAGCCGCCTTGTTCGGTCTGCGCTCTCGTGTTCCGGTTTTCACAAGGCCGGAAATGCCCTCAATACGGATTTCAGGACGCACGGTGAAGTCAGGCCGCAGTCCCGTTTCTTTTTCTGTGTCAGTTGCTTCGATGTCCTGCATTCTGGGCATCGTAACGGTGTTCTGCGCGCCCCTGCCGGCGGAAGCGAAGGCGTCGAAAGCGGCTGCAAACGCAAAGCTGGTGACGGATGGCACGTCCGATCCTGCCATTCCCTATGCCGTAACGCTGACGCCGACGAAACAGGCGGATCTGGACGCCGCGATCGCCGCATCCTCCCAGCTCAAATCCCTTCAGACGTCCCACACCGTCGGAGCCTATGCGCTCGCCGGGCGGATCCGCAGCGATTATGATCGCGTCAACAGCGCCCTTGAATCGCAGGGATATTATGCGGGCTCGGTGAAGATCAGCGTCAAGGCGGGCGCACGGACCGTGGATGGCAAGGATCCGTCCCTGCCGGATATTCTCAAGGCGCTCGGCAAAAACCAGAAGGTCGCGATCACGATTTCGGCCACGATCGGGCCGAGGTTCAGTCTGGGAAATGTGGCGCTGACCACGCCGCCACAGGAAGCCCCCGCTGCATCCGTTCCAGCACCCACGCCAACGACTCCCACGGCGACGGTGCCTGCCATGAAGGACCCGACCGCCAAGGCACCTGTTGCGAAAACATCTGCCAAAACCCCTGCGGGGAAAGCGCCCTCTGACGGAAAAGCCGTTCCAACCCCGCCGCCCGCTGCGGCGGTGGCGGCGACCTCGGAACAGGCGATCGCACAGGCCCAGCCGGTCAGCCTTCTGCCTGAAGAGCGCAAGGCGTTCGGTCTGTCTTCGGGGCAGCCTGCCGTGGCGGCGGACGTTCTGGCCGCACAGAACAGCCTGCTCAACCAGCTTCAGGAAGAAGGCTACGCTACGGCGAGTGTCTCGACCCCTCTGGCCTATCTGAAGCCCCAGACGCATACGCTGGATATCGTGTTCCGGGTGAACCGCGGACCAAAGGTCGTGATCGGCCCCATCAGCATGACGGGGCTGGCGCATACCAAACAGCGCTATCTCATGAACCGGCTGGAACTGAAGGAAGGCGAGCTTTACCGCCCCTCCCGGATCGAAGCCGCACGGCAGGATCTGGCGAGTACGGGCGTTTTTGCGTCCGTTCAGGTCCGCAATGCCCCGCCGATCATTACCCTTCCGCCCTCGCGCACCCTCATGCCCGGCATACTTCAGGCCATGCCGATCGAGTTCAGTTTCAAGGAAGCCAAGCGGCGGACCCTGTCTGCCGAAATCGGATATTCGACCGATCTGGGTGGGCGCGTGGGTGTGAGCTGGACGCATCACAACCTGCTGGGCAATGCCGAGCAGCTGCGCCTGACCGCCTTGATCACAGGGCTTGGCGGCTCCGCCCAGCAGGGCCTCGGTTATGACGTCTATGCGGATTTCATGAAGCCGGACTTCCTGTCCAAGGGGCAGAACCTGAGCGTGCGTCTCGAAGGCATCCGCCAGCTTCTCTATTCCTATCACCAGACCGCCATCGTTGGCCGCGCGGGGCTGAACCGGCATGTCGGAAAATACTGGAACGTCTCGGGCGGCGTGATGGGTGAGCAGGAGCAGATCCAGCAGTTCGGCGATACGCGGAGCTACTTCATTATCGCCGCCCCGCTGAACGCCACATTCGACAACACCCAGCTTTCCAACCCGATCGACCCGGCAACGCATGGTGTCCGCGCCTCGCTTTCGGTGACGCCCTCGGAATCGCTTGAGAGCGGATCGTCGTTCTTCACGCTGCTGTCGGCCCAGGTCTCGACCTATTTCGATCTGAAACATCTCGGCATTTCCCGCCCTGGACGCAGCGTGATTGCCGTGCGTGGCATCGTAGGCTCGGTGCAGGGCGCGTCCACCTATCAGATCCCGCCCGATCAGCGTCTGTATGCCGGTGGCCCGGCCACGGTGCGCGGGTTCCGCTATCAGGGGGTCGGGCCGCAATACGGCAAGACGAAATACGGCATCGGTGGCACGTCCATGGATGCAGGCAGTGTTGAGTTCCGCCAGCGCCTGCCGATGAATCTGGGTTTTGCCGGGTTCGTGGATGCCGGTCAGGTCGGCACGGGATCGCGGCCGGGACAGGGCACGCTGCGGGTCGGTTATGGTGGTGGCGTGCGGTATTTCACGCCGATCGGGCCGATCCGCGTGGATGTGGCGCTGCCGATGAACCGTCCGGCTTACGGCGATAAATGGGAACTGTATTTCGGCCTCGGGGAGACGTTCTGATGCGTGTTCGCAGGATTCTTCTCCGTGTCGCAGCCGGTCTGGTCATCGTGCCTGTGGGGCTCGTGGCCGTGGCGGTTACGGGCGTTCTGGTCGGGATCAACATCTCGCCCGGCCAGCGTCTGATCGAGCGCAAGATCGGCCCGCTGACGGGGGACATGGTCGAAATTTCCGGACTTTCGGGCTTCCTGCCGCATCATCTGGCGGTGGCGAAACTGCTCATCAAGGATACGAAAGGCCCTTGGATCGAGCTGGATAATGCTGACTTGCGCTGGTCGCCGCTGTCCCTGCTGCATCTGGATGCGAAGATCACCAATCTGAGCGCCTCGCGGGTCGCCGTCCTGCGCAAGATGGTGTCTGAGCCCGAAAAGACGCCTGCAAAGCCCACGACGACCAGCACGGCACCGTCGAAGCTGCATCTGCGTGTCGATCTGGCATCGCTGCATGTCGGGCGGCTGGAAATCGGGCCGGACTATACCGTCACGCCGACGGCTTTCTCGCTGGACGGTCACGCCCATATCCACAGCATCGCGCCGTTTCTGGATGGCGTGACGATGAAGACGCTGCCGGTCATGGATGTGGCGCTGGCCCTGAAGCGGCTTGATCAGCCGGGCAGTCTGACGCTGAACGTCCAGACGCCGAAGAAGCGCATTGCAGTCGGGATCCGGTTTCAGGAAGGCGACAACGGTTTTGCTACGACGCTGGGCCAGATGCCGCAACTTGACCCGCTGGATCTGCACCTGAACCTCAACGGGCCACGTACGGCGTCCTTGCTGGATTTCGGCCTGGGCGCCGGTCCCATCAAGGCCTCGGCCACGGGTACGATGAACCTGCTGACGCGTGTCGGGGACCTGCATGTGAAGGCCAATGCGCCCTCCATGACGCTGCGTCCGGGAATTGCATGGAATGCCATCGCTCTGGACACGGATCTGCATGGGCCGCTGACGGCGCCGAACGGGCAGGGCGTTCTGGATATCGACGCGCTGACGGCGGCGGGTGCTGGGATCGGGCATTTGCATGCGCAGTTCGAGGGCGTTGAGAGCGATCAGCCTAATGATGCGACAGGCCATCTGACAGCGTCTCTGGACGGGCTGAGAATCCCGGGCTCCCAGCCCACGCTTCTGGCCGCAGCTCCCCTGACGCTGGATGTTCTGGCGCATCCGCTGGCGCCATCCGCTCCAATCGTGGCGAAGCTGGATCATCCGCTGTTCCATGGCACGGCCACGGCGGATCTGAAGCCGGCGGCGAAAGGGCATCTGGATCTCGACCTGCCGGACCTGCATCCGCTGGCGGCGATGGGCAGCACGGACCTCAAGGGAAATGCCGGGCTGCATGCCGATTTCGCCATGCCGGTCACAAAACGCGACGACCTGACGCTGAAAAGCACGGGGACGCTCGCGATCATCGGCGGTCAGGCACAGGCCGTAAACCTGATCGGCAAGACGGGCACGTTCTCGCTAGATCTGACGAAATCGCCCGCCAATGTCCTGACGCTGAAAAGCTTCGGACTGGATGGCGCGGCTCTGCACATGCTGGTGTCGTCCGTGATCGACATGGCGCATGGCAACCGGATGCAGACGAAAGCCTCCGTCCAGTTGCCGGATCTCGCAAAGGCCAGCCCTGCCATCCTCGGCAATACGACGCTGACCGCCACGGCCGATGGCCCGACGGATGATCTTGCGGTCAAGGCCGACCTGAACGGTGATTTCGGCACAAAAGAAGTCGCGAAAGGGCCCGTGGAACTGCACGCGGATTTCCAGCATCTGCCGTCCCATCCGGATGGGACGCTGACGGCCAAAGGCACCCTGGATCACGCGCCACTCGTGCTCGATACGGCGCTTCAGCAGGATGATGCGGACGCGTACCATCTGGATCTCAACACGCTGGGCTGGAACAGCCTGACCGGGAAGGGCAGGCTGCGTCTGCCCAAGGGGGCAAAAGTTCCGCTGGGGGATCTGGACGTCTCGATCCGCAATCTGGGCGATTTCCAGCGTCTGATCGGGCAGGCGATTTCAGGTCATCTGACGCTGGGCCTGCACACGACGGAAGCTGAAAATGCGCCGCCTGTCGTGAAACTTGGACTGGACGGAATGCTGTCGATGGCGCAGGCTGCCGTCCAGTCCCTGAAGGTCAACGGCACCATCACCAATCCGATCGATGCTCCGGAACCCGCGCTGGTGCTGGATCTGGCCGGGATGCGCTATCAGGCCATGACGGGCAAGGCCCATGCCACGATCAAGGGCCCGCAGACCGCGATGGCCATTGCGCTGAACGCAGCCTTCCAGAACGTGATGGATGCCCCGGCCAATATCGACACCGCACTTGTGCTGAACGTGCCCGAAAAGACGGTGCGCCTCGGGCAATTGACGGCTCTGGCCAAGGGCGAGAGCCTGCGTCTGAGCCGTCCGGCCGTGGTGTCTTTCGGCAAGACGATGGGCGTGGATCATCTTCTGGCGACGGTGGCCCCGCAGGGTGTCGCGCCTGCAACGATCGATGTGGTGGGAACGCTGAAACCGGCGCTCGCACTCACGGCGCGTCTGGACCACATCACGCCTGCGATCGCCAAACCTTTCGCGCCGGACCTGTCGGCCACGGGCGCGATTTCGCTCAATGCCAAGCTCGGCGGCACGCTGGCCGCGCCAACCGGAACGGTCTCGCTGACCGGGCGTGACCTGCGGATGCGGACCGGCCCTGCGGCGTCCCTTCCGGCCGCGCAGATCCTGGCCAATGTGGGGCTCGCCGCCAGTTCCGCGAAGGTTGATGCGACTCTGGGCGCCGGTCCGTCCGTCGCGCTGGCCGTGCGGGGCACAGCGCCGCTTTCCAGCACGGGCGCGATGGCGCTTGCGACCACGGGGCATGTTGATCTGTCCGTGGGCAATGCTGTCCTCGGCGCCAGTGGCATGGGAGTGGCTGGCAAGGTCGGCATCAATCTCAATGTCGCCGGAACGGCCGCGCAGCCACGGGCGACGGGACAGGTGACACTGGAAAATGCCTCCTTCGATCACTACGCCCAGGGCGTGCATCTCAATCACATCAATGGCGCGCTTGTCGCTTCCGGGGACAGCATCGCAGTCAATCACATCGTCGCCCATGCGGGCCCGGGGACGATCGTGCTGGAAGGAACAGTCGGAGCCTTCCGGCCTGATCTTCCGGTCGATCTGCACATCACGTCCGAAAAGGCCCGGCCGGTTTCAAGCGACCTGCTGACCGCGACGATCAACACCGATCTGCATATCCACGGGCAGGCCACGACGCGGCTGGATGTGGACGGGAAAGTCAATATTCCCAACGCCACGATCAACATTCCGGACTCCATGCCCGCTTCCGTCCCACAGCTCGATGTCATCCGTCCGGGCCAGAAGCCGCCGTCCAGTTCCAGCTCGAGCCTGATCATCGGGCTGGGCGTGGATGTGATTTCGCCGGGTGAGTTCTTCGTGCGTGGGCATGGCGTCTTTGCGGAAATGCAGGGCCGTCTGCGCGTGCGCGGGACAAGCGCGGAACCTGCGGTCAGCGGTGGCTTTGATCTCAAGCGGGGCAATTTCAACCTGGGCGGGATCAACCTCAACTTCACCAACGGGCGCGTGGCGTTCAATGGTTCGGGCGTGAACCACAAGCTTGATCCGACGCTGGATTTCCGTGCCGACCGCAACGCCAGCGGCACACTCGCGAGCCTTCTGGTGACGGGTTATGCCAGTGCGCCCAAGATCGACTTCGCGTCCACGCCAAGCCTGCCGCGCGATCAGGTCCTGTCCATCCTGCTGTTCGGCACTGACAGTCATTCGCTCTCCACGACGCAGCTTGCGGAGTTGGGAGCAGCGGTTGTCCAGCTTGCGGGTGGTTCGGCCTTTGATCCGCTGAGCAAGGTGCGTAACCTGCTGGGGCTCGACCGTTTGGCGGTTGGCGGCGGAAGTGGTGTGGACAATGGTGGCACCAGTGTCGAGGCCGGGAAATACGTCATGAAAGGCGTCTATGTCGGCGCCAAGCAGGCGACATCCGGCTCCGGCACGCAGGCACAGGTCCAGATCGACCTGACGAAGCGCTTGAAGTTCAATACGACAGTCGGCACGGGCGGTCAGGTCACAGGCTTCACGACCCCGGAAAATGATCCCGGATCGAGCATCGGCCTGTCCTACGGCTACAGCTACTGAGCTCTAATGGGCAGAAACGGCGTTTTCGAGGCGCTGTTTCACGCGCTCCACGACGTCCGACCAGTCCCCAAAACGGGTCTGACGGACGATCGTCATCTGCGGATACCAGGGCGTATCCTCACGCCCGTGCAGCCAGCGCCAGCAGTTATTGACGCGGTCCATCATGATGACGGGCTTGCCCAGTCCGCCCGCCAGATGAACGGCTGACGTATCGACCGAGACGATGATGTCTAGGTTCACCATCAGCGCCGCCGTGTCGTCCATCGTGTGACATTCGGGCATGAAATTGATCAGCTCGCCTGGAAAATCGGGGATCTGCTCGGCCGGGCGATCTTTCTGCAGGGAATAGAAACTCGCGCCTTCAATGTCGGCCAGAGGGGCAAGGGCGGAAAGCGGCATGGAACGCTGGCGGTCCACCATGAGCGCCGCCGTATCTTCAGGCCGCGCTGCCCCGGCCCAGACCAGACCGACCCTGAATTTGTGATCATCCTGCAGGCGCTGACGCCACATCTCGGCTTTCCGCCGGTCTGCGCTGAGATAGGGGACGGGCGCGCCCATCGCGTCAGGCGTGCCGGAAAAGGCACGGGGCAGGCTGATGAACGGGCAGTGATAGTCGCATTCCGGCGTTTCGCCGCCAAACTGGACTTCCGCTACCCCGGCGAAACGTTCGCAGATCGCCGCCAGTGTCTCGGTGCCCCAGATATGGACGATGGCGCCTGTCCGGGCGAGGGGCGGGATGTAGCGCAGATACATCAGCGTATCGCCCAGACCCTCTTCCTGCGTCACCAGAACGCGCTTGCCCCTGAGATCCAGCGATGGGGAAATATTGGGCAGGAGGCGGTCCAACGGCATGCTGGTATGGCCCGGCAGTCCGAAACGCCATTCATGCTCCGCCCAGCCCTGCGCCATGCGTCCGCTTTTGAGCATGGTGATGGAATGGTTGAGACGCAGGCGTGGGTCCTTCGGCGCCATGGGAACCGCCTGCCGGTACAGATTGGCTGCTTCTTCCATCCGCCCGAGGCTGCTGAGGATGCAGGCCATGTTGCAGATCGGTTCCCAGTCCTGCGGATCGCTCTCACGCAGGTCGTTCATGACCGCGAGCGCCCCCTCGAAACGGCCTGTTTCCGTCAGGAGAAGGGCGAGCAGGTTGAGCGTGCTGCGGTTGCCGGGGCGGCGGTGCAGACTCTGGCGCAGCAGGAGTTCCGCCTCGTCGAAGCGTGCCAACTGGATCAGAACCGTTGCTTCAGCATCCATCAGCCGGGGATCATCGGGTTTGCGCCTGCGGCAGATTTCCAGCAGCGGCAGCAGATCATCCCGCCGGCGCATGGAAACGGCTTCGTCCAGCAGCAGCGCAATGGCATGGGGGCCGACATTGGCGCTGGCTTTTTCAAGCTCTTCCGCACATTCGGCGTAGCGGTGAAGGTGAAACAGCGCGCGGGCCCGGACATAATGCAGGGCCGGGATTTCAGTCGTATCGTCCGCGGAGGCGTCCGCGATGGCCAGCGCTTCTTCGGGGTTCCGGCGGGCGAGGGCATCCTGTGCCCGGGCCAGGCGGCTGGCTGATGTAAGCTGCTCTTCTCCGGGTGTCAGGGCCGGATCATCAGGGGCTGGTCTGTCCAGACTGGCAGACATGCGGATCTCCTAGTCCGAGGCCGCCGATGTCATTTCCAGAAGGGCCTCCTGAATGCTTGCTAGCGTATAAGGCTTCGAGATGAAACGGTCCCGCGCGGGATCGCCGGACGTTTCGTCACGCCGCAGGTCGCCATGGCCGCTGATATAGATGACCGGAAGATCGGGCCAGCGTTCGCGGGCCGGCTGGACAAGGGTCATGCCATCCCCGTCCGGGAGGGTCATATCCGCCACAAGGGCATCGAGCTTCGGCTCCGCGCCGATGATGGCGCGGGCTTCGGCACAGTTGTCCGCTTCCCTGACCGTCAGGCCGCTGTCGAGCAGGAACTCCGCCAGGCAGGTCCGGATGAGGAAATCATCCTCGATCAGCAGAACGGTAAGGGAAGGGGCCATATAAGTTTACGAGGACCAGTTGTTTTCGAAATCGCCGTAGAGCGTCAGACCACCATCGACATACAGGGTCTGACCCGTGATGTAGGTGCTGTCCTCGGCGGCGAGGAAGGTGATGGCATCCGCGATTTCGCGGCTTTCGCCCGGGCGCTTCATCGGGATGTGGCTCGAAACGGCCTTGTACTGTTCGGGATCGTCGATCCACGACATGTTGATCGGCGTCACGATGGCGCCGGGCGCCACGGCATTCACCCGGATGCCGCGGCTGGCATATTCCAGTGCCAGCGTGCGGACAATGTTGCCGACGGCACCCTTGGAGGCGGAATAGCCCAGATAATGCGGTTTCGGGATGATCTGGTGAACGGAGGAGTTCACAATGATCGTGCCCTTGATGCCGTTTTCCAGCCAGTAACGGATGACTTCGCGACAGGGCAGCATCACCCCCGTGACGTTGACGGCCATCACGCCTTCAAAATCTTCGAGCTTGATGTCTTCTGACGGGGAGGGGATCTGATAGCCCGCATTGCAGACCAGAACGTCGAGACCACCCATGGCCTTGATGCTCTCGGCAACCAGACGTTTGACGTCGTCTTCTTTGGAAATGTCACCCGTGGCGATCGGGTGCTCTCCGCCGGAAACCTTGGGCAGCTTCTCGCGGACGGCGATCAGCTTGTCTTCCTTGCGGCCGTTGAGGGCGACCTGCGCGCCTTCTTCGGCAAAACGAAGCGCGGTGGCCTCGCCAATTCCCTGGGAGGCCCCGGTGACGAGGACTTTCTTGCCGGCGAAACGGTCTTTGTAAGGGGCAGGCATCTGGCCTCACCTCTCCTTGTGAATGCAGGTTTGAAACCGTGACTGAAAACGCATCACGGAAAAGATCTCTCGTGTCGCCAACGCGAGAGACCCCGTCCGGGATGCGAAGAAAACCACAGCCTGATCCATATTGGAGAAGTGCAGCCTTTTCAAACTGCGCTCCTGACCGCGATTCAGGCGGCCTTCATGGTCTTGGTCAGGTTTTCGAGAACCTGTGCGGGATCGACGTTTTCGAGAACGGCGACCTCGGCCACGAAACGCTCCTGCGCGGCTTCGAACAGCTTGCGCTCGGAGAAGCTGCCATCGAGGCTGTCGACGTTGCGACGCAGGTCACGCAGCACTTCGGCGATCTGGATCAGGTCACCGGAGTTGATCTTTTCCTGATAGGCCACGGCGCGACGGGCCCACATGCCCTTGCTGACATGAGGCTTGCCCTTGATGACGGTCATCGCCTTGTCGACGATGTCGCGCGTCACGATCTTGCGCAGGCCGGCCTTGCGGGCCTTGGCCAGCGGGATGCGCAGCGTCATCTGGTTGCCGGGGAACGAGATTTGGATCATCTCGATGACGGTATCGGCGACTTCGACCATGCCGATCTTGTCCACGCGTCCGACGCCATGCGCGGCGTAGACAATGGAGTCACCTTCGCGGAACGGGTCCGCGTCGTGTTCCGGATCGGTCTGACGGGCAGTGTTGTTGGCTGCGACACGAGCCATTTCATCGGTCATGCCGCCCTTCTGGGGGCTTTTGAACGTGTTCATAGCCCCGGCTTATAGCAGAAAAACCCCCTGCTGTCTTGTCTGATCGCAAGGGGGCAACCGGGGGCTCCTGTGTCCGTCAGGGCTGAACGCCGTGGATGGCCTGGATGGGATCGGGCGGGAGATCCCCGATCGGTTGCAGGAGGTCGCGCTCGATCGTGCGGGCCATGGTCAGCATGGGCAGCGCGTGGACGCTCTTCGTGAACGGTTCCTGAAGGTCGCGTCCGCTGCGGTCGAGCATCTGGAACAGCATGCCAATGATGCTGGAACCCAGCGGTGTGATCCAGCCGAGCGTCTGCACGGCCGAGAGCGGCAGGATGATGCAGAACAGATGCGTCGCGATTTCGGGCAGGAGGGAATACTGCGCGGGGAGCGGCGTGTTCTTGATCCGCTCCAGTCCGCCCTGTGCGTTGGCGATGTCGGACAGGATGCGGTCCACGGTGCCATGCACCGCGCCGTCGATTCCCTTGCGTTCGACTTCGTCCCGGACCCCCAGGCCGATCTGGTAGAGCAGCATGTTGGCCGTGTTCGAGCAGGAAAAGACCTTCTCGTACATTTCGGGCGTCAGCAGCCTTTTTGTGTCCTCGTTGGGCGGATCGCCCCTCAGGGCTGCGCGCAGGACATGCGGATAGGCAGCCATGGCGCGGGCCAGATCCGGACGTCCACCCAGAAGGGTCGCGGCTTCGCGGCCGAAGGAGCGGCAGTTGTTGGTGATCGCGCCCCACAGCGTCCGGCCTTCCCACCAGCGGTTATAGGCCGCGTTGTTGCGCATGCTCAGGAAGATCGCGAGTGCTGAGCCCATCAGGGAAATCGGAAGTGCCGGCTGCTCCATCCAGTCCTGGTGAAAGATCTGGAACAGGACGACCACGACGAAGTCCCACAGGGTCAGGATGATCAGGGGGGGAAGGGATTCCCGGAAAAGAATGGCCAGTCCATGTGGACGGTTGACGATCAAACGGCTGTCTCCTCGGATGACGGGATGTGCAGGGAAGTTGTGCGGAAGCGTAGCGGCGAAGTCAGTCCCCGGCCAACACCAAAGGGTGTCTGTCACTTTACTTTCTTTTGCAGCGGCCTCTTGCCGCCATGCCATTTAATACGGCACCCTGTCAGGACCGTTTCAGAGGAGAGTGATGTTATGGACGTGACCGCCGCCATTGCGTTCGAAGCCGGCAGACCGCTGGAAATCGACACGGTTCAGCTTGAAGGCCCCCGCGACGGGGAAGTGCTGGTCGAGATCATGGCGACCGGTCTGTGCCATACCGACAAGTACACGCTCTCCGGACAGGACCCGGAGGGCCTGTTTCCGGCCATTCTCGGGCATGAGGGTGCGGGCATCGTCCGGGAAGTCGGGGCCGGGGTGAAGCATCTGAAACCCGGCGATCACGTTATTCCGCTCTATACGCCGGAGTGTCGGGAGTGTCCGTCCTGCCTGTCGCGCAAGACCAATCTGTGCACGGCCATCCGCAGCACGCAGGGCAAGGGCCTGATGCCGGACGGCACATCCCGCTTCTCTTATAAAGGTCAGCCGATCCACCATTACATGGGCTGCTCGACCTTCGCGAATTTCACGGTTCTGCCGGAAATCGCACTGGCGAAGATCCGCCCCGACGCGCCGTTCGACAAGGTCTGCTATATCGGCTGCGGCGTGACGACCGGCATTGGCGCCGTGCTGTTCACCGCCAAGGTCGAGCCGGGATCGACCGTTGCGGTGTTCGGATTGGGCGGCATCGGGCTCAACGTCATTCAGGGCGCAAAGATGGTCGGCGCCAACCGGATCATCGGCATCGATATCAACCCGGAGCGCGAGGCGATTGCCCGCAAGTTCGGCATGACGGATTTCGTGAATCCGAAGGATCTGGGGCCGGACGGGGATCTCGTCGGGCATCTGATCGAGATGACCGGTGGTGGTCTGGACTACACATTTGAGTGTGTCGGCAATCCGACCCTGATGCGTCAGGCGCTGGAAAGCGCGCATCGTGGCTGGGGCGTGTCCTGCGTCATCGGTGTGGCCGGGGCAGGGCAGGAAATCAGCACGCGGCCGTTCCAGCTCGTGACGGGACGGCGCTGGATCGGCTCGGCATTCGGTGGCGCGCGCGGGCGAACCGATGTGCCGAAGATCGTGGACTGGTACATGGAAGGCCGGATCGATATCGATGATCTCATCACCCACAAGCTCAAGCTCGCGGACATCAATCTGGGCTTCGACATGATGAGCCGCGGTGAGAGCATTCGTACTGTCGTGGAGTACTGAGCGTGTCCGATATCGAGGTTCTGGCGCATCACGCCTGTTTTGACGGCTCCCTGCGGTTTGTCCGGCACAATTCGCAGGTGCTTGGTGTTCCCGCGACGTTCGGAGTCTTCCTTCCGAAAGAGGCTCTGGCGGGGCAGAAAGTCCCCGTCATTCACCTGCTGGCCGGGCTGACCGCGACGCAGGAGACGTTCCTCATCAAGGCCAATGCCATCCGCTTTGCCGCCGAACATGGCATCGCGCTGGTCGCCCCGGACACGTCCCCGCGCCATACGGGCATCAAGGGTGAGGATGACAGTTACGATCTCGGATCGGGTGCCGGCTTTTATATCGACGCCACGTCCGAACCCTGGAGCCATCACTACCGGATGGAGACCTATGTCGGCGAGGAACTGCCCGCGCTAACGGAGCGGCTCTATCCGTTGGACGGCGCGCGGCGCGGCATTATGGGACATTCCATGGGCGGCATGGGCGCACTGCTTCAGGCGCTGAAATATCCCGATCGCTGGAAGACCGTCTCGGCTTTCGCGCCGATCTGCCATCCGAGCATCGTGCCCTGGGGGCAGAAAGCGTTTGATGCATATTTCGGCGGTGATCCGGCGAAATGGCAGAGCTGCGACCCGACACTTCTGCTGCGTTCAAGGCACACACATCCGTCCACCATTCTCGTGGATCAGGGGCTGATGGACCAGTATCTGGCGGATCTGTGTCCTGACGCGCTGGAGGGGGCAGCAAAGGAAGGCGGACAGTCCCTCGAACTCCGCCGTCATGCCGCGTATGATCATTCCTACTGGTTCGTGCAGAGTTTCATCGCGGACCATCTGACACACCATGCCAAGGGGCTTTCTGCGTGAAGCGTTCCGTTCTTGCCGCTCTTTTCCTGCTGGGGGGCTGCGTCTCGCAGGTTCCGACCGGCCCTTCGATCACGCCCACGGCCCATACCGATTTCCGGCATGACACGCTGGCCCTGACCTGGCAGCCCGGTTTCTGCGCGACGGGCGGCGGATGTGAATGGGACCAGACGCATCGCATCTCGATTGGTCTGCACGGACTGTGGGCGTCCGAGCCGCATACTCTGGAAGCGCAGGGCGTGCCGGTGCAGGAATGGTGGTCCAAGGGTTGTGATCTCTATGATCACAACGACACTCCGCCGCAGCTCCTGCCGACAACGGTTGAGGCGCTCCGGGGTGTTGTGCCGCATTTGAAGAAGCCGCTTTATGTGCATGAATACACGAAGCACGCCCGCTGCTTTGGCTATGATGCGGACCGCTTCTTCATCACGTCCATGGAAATGCGGGACCGGTTTGCGGCTTCGGCCTTTGGGTTGTGGCTGGCGCAACAGTCCGGATTTCAGGTCAACCGCGATGACATGCTGGCCACCTTCGCGCGTCTGATGAACGTCCGGGACAGCCGGGCCCTTCAGGTCCGCTGCGAACCGGCCCATAACGGGCAGATGGTGCTGACGCAGCTCTGGTTCACGCTGGATCCGAAGAAGCTCTCGCGCTTCCCGTATGAAGGCGCCTATCTGTCCTCACCGGACGACCAGAATGGCTGCCCGGCTACGTTCCTCGTGCCGGGCTGGACGGCGCCGTCTGCGGCTGATCAGCGGCCGTAAAGCTCTTCGGCGCTGATTTCGGGCTGCGAGGTGTCGCGCAGCCCGTCCGGCGTCACCCCGTGATAGAAACAGCTCCGGCGACCGGTGTGGCAGGCCACGCCGGTCTGGTCGACGATCATGAGAACGGCGTCCATGTCGCAGTCGAGCCGGGCTTCGATGAGCTTCTGCTGCTGGCCCGAGGTTTCCCCCTTGCGCCACAGCTTCTGTCGGCTGCGGGACCAGTAGCAGACACGGCCCGTCAGCAGCGTCTCACGCAGGGCATCCGCATTCATCCAGGCCAGCATCAGCACCGCGCCATCCGGCGCCTGCGCAAGCGCGGAAATCAGGCCGTTCGCGTCGAACTTCACCTGCGCGATGATGTCATCGACAATGGACGGGCCGGGGGGAACATAGGTCACGAACGCATCTCCTCGGGAAACCAGACGGGCCAGACTACAGAAAGCGGCTGCCCATTGCATGTCAGATCTGATGCGGACCAGGCGTCACGTCGCAGCATGGCGAGCGCCCGATTGCCGCTGCGGGAGCGGATGTCGCCCACTTCACGCTCGCCGGAAATAATGACGCCGCCTTCGTCGGGGAACGTGCCCTCCGACAGGACGACGGGCAGCAGGCGGCGCTTGACGAGGCCGCGGTAATGGGTACGGGCGGTGAGTTCCTGCCCCATATAGCAGCCCTTTTTCCAGGACACGCCGTGCAGAAGGTCCATGTCGGCTTCGAGCGCCAGCGTCTGCTCGCTTTCAAAATCCATGACGTCCGGCAGGCCCAGCGTCAGACGCCGTTCCAGAAATGCAGCGGGCGTCTCACCGCCCTGGGCGGGTTCTGTCACGACCGCTCGCCATCCAGCCCCCTCGCAGCGCGGGTCCGGGGCACTCGTGAGGACGGATTCCGGAACTGCACGGCCTTCCGCGCCTGTGACGACCTGGAAGGGCGTGTTCTCGATCTGCACGTCCGCGCGCAGACGGAAGCGGGAGAGGCGCTTGACCAGCATCTCCGCGTGATCGGCCGGACAGTCCATCAGGATACGGTCAGGCGTGGCATACAGGAAGAATTCGCTCAGCCAGCGTCCCTGCGGGGTAAGCAGCGCGCTCCAGACGGCTGTCGTGTCCGTCAGGTTCTGGACGTCATTGGTGATGAGTCCCTGAAGAAAGCTGGCGCGGTCCGTTCCCGTAAATGACAGGACGACGCGGTGAGAAAGATATTCGTGCATGTGAGACACCGCTGTTCCGACGGCTTCCAGCAAAACCACCCTGCTGGAAAAGCGCCCGACCATAGCGGGCAAATCCGTCATCCGCCATCTCTGCGTCGGGCTGGAATGCGTGGAAGACCTCTGATCGGATTATGTGAAAACAGTAAACTTCGGACGTGCAGGCGTGTTTCAGTTCATGGCTACGGGTTGCAGTCTGGTAATAGTCGGAGGATATTGGCCTATCGCGGTAGTACGGCCCTGTTCCGCGACCCCGTCTCTGTTCGGAGTGAAAGAACGTTGTCAGCCGCAGAAATCGTGGATCCCACCCAGAGCCCTGCCAGTGACCGGCGAAGGATCTTCCAGATCCTGGGTCCTCTCGTGGGCGTGCTTCTGGTCATCGCCGCGATTACAGGCATCAGCCTTCACAATTACCAGACGACCCGCAAGGGCGCGATTTCGCTCTCCAACGATCTTCTGCGCAGCCAGCAGCGCTATGTGACACAGGAGGTCAGCGACTATCTCGCCCCGGCCTCCATTGGTGCCCTGATCGCGCAGGACATGTTCCGCGATCCGCTGACGAACGCTACGCCTGACACGTTCATGCTCTATGGCCGCTCCATCCTGACGCATACGCCGCAGGTGGACAGCTTCTATATCGCGAATGATCAGGGCCAGTTCTGGATGATCACGCGGCACGGTCAGGACGGGTTCGAGCAGACCCATTTCCAGACCGATGACGGCAAGCAGGTCTATCATCACGTCTATACGGACAAGGACGGCAACGTTACGGGCGAGAGCGCGGATCCGGCGGAGGGCTATAATGTTGTCACGCGCCCCTGGTTCGCAAAAGCCGTCAAGCATCAGAACGATCCGGAACGGCAGCTCCACTGGACCGATCCTTACGCCTATATTTCGACGCATCAGTTCATCATCACGGCTTCGCTCGCCGTTGATGGACATGACGGGCACAAATCGGTCTTTGCGATCAACATTTCGCTGAACCAGCTGACCTCGTTCCTCAACAAGCTTCAGGTCGGGCGCAGCGGACAGGCCGTGATCGTGGACATGCACGGCCGGATCATCGCCGGGCACAATGTCGCGGCCGGGCAGGATCCCAAGACCTTCGATCCGGGGAATGTGTTCCTTGATCCCAAGACGCAGCCCGTCTTTATCCATGCGCTCAACCGTTTCCGTATCAAGGGGCCGGGTACGGGCGTGGTGCAGGCGCGGGGCAAGAATTACGTCACCATCGCTTCTGAACTGCCCTTCGTTCACCGGCACTGGGTGCTGCTGCTGAATGCGCCGGAAAGCGATTTTGCCGATTTCGCCCAGACGGCCCGGCGGCAGAATATCGGGTTCTCGCTGCTGGTCGTCGGACTGGCCTCGGTGCTGGCGCTCGCGCTGGTCGCGCAGGGGCGGCATGTGGAGCGTCTGAGAAAGCGGCTCCAGCGGGGGCGGGATCAGGTCAAGGCGGAGAATGCCTCGCTGCTGGAAATTGCCAGCACGCCGGACCTGTTCGATCCCGCGCATGAAGTGCCGATCCTGACGGAGGTCCTGACGGCGCGGACCAGCGCGCGGCGTGCCAGTCTGTGGCGCCTACTGCCGGATGGGGACCGTCTGTTGTGCGAGGATGCTTTCGATCCGTCGCGCGACGTGCATAGCACGGGCGTCGAGATCAGCCGGCGGGACAATGGCAAGCTGTTCGAGGCTCTGGACGAGGGGCATACCCTGTCGATCGCGGATGCTTCGCAGGACGAGCGCACCCAGACCTTCCAGCGTGTCATCATGCGGGCCGTGGGGGCAAATACGCTGTTGTTCCAGCCGGTCCGCAATGCGCACAAGACCGTTGGCGCGATCGTGCTGGAAGATCCGGGACAACCGGAGACGATGGAGCACATCATCGCCATCGTGGGCTCCATCGTGGCCCTGCGCTTTGCCAAGCCGTTCGATGCGGCGGCGGGCGAGGGTCATTCCGGTCTGGCGATCCCGACCGAAAAGCATGACGCGCGGTTTGACGAGGGCTTTCTTCTGGAGCCGTCGGCCACGGCCGGTGAGCCGGTTGCGGCGGGTGTGTATCCGCAGGTTCCGGTCATGGTCATTTCCTTCGTGGACCCCTATGCGCCGGATCGTGACAGCATTGCGCGCGCCATGAACGTCATCCGCACGCTCAGTCTGGAAATCCAGAAAATCGCGCGTGACAGCGGACTGTTCTCCGTTCAGGTCGTAAGCAACCGGCTCGTCCTCGTGGGCGGCTGTTCGCAGACACCGGACCCCTCCGCGGCTGTGCGGCTGGCGGATGCGGCGGTCTCGATCCGTGAGGCCTGCCTGTCCTCGCTGGCCGCGGCGGATCTGGATCCCGTTTTCCGGATCGGCATGGATGTCGGTTCGGTCATGGCATCGGAGCTCGGAGAAGGGCCTTCGGTCTTCAACATCTGGGGTGATGCGCTCAATGGTGCCGAGTTGCTGACCGGCAGTTCGCCGGATGCGGGGACGATCCAGGTGTCCGAACAGGCCTATATGATCCTGCGTGAACATTTCCTCTTCCGTGAGAGAGGAATGTTCTACCTGCCCCATAGCGGGATTACCCGCAGCTTCATTCTGGCAGGCCGTCGATGAAAGTGCTGCGCAATCTCGACCGGATCACGATGGTCCGGAGCATGCTGGTGCATCTGGGGTATTTCTCCCGCACGCAGATGCGTTTTACGCTCATGATGATCGGCGCCGGCTGGGGCATCATGCGCGAGGCGACGCGGCTGACGACCTGGCGGCGGACGGTGCGGATCGAGTTCTGGGCCTCCCTGCATCAGGCCGTGGGCGGTGGCATTCTCAGCACGCTGGTGACGGCGGCGCTGACGGGTTTCGGTATCGTGGCGCAGACCGTCTACTGGCTCGGTTTCGCGGGCATGGCACAGATGACCGGCTCCATCCTTTCCACGGTTCTGGTGCGTGAGATCGCACCGGTTCTGGTCGGCGTGATCCTGCTGGGACGGTCGGGTATGCTGATGCTCACCGAACTCGGCACGCTCACGACGGGTGGGCAGATGCGTGCCATGACGGGGATGGGGATCGATCCGTTCATCTCGTTCCTGCTGCCGCGCAGTCTCGCCATGACGATCAGCGGCTTCACGCTTGGCGTTATTTTCAGCATGACGGCCCTTCTGGTCGGCTATGCCGTCTGTCGTGTCGAGGATGCGATCACGATGCCGATCTGGGCGTTTCTGGATCAGGTCGTCAGCAGCGTGAAGCCGATCGACTATTTTGTGATCCCGGCCAAGTTCATTTTTAGCGGTTATGCCGTGGGCGTATGCTCGTGCCTGTCCGGCATGGATGTCACCACCGAGGACGACCTGTCGAGCATGCTGCCGCGCGGATTTGCACGCGGGATGCTGTCCATCATGGTCATCAACGTCGTTTTCAGCGTGTGCTTCGATGGCTGAGGCTGACGACGTCTTTCCGAATACGCTGGATGCCCGGCTTGAGCTGCTGGATGCCAGGCCGCAGTTCGATGAGAGCGGTCTGGTCTCCAGCCGTTACAACCTGCGTCTCAATGCCGGCGAATGCGCCCTGATCGAGTGCCGGGACATGGGGCAGGCTGCGCTGTTTGCCGATATGTGCGTTGGTCTCATTCCGCTGGGCGATGGTCATGTCCGCTGCATGGGGCTGGACTGGGCCGATCTCGATGAACGGCGCAGTAACGCGCTGCGGGGCCGGATCGGGCGGGTCGTGATGACGGGCGGATGGGTGGACCTGTACGGGACGCACATGAACATCCTGTGGCCACAACTGCATCATACACGCATCCCGATCGACAGGCTTCAGTCCCAGGCCGTGCATCTTGCCGTCCGGCTTGGCTTGCCTGGACTGCCGGTGATCCCGCCGAACCGTCTGTCGGCCATGGACCGCCAGCGCGCGGCCTGTGTGCGGGCCATGATGGGTGAGCCGGCGCTTCTGCTGCTGGAGCATCCGATGGAAGGGGCCTCGGCCGGGCTGATGAATGCGTTCCTGTCTCTCGTGACCGATCTGCGGGACCGGGGATGCGCGGTTGTGTGGATGGCTCCGGATGAAAGCGGGTGGGGGGATTATGCGTCCGACGCCACCATCCGCCTGCGCCTTTATGATGACGGACTGTTTTCGATGCGAGGTTCCTGATGTTTCGCGTACGCCAGACCGAAACCGCCCGTCCACTCTTTCAGAACCGCTATGCGGATGAATGGGTCGGGCTGCTTGTCCTTGCCGCGATCGTCATGTTCTCGGTCGCCGTCGTGGAGGCCGGTTTCCTGCGCCAGTGGCTGACGCCGGAGAAGAAACTGCATTTCGTGCTCCCCGAAAGCGGCGTGGCCGGACTTGCGATCGGCAATGATATCGAGGTCATGGGCGTCCATGCGGGTGAAATCCGCCGGCTTAAGCTCAACGAGACGGGCCGGATGTACGCGGAAGGGGATCTGGACCCGCAGTTCGCCAACTTCATCCGCCAGGACAGCACGGCCATCATCCGCCATCGCCTGATCGTGGCGGGCGCAAGTTACATTGAACTGGGCCGGGGCAAGGGCAAGCCGCTCGACTGGGATTACGCGGTCCTTCAGGCGACGGTCGAGGCCAACCCGGCGGATGTGATTACCCAGACGGTCATGGATCTGCGCAACAAGCTCGTACCAGCCATGAACAACGTCCAGCTCATTACGACGCAGGTCAACGACATGCTGACCGACATGCGAAAAGGGCAGGGCACGATCGGCGGACTGCTGGTCAAGGATGACGTGCTCGATAAGGCCAATGCTGCGCTGGCTCATCTTGATGCTGTCATCGCGGATCTCAGACCCATTGAAAAACAGGCAGGCGGCGTCATGACGAAGGTGGATGGAACGATGGCCAACGCAAGAGCCGCCACGGCCAGCCTGCGTCAGAGCATGCCGCAGGTGCAGCAGACCGTGGCGCATGCCAATACGGCCACAGCCCAGCTTCCGGCTCTTCTGGCCCAGGCGGAGGCGAGTGCGAGCAGTCTGCGCAAGCTGACGGATCAGCTGCGCGGGTTGTGGCTGCTGGGCGGTGGGGGCAGCAAGCAGGAGCCCTCGCGTCGTCTGCCGGCACAGGCGGTGCGGCCATGAAGCGCGTTCTTCTGGCCTGCACGGGCGTGATGGTCCTGACGCTGGGCGGCTGCTCGTCTTCAACCGCGACGAAGGGTCCAAAGCCCGATCAGCCTTATGAAGATGCCATGGATACTGGCAAGAGCGTCTATGGGATCGGTCAGGCCACACAGGCCGAGGCCCAGTACCGGACCGCGATGGACCGTGCCCTGATGCGCGATGATGCGCCGTCCATTCACGAGGCCGGTTTCAACTTGGCGACAGTCCTGCTGGCGGAAGACGAGCCGCAGAAAGCCCTGCAAAGTCTTGGCGAGACCGAAGCCGCGCTCAGCCTGCGCGGCGTTTCGGATACGTCCGACCTGGCCGTGATCCGCGCGGCCGCCTTGTATAGGCTTCATGACACGGTGTTTGCGTCCCAGGCTGTGGCGCGGGCGCTTCAGTCTCCGGATATGGGAATCCGTGAACGGGCGTTTTACCTGTCAGGTCTGATCGCAGCGGATCTGAGGCAGGACACGGTTCTGGCCCAGCGCGTGAATGATCTGGCGGTCTTCCGTGAAAGCAGCGCGCAGGTTGACCGGCAGGAACTGACGGCCCGTCTGAACCTGCTGCGCGGGCAGCCTGAACTGGCCAGCAGCGAGGCTCTGTCGGTTGTGAAAAGCCGCCGTGATGCGCTGGATTATCGCGGGATGCGCCGGGCGCTCACTCTGGCGGCGGATGCGGCGGAGGCAGCGGGGCATCAGCCACAGGCTGCGGCCCTTCGCCAGCAGGAAAAAATCAGCGAGCAGGTGGCGGCAAAGCAGGCTGGAGACGATGGGGCCGCGCCTAAAGAGACTGCCTCTGAAAAGGCGGAACCCGGAAAGGTTACGGTGCAGGTTCATGGAACCCCGGTCGACCAGTCCGGTCTCGGCGCATCCGACTGAACGATCACAGGCTTCAGACCTAATTTTCCATGAGGTCTGAAGCCTGTTGGTAACGTCTGTCAGAACTGGCCGCGGGTATTGCCTGCACGCTTGGCGTCCGCTTCACACATATACGTCCCGTGGGCCGTGGCGCCGTACCAGAAGCTGCCCTGAACGTGATAGACATGCGTCGCGGTGTTGACCCAGACCTGATTGCAGGTCTCGCTGTTGGTGCGGTCTGCCGCCTGTGTAACCCGGGGCTTCTCGCCTGAAGTCGTGTTGGCGACAGCATTCTCAACCTTGGGCTCCTGCGCAAGGGCTGTGCCGCCCAGAAGTCCAAGAACGAAAAAAGAAGCAAGCATCGTTTTCATGCTGAAAGTCCCTTGGTTGTAATCCTTATGGGATTTCAGGTTATGTAAATGGGAATCCTGTTCCAAATCACGAACGGGTAATTACTGTGTTGTAGAATAACGTTTCTGTTAAATCACAAGTAACGGATTCGTTATCTATGACTTAATATTACAGGTTCCCGAGGACCTTGAGGCCCACCAATGTCGCATTCGGAATAACCGAGGTCTGGCCGGGGCGCATCATGTATTCAAACTCCGGCTGCAGCACGAGACCCGGCCGGATGGGGACACCGTAATAGGCTTCCAGAATGGCGGAATGGGTTTGGGGGCCGTTGACGAACGCCCCCATGGACATGCCCTCAAGCTGCCTCAGGCGCTGGCCGACCGTGATGGCCGGGCTCATCTGATAATAGGAATACATCACGCCGAACCGGTCGAACGGGCGGCGGGGGATAATGCCGAGCAGTGATGCGCCGACATAGACCTGATCCGAGAATGTCGAGACGCTGGGCGTGTTGTGCACATAGCCGGCGAGGATGTATCCGCCCGCCATCTGGTGCTGTCCGCCCTTGCGATACACCATCTGGTCCGCTTCGATATAGAACGTGTCACGCGGTTTGGTGGCGTCATGGAAGACTTCCTTCGCGAACATCGCCGGAATGGTTCCGAGGCGATCCGCATAAGGCGATGTGTCATGCGCAAAGCCGAGCTTGTAATGGCCGGGAAGGTTATCTGGACTGATAAAGGGCTCCCAGGTCAGTTCGATCGGCAGCATGACACCGGTTGAGTGTTCACTACCCCAGGCCCAGCCGCTGGGATTTTCCGTCAGCGCGCCGACCCGGTAGACGCCTGTTCGCAGGGTCAGGTCACGGGTGGGTTTGAAGCGCAGCGTGCCGCCCCAGTTGGCTTTCGGATAGACGCTCCAGCCCTCGTCAGCCTTGATGGCGGGCGGCGCGGAGCACTGCACCATGAACGTGCAGAGCAGCACGGACGTCGCATAGGTATGCGTCAGCGTGATGCGGCCGATATTGATGTTGAGACGGTTGTTGAAAAACGATTTTTCAAGATAGATGTCTGCCAGATGGGCGGCCGCATGGCCCGAGAGGCTGTAGACCTCGCTCAGCAGGATATGGTGGTCCCCGACATGGTCATAGGAGACCTCGCGGCCCGCACGCTCCATCATCACCGCATGCAGGATCCAGCCATCCAGTCCGAGCAGCTTGCCCAGATCCCATCGTGTATTGAAGGTCAGTTCATGGGCGTAGGACATGCCCTTGCTGATGCCGCCACCGACATTCGCCATGGCTTCCCCCTTGTAGGAGAACTCGAAGCTGAAGCCGCGCTCTGCCAGCCAGTTTCGGTAAGGTGAGAGCTGGGGCGCGATATGACCGAAAGCTTCCGCCGGCACGTAATAACCGGCGGTGAGATCGCTGCGCCGCAGGGCGTCATCATTGCGGTTGAGCAGTGAGGAAATACTCTCCGTATCGAAAATCGCGCCCAGATGATCGGCAGATGGCGCGGGCGGATGCGGAGGGTGAGGCGGGGCTTTCTGGACGGGTGGCAGGGCGATGGCCGAGCCTGTGGAGGGCAGTTGGCGAGGCGCCGCAGGGGGAACATGCTGGGGAGCGACGGCGGCTGTATCCTGAGCATGAACGGTCAGGGGAAGGGTAACAATACCCGAAAGAATA